>NZ_JBVVQH010000004.1:0-29883 GCF_055811115.1 Mesorhizobium sp. WSM4832 | reverse complement strand
TGTAAAAAATATTCTTTGCCTTGGCCCTTTGTGTTTTTTCACCCGCGGGCCCCAATTCCTATTTTTTTTGTATTGTGGGGGGGGGTCGCGGTTCCCCTAAAACCGGCTAACCGCACCATCGCTTTGTTTTGACGCAATTCCGGACGGAAGCTACGGCCGAGGCGCCGAGCCTAACCGCTCACACTTTTCCTGGAATTGCTTTTTAGGAGACCGGGATGAAGCCGCCACCCCCCTTGAACTATATCCGCTCTTTCGAGAGCTCGGCCCGCCATTTGAGCTTCACCATGGCGGCCAAGGAACTGGGCTACACCCAGGCAGCGGTCAGCACGCATGTGCGCGCGCTCGAACATTATATCGGCCGGCAGCTGTTCATACGCTACCCGCGCAGCCTGAAGCTGACCGAGATGGGGGAGGCGTTCCTGCCGACGTTGCGCCAGGCGCTCGACCAGATCGACCAGGCGACCGAAGCGATCGTCGCTTCCTCGCGCAACCGAACGGTGGTCGTTTCCTGTCCGATGAGCCTTGCGGAGAACTGGCTGGCGGGCTGCATGGCAGCCTTCCGCAAGAAGCATCCCGAGATCGAGATCGTGCTGCACGGCACGATCTGGGAAGACCTCAGCGAGCAGATCGCCGACATCACTATCTCGACGCGGCGCTTCGACGACAGGCCGCCTTCCGCCATCCCGCTCTGGAATGACGAACTGGTCCTGCTCTGCGCTCCCGGCATGCTCGAAGGCGAGCACGCGCTGAAGACGCCGCAGGACATGCTCAAGGTGGATTGGATCTTCGTCCATGGCCGCCAGGAATACTGGCAGGTGGTGACCGATGCGCTCGGCGTCGACATGGAAGACCACGACAAAGGCTTGTCGACCAACGCCTCCAACATAGCGCTTGAAATGGCCGCCATGGGGGCGGGCTTGGTCGCCACGCAGCGCTCCCTGTCACACGCCTATATGGATCGCGGGCTGCTCGTCGAGCCGTTTCCCGTGCGGCCGCCAAGTCCCTGGAATTACTATCTCACCGAGAGCCAGCTTTCGAAGGGGAACATCGCGCGCACCGTCAAGGAATGGATCCTGTCCAGGGCCAGGGAAGACGCTGCGCGGCCTTAAAGCGCATCGCGCAGGACCGGACTCGGGCGACGCGCTTTAAGTCTTTTGTGGACACATGTCGTTGTCCCAAAACCGCTACGCACTTTTGGGCGACATGCATCAGCGCCGGGTTTCACCCTCAAAAATTTGACGAGCCAATGGCATTGTTTTTTTAGGTCTCAAAGGCCGGTTTTCTGCCGTTCGTGACGAGCCGAGCCCTTCCGGGATTTTTGCATCGCCCCTAACATGTGCAGCCGCAAGGGGAATGTAACGGGCGAAAAGCCCCGAACCGGAGAACAACGATGACAATGTTCAAAAGCAACGGTGACCGTGTCCCGACGGTCATCGAAAGCTACGCAGCCGAAGTCAAAAGCGGCAGGATGGACCGCCGCGAATTCCTGGCCATGGCCAGCGTGATGGGCGCTTCCACGGCGCTCGCCTACTCGATGGCGGGAATAGAGCCGGCCAAGGCCGCCGCAATCGTGCCCGGCAAGAAGGGCGGCATCCTGAAGATGCAGATGATCATCAAGGACATGAAGGATCCGCGCGCCTGGGACTGGTCCGAGATCGCCAACGTCATGCGCCAGTGCAACGACTACATGATCCGCTACACCACCGACTTCACCTTCGAGGGCCATCTGGTCGAGAGCTGGGAGGTCAGCGACGACGCCACCGAATACACGCTGCATCTGCGCAAGGGCGTGAAATGGTCGAACGGCGACGACTTCAACGCCGACGACATCGTCTACAACATCGGCCGCTGGTGCGATAAGGCGGCCGAGGGCAATTCGATGGCTGGGCGCATGGGTTCCCTGATCGATCCTGCCACGAAGAAGGCTTCCGCCGGCGCCATCACCAAGGTTGACGACCATACGGTGAGGCTGAAATGCAACCAGTCGGACGTCACCATCATCCCGGGCTTTTCCGACTATCCCGCGGTCATCGTCCATCGCGACTTCGACAAGAACGGCGCCAACATGCTCAAGACGCCTGGCACCGGCCCCTATGAGCTGATCTCTTACAAGGTCGGTGAATCGGCCTCGGTCCGGCGTCGCAAGGACTTCACCTGGTTCGGCGGCGAGCCCTATCTCGACGGCGTCGACTGGACCGACTACGGATCCGACGCCTCCAACCCCGCCATCGGCAGCGCCTTCGAGGCCGGCGAGATCGACTGCAACTACCAGACGGTCGGCGGCACCGTCGACCTCTACGACAGCATGGGCCTGGTCAAGGAGCAGGTCGTCACCGCCGGCACCATCGTGCTGCGCACCAACGTGACCAACAAGCCTTACGACGACAAGCGGGTACGCAACGCCATCCAGCTCGCGGTCGACAACGAGACGGTGCTGAAACTTGGCTATAGCGGCCTGGGCCAAGTTGCTGAAAACCATCATGTCTGCCCGATCCATCCGGAATATTACGCGCTGCCGAAAGTTCCGCGCGACTTGGCCAAGGCAAAGGCCCTGATGGCCGAGGCCGGCCAGACCGATCACGAGTTCGAGCTGATCTCCTACGATGCCGACTATGTGAAGGACCCGGCTGACGTCGTCGCCGCGCAGATGCGCGACGCCGGATTCAAGGTCAAGCGCACCATCATTCCGGGCTCCTCGTTCTGGAACGACTGGACGAAATACCCTTGGTCGACCACCGACTGGGGCATGCGGCCGCTTGGCGTCCAGGTGCTGGCGATCGCCTATCGCAGCGGTGAAGCGTGGAACGAGTCCGGCTACGCCAATCCGGACTTCGACAAGAAGCTCAACGAAGCGATGGCCATTGCCGATCCCGAAAAGCGCAAGGAGCTGATGAAGGAGGTGGAGTTCATCCTGCAGGACTCCGGCATCCTCGTCCAGGCGTTCTGGCGCTCGCTCTACCGGCACCACGCCACCTATGTGAAGAACCTTGGCATGCATCAGACATTCGAGCTGCAGCTGGACAAGGTTTGGCTGGACAAGGCCTGAAGCAGCCGATCATGACAAGCATCTCAGGGGCGCATGTTGCGCCCCTGAATCCGCCGGCGACTGCGATCGATCAGTCAGCTAAGTGAACTTCCAGAGCGCTTCGAAAGAGCGCGAAGCAAGTCGCCGAACAAAGGGAAGAAACCTCAACATGCGTACTCATGCACAAGCCGTTGTCATCGGCGGCGGTCTGATCGGCTGCTCGATCCTCTATCATCTCGCCAAGTTCGGCTGGACGGATGTCGTCCTTCTGGAGCGCAGCGAGCTGACCTCCGGTTCGACCTGGCACGCGGCGGCCAACATCCATGGCCTGCATGATTCCACCAACATCAGCCGGCTGCAGCATTATACGATGGCGCTCTACAAGGAGCTGGAGGCCGAGACCGGCCAGGGCTGCGGCATCTTCCAGCCGGGCTCGCTCTATCTCGCCCAGACAGAGGCGCGCGAGCATCAGCTGCGGCTGCAGGAAGCCAAGGCGCGGCGCTACAAGATGAACTTCTACGAAGTCGCCCGCGACGAGGCGGAGCGGCTGCATCCGCTGGTCGACTTCGACGGCATACGCTGCATCATGTATGAGCCGGAGGGTGGCAATGTCGATCCGTCGGGCGTGACGGCGGCTTATGCCGCGGGTGCGCGCCAGCGCGGCGCGGAGATACATCGCTTCACGCCGGTCACGGCGACGGAGGCGCAGCCGGACGGCAGCTGGATCGTGCGCACGCCGAAAGGCGACATCCGCACGCAATGGGTGGTCAACGCTGCCGGCCTGTGGGGCAGGGAGGTCGCCGCCATGGCCGGCCTGCAGCTGCCTTTGATCCCGACCGAGCACCAGTATTTCGTCACCGAGACCATTCCGGAAATCGCCTCCATGGGCCGGCGCCTGCCGTCGGTCGCCGACCGCGACGGCGAATATTATCTGCGCCAGGAAGGCCTGGGGCTGCTGATCGGCGCTTACGAGCGCAACATGAAATTCTGGGCCGAGGACGGCACGCCGATGGATTTCGGCCATGAGCTGTTTCCGGATGATCTCGACCGCATCGAGGAAAACATGATGCGCGCCATACAGCGCGTTCCGGTGATCGCGGCCGCCGGCGTCAAGAAGGTGATCAACGGTCCGATGATCTGGTCGCCAGACAGCGCCGTGCTGTTCGGCCCGGTGCCGGAGCTCAGCAACTATTTCTGCTGCAACGGCATCATCCCCGGCTTCTCGCAATCGGGCGGCATGGGCAAGCTTGCCGCCGAGTGGATGATCGAGGGCGAGCCGACGCTCGACATGTTCGGCTGGGATATGGCGCGCTTCGGCCACTGGGCCGGCAAGGCCTTCACCAAGGCGCGCGTGCAGGACCAGTACAGCCACCGCTTCAAGATCCATTTCCCGAACGAGGAGCGCGCCGCCGGCCGCCCGGTGCGGACGCGGCCCGTCTATGAAATGCAGAAAGAGATGGGCGCCGTCTTCGGCCTCAATTTCGGCTGGGAGCATCCGCTGTGGTTCGCGGCGGAAGGCGAACCGCGCGAGGAAACGATCGGCTTCACGCGCCAGAACTGGTGGGGGCCGGTCGGCCGCGAAGCCCGCATGCTGCGCGAGCATGCCGGCATTATCGACATCTCCAATTTCGCCAAATACGAAGTGAAGGGTCCGGACGCGGAAGCCTGGTTGAACGCGACTTTCGCCAACCGCATGCCGACCAAGGTCGGCAATTCCTGCCTGACGCCGATGATCGGCAAGCGCGGCGGCATCGCCGGCGACTTCACCGTCACCAGGCTGGCAGATGACGAGTTCATGGTGATCGGCTCGGGCATGGCCGAGCGCTTCCACCAGCGCTTCTTCAAATCGGTGCCGCTGCCGGCAGGCACGACCTTCCGGTCGCGCACCGAGGAGCTTGGCGGCTTCAACGTCGCCGGGCCGAAATCGCGCGAATTGCTGCAGCGGCTGACCAATGACGATCTGTCGAACGAAGCGTTTCCGTTCATGCGCTCGCGCCAGATCACCGTGGCCGGCGTCGATGTCGTGGCGCTGAGGGTCTCCTTCACCGGCGATCTCGGCTGGGAGCTGCACTGCAAGGCCGCCGACCAGATCGAGCTCTACAGCGCGCTGCTCAAGGCGGGCGCGGAAGTCGGCGCCGGACCGGTCGGCTCGCGGGCGCTGATGTCGCTGCGCGTCGAAAAGGGCTACGGCAGCTGGAGCCGTGAATATTCGCCCGAATACTGGCCGCAAGAGGTCCAGCTTGATCGCCTGATCAAGACGGACAAGGAATTCCTTAACCGCGAGGCCTATCTCGCCGTCGCCGACAAGCCGGCTCGGGATCAGCTGATCATGCTTTCGGTGTCGGCCAAGGATGCGGACGCCACAGGCGGCGAGCCGATCTTCCTGCCTGACGGAACGCCGATCGGCCAGGTGTCGTCGGGGGCCTATGGCTATTTCGTCGAGCAGTCGCTGGCGATGGGCTACGTCAAGGCCGGAACCGCCAAGGCCGGCGAC
This sequence comes from Mesorhizobium sp. WSM4832, assembly GCF_055811115.1. Taxonomy (NCBI): domain Bacteria; kingdom Pseudomonadati; phylum Pseudomonadota; class Alphaproteobacteria; order Hyphomicrobiales; family Phyllobacteriaceae; genus Mesorhizobium; species Mesorhizobium sp. WSM4832. The sequence continues at coordinate 24,364 of NZ_JBVVQH010000004.1, read as the reverse complement.
AAGGTGACCGTCGCCATCCTGGGCCGGCCGCACGACGCGGTGCTGCTGGCGCATCCGCCCTTCGATCCGGAAGGCAAGCGGCTGCGGTCGTAGCGGCGATCACCCACGATTGGAGAAGGACATTCGAAAAAGGACTGCAACCAACTAAAAACAAAGGGGAATCGCATGTTCAAACGGCATCTTCTGGGCGCAATGTTCGCCCTGGTCCTCTCATCCTCCGCGCAGGCGGCGGACATCAAGGTCGTCAATGACGATGCCTGGTTCGCCGAAGGTCCGATCTGGTATCAGGACAAGCTGTTCTACGTCGAATATGGCCGCGGCACGGTCACCGTCTGGGACGGCAAGAAGAACGACATCTTCTGGAAGATGGACGGCTGCGGGCCTTCGGCCGTGCTGCCGACAACCGCCGGCGAGTTCCTCGTCACCTGCTACGACAACAACACGATCGGCCGCATCTCGGCCGACGGCAAGACGCTGCCGGCCTATGACAAGGACACGGACGGCAAGCCGTTCAGCGGACCGAACGATTTTGCGCCCGACAAGGATGGCGGCGTCTATTTCACCGGTTCCGGCAAGGGCGGTCCGCTGATCGACGCCTCGGCCTATTACATCGGCAAGGACGGCAGCGTGAAGAAGGTCGCGGGCGACCTGCACAATGCCAATGGCCTCGTCATGTCGAATGACGGCAAGATCCTCTTTCTGGTCGAAACCGAGGACAACAGGATCATCGAGTTCGACGTCCAGCCCGACCATAGTTTGAGCAACCGCCGCGTCTTCCTACGGATCGACGATCTCTTCCCGAACCAGCCGCATATCTGGCCCGACGGGATCAAGATGGACAAGGCCGGCGAGATGTATATCGGCCAGAGCCCGCGCTCGCTCGATGCGCCGGGCAAGATCATTGTCGTCGACAAGGACGCCAAGCTCTTGCGCACGCTTTCGGTGCCGTCGCCATCCATGCCGAACTTCGCCTTCGGACCGGACGAGAAGGTGCTCTACGTGATGGCGCTCGACCAGATCGACGCAGCACCGTGGCACGGCAAGGTCTATGAGGTCCCGAACAAATAGGGTTCGCTGATAGCCGGCCGGCGGCTTCAGCCGCCGAACCGGTCCAGCCAATGGCGGGCAAGGTCGGAGCGCCGGCAGACCCAGATGTCGGGATTGGACGTGACCTTGTCGAGGAAGCGCTCCAGCCCGATCATGCGGCCGGGGCGCGCCGCCAGCCGGCAATGCAGTGACACCGTCATCATGCGCGGGGTCTTTTGGCCCTCCTTGAGGAGCCAGTCTACGCCGTCGCTGACATATTCGAAGAACTGGCCGCCGGTCTCCAGCCCCGAGCCGCGCGAAAAACGGCTGTCGTTGTTGTCGAAGCTGTGCGGCACGACCAGATGCTTTTTGACGCCGACATCGACGAAATAGGGCAGGTCGTCATTGTAGTCGTCGCAGTCGAACAGGAAGCCGCCGTGCTCGGCGACCAGCCTGCGCGTGTTGAGGCTTGGCCGGCCGGTGTACCAGCCGAGCGGATCGATGCCGGTGATTGTCCGCACCGTATCCGCCGTCATGGCGATATGCTGACGCTCTTCCTCCTCGCTGAGCGGCGCGTAGTCGATCCAGCGCCAGCCGTGGCAGACGATGTCGCTGCCAAGTGCCGCGATCGCCTTGCCTACGGCCGGGTTGAGCTCCAGCGCGCGCCCGACGACGTAGAAGGTCGGGATGACGCCCTTGTCCTGGAACAGCGACAGGAGCCGCCAGACGCCGACGCGCGAACCGTATTCGTAAAGCGATTCCATATTGCGGTTGCGCAAGCCGGGCTCGGCCGGCGACACGGCAAGGTCCGACAGGATCGCCTCGGAAACGCCGTCGCCTTCGCCGATCGAGTATTCCGCGCCCTCCTCGTAGTTGACGACGATATTGAGCGCCAGCTTCGCGCCGCCGGGCCACTCAGCCGACGGGGGCTGCTCGCCATAGCCGATGAAATCGCGGGCGAGCAGATACGGCGCGTCTGACGTCATGAAATCCCCTCGGAGAAAGCCGTCACCAGCATTGACGGCCGCGCATGGCGGTCAGGATACGCAACGCGCGGTCCATGACATCCTGCGGCCCGACCGTCATGCGCAGGCAATCGGTCAGGCCGTAACCCGCCATGCCACGCACGATGATGTCGGCGCCGCGCAGGGCGCTGTCGGCCGCGGCGGCGGCTGCCGCGTCGGCAAAGCGGACCAGGACGAAATTCGTCCGGCTCTCGGGAACTTCGTATCCGGCCGCCCGCAGGCCTTGCGCGAAGCGGTCGCGAATTTCTGACGTGAGCGCCACCGTCGAGCGCATATAGGCCTGGTCCTCGATGGCCGCGACGGCCATGGCGAGGCTCACGGTCGAGACCTGGTTGGAATTCTGCATCTTGCGCAGTTCGGCGGCGATCTGGGGCGCGAACAAGCCCCAGCCGATGCGCGCGCCGGCCAGCCCATAAGCCTTGGACAAAGTCCGCAGGACGACGGTGTCGCCACGCCCGGCAAGCGCAAAGACGGCTTGCGGATCCTGGTCGTCGAATTCGCCATAGGCCTGGTCGATCACCAGCAGAACGTCCCCGGGAAGGGCCGCGCGCAGGCGCAGCAGTTCCGCATTGTGGATGCGTGTGCCGGTCGGGTTGCCCGGATTGCAGACGAAGACAATGCGCGTCGCGGGCGTGACCGCCGCCAGGACGGCGTCGATCGAGACCTGAAAGCCGCGCTCCGCGGCCTTGACGTAGGTCGCCCCGACACGCGCGGCCGCCGAGGCGGCAAAATTATAGGCATAGTCCGTGCCCAGCACTTCGGCGCCGGGACCGGCGAAGGCCGCGATGGTGCAGGCGATCAGGTCCATCGAGCCCGCGCCGCACAGGATAAGGTCACGCTCAGCCCCATAGGTTTTGGCAATCGCGTCGCGCAACAAAGTCCAGTCCGGGTCCGGATAAAGCTGGCTGCGCGCCACGGCGTCCCGGCCCGCCTCGATCGCCTTTGGGCTGGGTGGGAAAGCGCTCTCGTTCTGGGCCAGCGTCGGCCGGTCAAACCCACCGAAATTCGCCAGCGCGAAAGCGGACATGGCCTCGATATGGGCGGTGGCTTTCAAGGGCACGGCATATCCATGCAAGTCCAGCGATCAACTTTATCGGCAAGGTCTGCCGGAAATGAAGGCTATGGCATGGTGACAAAGCAGCAAAGCAAAATTCGCCGGCACAATGGCTATGGGAATTTGGCCCATGCGGGTGGGTGGAGGCGGCGCCGGTCCTGGCTCTCTTTCCTCAATCAGCCGGGCCAGCTTTCCGCCCGCTGCCGCTTCAGTTCGTGACGAATTCCAGAAGGTCGGCGTTCAGCACATCGGCATTCACTGTCAGCATCCCGTGCGAGAAACCGGGATAGGTCTTCAACGAGCCATTCGGCAGCAGCTTGACCGCCATCAAAGCCGAGGCGGCGATGGGGACGACCTGGTCGTCCTCACCGTGCAGCACCAGCGTCGGCACGGTGATCGCCTTAAGGTCATCGGTCTGATCGGTTTCAGAGAAGGCCTTGATGCCATCGTAGTGCGCCCTGGCGCTACCTATCATGCCCTGCCGCCACCAGTTCTGGATCACGCCTTCATGGACCGTCGCGCCCTCGCGGTTGAAGCCGTAGAAGGGGCCTGACGGGACGTCGCGGAAGAACTGGGCACGGTTGCCGGCCAGCGCCGTCCGAAAGCCGTCGAAGACCTCCATCGGCGTGCCTTCGGGATTATCATCGGTCTTCAGCATCAGCGGCGGAATGGCGGCGACAAGGACGGCCTTGGCCACCCGGCCCGCAGGTTCGCCATGTCGCGCCACGTACCGCGCCACTTCACCGCCACCGGTGGAATGGCCGATATGAACCGCGTTCTTCAGGTCCAGCGCCCTGGCAACGGCAAACGCGTCGGCCGCGTAGTGATCGATGTCGTGGCCGTCGGCGACCTGCTCCGAGCGTCCATGGCCGCGCCGGTCATGCGCGACCACGCGATAGCCCTTCGACAGGAAGAAAAGCATCTGCGCGTCCCAGTCGTCTGAGCTGAGCGGCCAACCATGGTGAAAAACGATTGGCTGGGCGTCCTTGGGACCCCAGTCCTTGTAGAAAATCTGTACGTCGTCGTCGGTTGTGACAAAACCCATGGTGTGGTCTCCGTCTGGGGTATCGTGGGTGGCAGGCCCCGCAGCACGCGCAGGACCCAATGGAAAGGCGAAGCTTGCGGTAAGCGCCGGGGCCGAGATCAGGACGTCGCGGCGGTTGAGCGGCAGGCCAAGGGTGAAGGTGGGAGGCATTGAGGAACTCCGCGAGTTCAAAAGGCGGCGGGTGGGGATCACACGCAATCGCCGCGCATGAGCGGATTTGTTTCGGTAGAAGGCTTCCCTGTGAGGTCAGGGCGGCGAGGGCCGGCAAACGGAACGATTCCGACCCTCACCGAAATGCGGCCGGGATCAGCCAGCTACTGGCGTGTTGAGAAGCTGCTGCTCCCAAAGATACGCGATGCCGCTGCCGCTGAAGTGCTGGATGAGAATCTCGGTCAGCTCCTCGACATGCTCGGTGCGCGCCCAATCGCGTTGCCATTCGCCAACGAGCGCCATCACGGTCATCACGTTCGCGCCGGCCGCGATCATTCGCTGGATGGCAACTTCGTGAGACTCTTTCGAAATCCCGCCCGACGCGTCGGTGATCACGGTTACGTCCCAGCCTTCGCCGGCGGCCTGGATGACAGGCATTGAGACGCAGACCTCGGTCCACAGGCCGGCGATGATCAGCTGCTTGCGGCCGGTCGCCTTGACGACGTTCACGACATTCTCGTCCTGCCAGGTGTTCACCCAGGTGCGATCGATGACTTCCTGGTCCGGAAACACGTCGGTGATCTGCCTAAAGAGAAGTCCACCGCGCGCCGCGATCACGCTGGTGAGAATGGTCGGAACATTGAAGGCTTTTGCCAGCTTCGCCAGCGCGGTCGTGTTGTTGACCACCATGTGCGGGTCGTGGCTGTTCAGATTGGCCAGCTGATAGGGCTGATGGTCGATCAGGACGAGGACGGAATCTTCGGAACGAAGAAGCGAATCGAGGCCGTTACGAGGGGTCATCAAGACTTCCTTTCTCTGCCGCTATGGACGGCAATAGGTTCACAGGAGACATGCGCCAACGGGCGACGTTGCCTGAACGCAATTTGCTGTTCCTTTTGGTGATGCGATAGTGTCATATTTTGGCAAGCTGTGTCGCGAAATGAGGAACGCCGGAATGGACATCGAAGACCTGCAGACATTCGTCGCAGTGGCCGATGCAGGGGGTGTATCGGCCGCCGCGCGCCGGCTCGGCGTCTCCAAGTCAATCGTCAGCCGGCGGCTGGTTCGGATTGAAGCGGAACTTGGCGTCCAGCTTCTTGCACGAACGACCCGCGGCGCCGCTCTCACCGAGGCGGGGATCACGTTCAGGGACCATGCGGCCCGGGCCAGCGCCGAGATCGACACCGCCAGGGAAACGATCCTCCCGACTGGCGACCTTCGCGGCCGCCTGAGGGTTGCCATGCCGCTTACTTTCGGCCCAACCCACTTCGCCCCGGTGCTCGCGGAAATGGCGCGTCTGCATCCGAAGCTTCAAATCCATACCTCCTACAGCGATCGCTTCGTTGATCTCATTACGGAGGGTTTCGATTGCGCGATCCGGGGCGCCTACCTTCAGGACTCCAACTTGATCGCGAAGCGCGTTGGGCCGATCCATGGAAAGCTTGTCGCAAGCCCGGATTACATCAAAGCGAACGGGTCACCTGAGACGCCAGATCAGCTCGTCATCCATCAGGCCCTGATGCAGGGGACGGAAGCCTGGCAGTTCATGGATGGCAGCAAGATTGTCACGGTCCAGCCGCAGGGCCGGTTCAAGGCCGACAGCGCCACGGCGCTTGCCGCCGCGGCGGCGGCAGGTCTCGGCATCGCCTGGCTGCCCGATTGCATCACACATGAATATGTGTCCTCCGGCGCGCTGGTCCCGATCATGACACGCTATCCGGTACCTCAGGGGGCCGCGTATATCGTACGCCCGCCGGGTCAGCATCCGACGCGGAAAGTGCGTGTGCTCACGGAAATGCTGACCGAGTATTTCAAACGGAACCCGCAGCTTTGGGGTCTCGACACCTAGGACACGAACGGTGCGAAGCCTTGTCAAGGAACTGGGTTCGACGGGTGGCACTATTTCGGCGACATAGCCCGCATGGTCCACACCGCGAGGCAGCTTGACTTATCCAAGGGCTAGTCGGGCAGACGGTCGCGCGACAGTTTAGACATTCAGGAAGCATGGTTCCGGAAGGCCAGGAGATGGTGGCGCGCATGAGCTGGAGGCCGGTGGCTTCCAGCGTCCAGGACGAAGCAGCCATCGCTCCAGCGGATGACTGCCATGGCCGCCTTGTGAAATCATCGGGCGGTGTTCCTCCCCCTGCAACACGGTTTGGCATTTCTCGACACTAAGAGAGACCGATGTCGAACACCAAATTCCCGGGTCAGGCTGTCGAGCGGGTGTCGCATCCTACGCGAACCAGTTGGATGCCTGAACAAAGTTGGTGGAAAGGATGGACACATGATCGATCTGAACGGAAAGCGTGCATTGGTTACCGGAGGCTCGCGGGGCATCGGGGCCGCGATCGCGTTGGCACTGGCGGAGAACGGAGCCGACGTTGCATTTACTTACCAGCACTCCGCGGAGAAAGCCGATGCGGTGGTCAAGTCCATCGAAAGCAAGGGGCGTCGCGCAGTCGCCATCCAAGCCGACAGCGCCGACCCGGAAGCCATCGCGCGCTCCGTCAGCGAAGCCGTCTCGGCGCTAGGTGGAATCGATATCCTCGTCAACAGCGCGGCTGTCGGCCACACGGGAACGATCGCGGACATCGACGTGAATGACTATCAGGCCGTGATGGACGTCAACGTGCGAGCGCCAGTGCTGTTTGCGAAAGCAGTTATCCCGCATCTCATCGAAGGGGGACGCATTATCACGATCGGTTCGGCCTTGGGGGAGCGGGTTCCGTTCCCAGGCATAACGGCTTATGCGATGTCCAAGGCGGCGCTTACCTCCTTCACCCGCGGTCTTTCGCGCGAACTCGGCCCGAACGGCATCACCGTGAATCTTGTGCAGCCCGGGGCGACCAATACGGATGCAAATCCGGCCGATGGAGAGGCTGCCGATTTCCAGCGAAGCCTGACGTCTTTGGGACGCTACGCTGAGCCGCGCGAAGTCGCGAACGCTGTGGTCTTTCTGGCAAGTCCCGCTGCGAGCGTGATTACCGGCGCCATCCTGACCGCAGACGGGGGCGCAATCGCCTGAGCGGACTTGATGTTCGCGAGCAGGCCAAATCGCTCGCTGGAAGGTGTATCGAGCACGGCGTCGTCCAGGACTGCATGAGCCGAAACCGACCCTGCCCGTCGCATCAAGGCTCGGCGCTAACAGGGCCGGGCTGATGAACAGGTGAACCCGATTTACGAGGAGGACGAGGACGACATGGACGAGGCGGCCCTAAGGACTCTGCGTTAAGACGCAGGAATTCAAGCCAACCACTCAACCATACCATCTAGAAGGAACAATCCCCGTGAAGGTTCGCAAATTCACCATCACCGACGCGGCGTTGGAGCGTTCGCCGGGACAGGACGGAGACGTGTTCGTGGGCAATCTGGTCGACCAGCGCCATGCCTCCCCGATCACGATCGGGTACGGGCGCTATGGGCCGGATCAGACCATCGAGGAGACAATGGCCGTCGATGACGTGATGGTCGTCCTCGAGGGGCGGCTGTCGGTGTCCGGAAAGTCAGGCACCGTAAGCGCAGGGCCGGGCGAGATCGTCCATATGCCCAAAAGCCAGAAGGTCACGATCCGCTCGCACGAGCAAGGCGCGGTCACCGCCTACGTCACCTATCCCCACTGGCAGGAGGCACGGGGGGTAACCAAGCGAGTGCGCGATCGTGCGGACATCGGCGCTCGTATCCGGAATGCGAATGAGGTTTGCTCACCAAGGTCATGAAGTCTACCGCACCGCCGATCGGCAGGCGGCATGATCAGATCGTGTCCAAGCCTCGGTAGCGATCCATGGGTGATGCTGGCCATCGCGAATGCATGTCCTTGATACGCCGGATTCATCGACTAGTTAATCCCGTGGGCGCCGTAGTCGCAAGTTTGCTCAGGGGCAGCAGCGGTTTCCGACGTTCTGACCGCATGCCGCGGAAGGACGGCTGAGCCGACGCATTTTTTGGAGGCTGCCGTGCGTCAATCCCCTGGAGCCAGCTTGGCATATTTGGCATTTGCCTGCTCGATCGCGATAGCTTGTGCAGGGGCCGCAGCCGGTGGCCAGCGTGGCGGAGGGCAAGACGGTGGCGGCCGTCATGACCCTGGCAGCCATAACAACGGAGGCCACAACGGCAGCCCGCACAAAGGACCTAGCGGCGATCCCGGCGACCCCACCAGCGATCCACCATCGGTGGATGGGATCAGCACCATTACAACGGGGGCAGTGGCACCAACCACGGCCGCCAAAGCCGCCACCGGCGTCCCGTCCACAGACGGCGGACGGTCGCTGGACCTCCCGCCCGCCCTGCAGCCTCCCGAAGACAACACCATTCCACCAGCGGTCAATCCGATCGAAGCGGCGCCAGGCGTTCCCGATGACGTGGTTCGCGCCTGCCATGACGCAATCGAGCAGGCCGCCGCCCCGTTTGGCGCGGCCAGTGTGCGCGTCGTCAGCGCGGGTTCCATGCATCGGTTAAGCCGACATAGGATCTCGGCCCCCGTCCAGGTCAGCATCGACTATGTACGTCAAGACAGCGTGGAGACGCGTCAGGCGTCGGTCGGGTGCAAATTGAACGCGAAAGGCAGTGTGATCGGGCTGACGTAGCGCACAGCGCGGCGCCGACGAAGTCGAATTCATCCCGCCTGCTCCCGGTTTTCAGCAAGAGACCACGTGGTGATCTCTTGCAGGCTCAAGTGTGGTCGCAAGAGGCTGCGAGGGCGGGCACTCCATGGAACTCAATCCAACGTCGAGTGGCTCGGCCGGAGGGAAAAGGGAAGCGTGATAGAACGCACGCGGATCACCCGCGACGGGCTGCGAGCCTTGCTGCGCGTAGTCTTCTGGCTGACAGCCTTGACTTGGCCCGTGCCCGCCGATGGACGGCCAGAGCGCGGCTTCAGCGGCGGCTCGATCTGCGCGCTACGGCGGTCAGCCCTAAGTTGGTCATTGTCCGCGCGCGCGGCAGCAAGGTCGCGAGCTAGAGAAACAGTGGCTTCACGTTGCTTGTCCAGGGCCTCGTTCAGCCTGGTGACCTGCCCCAAAAGTGCTTGGGCCGCGCCGTGATCGAGACGGGCTTTATTGAGGTCCTCGGCTGATGCAGCGCGTTCCCGTGCCTGGGCCTGCGCCGTCTCGGCCGCGGTCTGCTCGGCACGTTCTCTGGCTGTGACTGCTTTGGTTCGTTCCTGTTCAGCCGCGTCGCGCTCGAGGCGGGCCTTGTTGAGATCCTCGCGGGTCGAGGCTGATGCAGCGCGTTCCCGTGCCAGGGTCTGTGCCGTCTCGGCCACGGCCTGCTCGGCACGTTCTCTGGCTGTGACTGCTTTGGTTCGTTCCTGCTCAGCCGCGTCGCGCTCGAGGCGGGCCTTGTTGAGATCCTCGCGGGTCGAAGCTGTTGCAGCGCGTTCCCGTGCCAGGGTCTGCGCCGTCTCGGCCGTGGTCTGCTCGGCACGTTCTCTCGCTGTGGCTGTTCCGGTCCGTTCCCGTTCAGTCATGTCCGAGGCTGCGGCCCTGGTCTGCTGCATTTCGGCGAGGTCGCCACGAAGAGCCGCCGACTTCCGGCGCTCCTCGTCGAGCATTCCGCTCGCTTGCGCCAGCGAAACCTCGGCCCTGGCGCGGTCCGCGGCGGCCTTGTCCTCAAGCTGTTCAATTTGCCCCCGCGCTTGCGATAGGTCGCGCGCCATCCGTTCGGTTCGCTGACGTTCAAGGCGAGCAGCGGGCATCTGGACAAACACATAGTTCATGGTTTCGCCCAGCAACGCACGGGCGTCTTGAGCGATCCACCGCAATGCATCGAGTGTGCGAGCTGCCGCGAGTTCGTTGCGCAAACGCTCCTCGCTGGCGTTGTCGGCGGCTGCCATGCTTGTCTTCAGCGCGTCGATCTGCCTGCGCGACTCAAGGAGCGCGCTCTGCAGAGAGGCGCTCCTGGCGCGCTCGCCCTCCATCGCCCGGTGTTCTTGTCCGGCCAATTCCCTCGCGGCGGCTGCTTGAGCAAGAGCTGCCTTGACCTGTGCCTTGGCCGCCGCGGGATCCGGGCCAAGCAATTCGACACGGGTGCGCTCATCTGCCTGCGCTGGTCCACGCATACCCGCTGCAGAACTGGCCGGAGGTTCGAAGGACCGCGAAAGATCGCCCTGGGCATGCGACATGGCGGGAGCACTTTCGACCTGGTTTTGTCTCGTCATCGCAAAGCCAAGCGGCACGACCAGGCAGATTATGGTGACGCCCAGGCGTGTCGCAAGACCGATCTGCCTGCGAACGGGAGGCGGTGAGGCCGTGGCGACGTTTGTCGTGGAAGGGAATGCATTGGGCAAGGCCCCGGGCGAGCTCTCGCTAGCTTCGGAGATTATGTCGAAATGCTCGGTCCGCACCCCGAACTGACGGTGGTTGGCATCCCGAGACCGGGTGTCCGGGTCTGAGGGCACGGCAGTCTGAGAAGAAGCAGGCTCGCCTGCCAGCTCGACCGGTCGTTCCCAAACCCAAGGAACCTCATCGACGGGGGTAGGCCTGTATTCGCTCAGATAGGGATTTGGTTTCAGGCGTCGCTGTCGCATTGCGATAAGGATACGCCGGAGCACGAGATAGACGCCCACCAATACAAATACCGTTATCCCGCCCAGGATGGCGAGATCTGCGTTGTTCATGTAAATTCCGGCAAGATCTGGCATCGCCGTGCTAGCCTTGGTGCTGGCTAAAGCCTCTGCTTACTCTCGAAGCTGTCACTGCTTCGGGTCCTCCAGTGCTGCGGATTCGTTGTTGCATAGCGGAACGCCGGTCGTGCGCTGACAGACATGCCGGCGCAGATGATTTCGGCTTGAAAACGAACTTGAAGATGCCGTGGCCGCCGTTCTCGGTCGCCAAGAGCGCGGCGCTCCGAACAGCCGACCTGCATTGCTCAACGCCCCGAGAGTCTCCCACGGTGCGCGCCATTCCGCCATTTTCGGAGTCTGGACGGTCCATCGTGAGCTTTAAGCTAGGTCACAGACCGCGGTGGTCAACGACCCCTTCGGCTAATGTAAGACGGCCGTTGTGATGCCAGCTCGTCGTGGCGGGGGGCTGACTTCGCCGGGATATGGAATGCCGAGCACGACACTTGTTCGCAGCGCGGGAAAAGCAGCGTGCCTCGACTGTGGCTCTGGCCGAGTACGCCATTTGTGTGTGGCTGACAGCCATATGGCGATGTCGTCGGCATGATCGATCTGAGCGACGGTAGCCATCAGTACCACTGCGTTTCGAGTAGATGCTATTATGCGTTTTGGACCATTGGACCGAGATGGCGAAAGGCGAGCCGCTCTTCACCGAGCCGCGCGCCTTTTGCTTTTGCATGACCGGGTAATCAAGCGCCTCGACCAAATCAACGACGGTGCCGATCTGGTCCTGAAGGCCGCGGCCGAGTTGGTCGAGGCTGCATTGGTCAAGCCTGATCGGCCGCCGATAAGACTACCAAGGGCCGACTGGCCTCTTGGGCTCTGATTGCCTCGCGCGCGAAGGAAGCGCAAAGAACGCCCGGAAGGAATGTCTTCGTCTGGGTCGCCTGAGAAGCGCAGACGCTGGATGTGCCCATAGTGCAGCGGCCCGGCCGGCTGCGGGGGGTAGCACGAACCGGGCCTGACCGGCGGGGGGCACACGGATACATGGCGCCGGCTGAAGGCTATTATAACTCCCGTCCCGGCCATCCATATGCTTGCACAACGAGGTATGTCGGACAAGTAATGCGTGTATTAGTACACCCTAATTAGTACCGTGGATGAACTGTCTCATATTGGGAAAATTATCCATGGCGCAGAACTTGCGTGTTCACAGCGTAATAGCTCGGGGGGGCGGCCGCACCTCTCCTCCGGCTATGCCCTCTGCTTTGCATGGGGTGCCCACCGCTGCCGTGAATGGGGCGGTGGGCTAAAGCCTTTTCCCATAAGCCATGGCTTATGGAATGTTCGCCACGTTCTCCCACAGCGAGGCACGGCATGAACGAGATCGAGGTCGAGGGTGTCGGCACCTATCGCTTGCAAAGCGAATGGCAGTACGGGCGCCTCGCGTGGCCAAGTTCATCGTTACGGCCGACACGATGGTCGCGATGGCACAATCGACAGGAGCAGGGGAAGCAGCGGACCGGCTGCTAGGCAAGTCGCATTCGCCGATAAACTGAAAGGTCAATCCTCGGGTTGACTGGCGGCCCGCTGCCATGGTGGCGGGCTTTTTGCGTTCTAGCAAACCCGATCGCCGTACATATACCGTACATCAGCCGATTTTTCGGCCTTTTCACGTTATGCTAGGTTTGGAAAACTTGGCTCCCCGGGCCGGATTCGAACCAGCGACCAACCGGTTAACAGCCGGTTGCTCTACCACTGAGCTACCGGGGAACGGAGGCTCTGATGTGAGTGGCGCAGCCTATAGCAAACACCTTTCACCTTTGCAAAGAAGCAATTCGCAATTTTTCTCCAGTTTTTAATGCGGCTATTTGTGGCATCGTTTCGGCATGCCCACATATGAAGGGCTTCACACCGGCACGGAACAAAGCTGTCGGTTGTCGCCTTTTGGTATGGCTTCGCCAGCAGTGGGATTGGTTTTGAATGACGGCAGCGGACGACAACGGCGCCCCGGCGCGGAAGATCACGGTTTTCGGCCGCGAATTCTCCATGCCCCGGTCACGCGGCTGGCGAATCGCGATCGGCATGCTGCTTACCCTTGGCGGACTTCTGGGCTTTCTGCCGATTCTCGGTTTCTGGATGGTTCCGCTCGGTCTCCTGGTTCTATCCTATGAATTCGCGATGATCCGGCGCCACCGGCGGCGTTTCGTCGTCTGGTGGGAGCGACGGCGCCGGCCCGACTGAGAGCCTTGGCGGCTGCGCCGCAGCGATGCCGAACCTGTCTCAACCGATTGGTAATCACCACTTTCGCCGCTCCATGCGAAAGCGTCGGGAATGACGCGCGGGCGCTTGACGACCTTTGAGCACCAACATAATGAGTTCGCTCGGAACGCCGGGAGCATTGCGAGGCCTCGTGGCGGAGTGGTTACGCAGAGGACTGCAAATCCTTGCACCCCGGTTCGATTCCGGGCGAGGCCTCCAGATGCTTGCGGGCTCCAGCGCAACCGCGCCGGAGCGGGGTTCCGGTCGAAATTGAGCCGCGCATTTGGCGCGGGGAGCGGATTGTTGGGACATGAGCGCTGATTTCTCCGAACGCCGCGTGAAAATGGTCGACGGCCAGGTCCGCACCACCGATGTAACCAGCGCGCCGCTCATCGAAGCGATGCTCGCCGTCCCGCGCGAGGCCTTTGTCGGCCCCGGACAGCAGGATCTGGCCTATATCGATGAAGACATCCGTATCTCGGATGGCGCCAACGGCGCCGGCGCGCGCTACCTGATGGAGCCGTCGCCGCTCGCCAAGCTGCTGCAACTGGCCGAAATCGACGCCGGCGATTCGGTGCTCGACGTCGGTTGCGGCACCGGCTATTGCGCGGCGCTGCTGTCCCGGCTTGCGCGTTCAGTCGTCGCGCTGGAGAGCGATCCCGCGCTGGCGGAGGCCGCGAAAACCACGCTCTCCAGCCTTGGCTGCCAGAACGTCACGGTGGTGACCGGACCGCTGCCGCAAGGACACGCCGCCAACGGACCTTACAACGTCATCTTCATCGGCGGCAGTGTCGAGGAAGTGCCGCCGGCGCTGCTCGACCAGCTTGCCGAAGAGGGACGCCTGGTTGCAGTCGAAGGGCGCGGCAACTCTGGCGTGGCCCGGCTGTTTTTCAAGGCAGGGGGGGTTGTAACCGGAAGACGGGCCTTTAATGCGGCAATTAAGCCACTACCGGGCTTCGAACGTGCTCACGCGTTTGAATTCTGAGCGTTTTTGCCTTGCAGCGAAGGCACTTACATGGTCGCTTGCGCCGAACAGTCGTTGCTGATTGGTTAACCGGGAGTTATCGGGATGCTGTCAGCGGGGGAACGATAAACAACGCGGCGCCGGCTGATCTGTAAGGGTGGGCTGACGTGGCGTGGTTCCCATGCAAAACGAATGAGGGATATAACGTGCCGTCCGTACGCAAGAAAATTTTAGCAGCTATCCTCGTTTCCGCCACGGCACTATCGCCGCTGGCGGCCTCCGCCGAGACCATTACGGGCGCTCTCGCCAAAGCCTACCAGTACAATTCGCAGCTCAACGCCGCTCGAGCCGGCGTGCGCGTCACCGATGAAGGCGTGGCCATCGCCAAGTCGGGCTGGCGCCCGACCGTCACGGGTTCGAGCAGCATCGACTACACCAGCACCCACGCGCAGGGCGCCACCCAGAACATAACCACGGGCAGCTTCGGCGTGCAGATCAACCAGACGCTGTTCGACGGCTTTCAGACTAGGAACAACGTCGCCGCCGCCGAATCGCAGGTGAGGGCTTCGGTCGAAAGCCTGCGCAACACCGAAGAGAACATCCTGTTCAACGCGGCAAGCGCCTATATGGATGTGATTCGCGACCGCCAGGTCGCGGCGCTGACCGCGCAGAACCTGCAATTCCTAACCGAGCAGGCGCGCGCCGCCCGCTCGCGTTTCGAGGTCGGCGAGGGCACCCGCACCGACGTCGCCCAGGCCGATGCCTCGCGCGCCACGGCCGTGGCTCAGTTGAGCGCCGCCCGCGCGACGGCGCTGGCGAGCGCCGCCACCTATCACCAGATCGTCGGCGACGAGCCGGGCAAGCTCAAGGCGGCCTCGCCGCTGGGTAAGCTGTTGCCGGGGAGCGTCGATTCGGCCCTAACCATTGCTTCCGCCGAACATCCGGCCATCCTTGCCACGCAGCATCTGGTCGATGCGGCGGCGTTCTCGGTGAAATCCTCGGAAGGCGCGCTGCTGCCGCAAGTGACGGCCTCCGCCGGCATTTCGGACAATTACAGCCACTCCGTTCCTGATATCAGGGGCACCAACGGCACTTCGACCTCAGCCAATATCGGCGCCACGCTGACCATTCCGATCTATTCGGGCGGCAGGACCTCGGCGCTGGTGCGGCAAGGCAAGGAATCACTGAGCCAGGCCCGTATCCAGGTCGATGTCAGCCGTGACCAGGTGCGCCAGGCCGTAGTGTCGGCCTGGACGCAATATGTCGCCGCGCGCGAAAGCGTGGATGCCAACAGGCAGGTGATCGATGCCGCGCAACTGGCGCTCAACGGCGTCATCGAGGAGCGCAATGTCGGCCAGCGCACCACGCTCGACGTGTTGAACGCGCAGAACGCGGTCATCACCGCCAAGATCAACCAGGCGAGCTCCGAGCGCGACGTGGTCGTGGCGAGCTACGCCATCCTGTCGGCGATGGGCCGGCTGTCGGTCGATCGTCTTGGCTTGGGGGTCACCAAGTACAAGCCAGAAGAGCATTACAACGCCGTCAAGGACAAATGGTACGGCCTGCGCACGCCTGACGGGCGCTGATTTCCGAATACCGGCTTCCGGCGAACGCCGCGTGTCCCATGGACGCGCGGCGTTTGTCTTTGTGGACGGCGCGGCTCATCGGGCCGCACGGCGCCTAATCTGTTGAAATCCAAGGAGTACCCAGATTGGGGATTCTCGGATGACGATCGGTCGGTTACGCTGTCGATATTGATTCGAATTCCGGCCCGGGCAGGACCGGAATTCTTGAACAGGTCAGTTCTTGACCAGGTCAGGTCCTTGAACAGGTCACTTGGGCGGCGGATGTGACGATGGCGACGGCAAGCAGCGCGCAGCGCGAACCTTCCATGGAAGAGATACTGGCTTCCATCCGAAGGATCATCGAAGACAGCGATACCGGGCGCAAGCAGCCGGCCGAGGCCGGTGAGCTGCGCCAGGATCTGGAACCGGCCGCGGCTGCCGTGCCCCCCGCTACTTTGCCAAATGTCGACGTCGACGCCTTTCGGTCCGAATTGCATGCCGATGCCGGCCCCCGCAAGCCGGTGACGCTGGCGGAAGTCCAGGCCCAGCTCGCAGCGGTCGATCCGGTGCCTACACGCGCCGAGGCTCGCCCCGAGCCGGTGAAAGCCGCGCCGACGACGCTGGCGGAGGTCGGGGCCAGGAGCGCTGCCGAGCCGAGCGCGCCAGTGGCCACGAGCAAGCCCGCCGTGGCAAACGCACCGCAGAACGCCGAGACCATTGTTGCCGATTGGCGGCGGGAAATCGCGGCAGCGGGCGGCAGCACGGTCACCGCGAAACCGGCCGTCCGGGTCCCGGAGGCCGCTCAGCGGGTGGAGATCGAGAGAGAGGAGCCGACGGCGGAAGCTTCCGCGCATGCCGACGCTCCCCAGGCATCCGCATCGGAGGCTCAGCCGGCTCGGCCTGCGATCCTTTCCGAGCATACGGGCAGGCAGGTTGCCGCCTCCTTTGGCGAGCTTTCCGACGCATTTGCCAGCCGCGGCAAGAAGAGCTTCGATGAAATGGCCGAGGAGATGCTGCGGCCGATGCTGCAGGATTGGCTCGACAACAACCTGCCGACGCTGGTCGAAAGGCTGGTGCGCGAGGAGATCGAGCGCGTGGCGCGCGGGGCGCAGTAAGCTGCCGCAATACGCAGGCTGAAAAGCACCGCCTTCGCGGCGATGCTTCGTTCAAGTGTTCGGGGAGCGGTGCTGCCCGCTCGGCCGGCTCCGTTCATCCGGCATTGCCGCTGGTCGCGCGCAGGCCTATCTGTGGGAGCGATCGCTGCTCTCGCGGTTGACTCGGCCAAGGCCTTCCGATTTACACCGGACGCTTGTTCCCGACAGTTCGGACTTCCTCCATGCTTGAAAAGACCTACGACGCCAAAACCGTCGAGCCGAAGATCGCCAAAATCTGGGAAGAGGCCGATGCCTTCCGGGCCGGCGCGGGCGCGGAGGAGGGGGCCGAAGCCTTCACCATCGTCATCCCGCCGCCGAACGTCACCGGTTCGCTGCATATGGGGCATGCGCTCAACAACACGCTGCAGGACATTCTCGTGCGCTTCGAGCGCATGCGCGGCAAGAACGTGCTTTGGCAGCCCGGCATGGACCATGCCGGCATCGCCACGCAGATGGTGGTCGAGCGCCAGCTCATGGAAAAGCAGATCCACCGCCGCGATCTCACGCGTGAGCAGTTCATCGAGAAAGTCTGGGAGTGGAAGGCCGAATCCGGCGGCGCGATCTTCAACCAGCTGAAGCGGCTCGGCGCCTCGGCGGACTGGTCGCGCGAACGCTTCACCATGGACGAAGGCCTGTCCAAGGCGGTGCTGGAAGTCTTCGTCACGCTCTACAAGGAAGGTCTCATCTACAAGGACAAGCGCCTTGTGAATTGGGACCCCAAGCTGCTTACCGCCATTTCCGACCTCGAGGTCGAGCAGCACGAGGTCAACGGCAATCTCTGGCATTTCCGCTATCCGATCGACGGCGAGGCGTTCGACCCGCAGAATCCTAAGACCTTCATCACGGTCGCGACGACGCGCCCCGAGACGATGCTCGGCGACACGGCCGTGGCCGTGCATCCCGACGACGAGCGCTTCACCGATCTGGTCGGCCGCAACGTCGTGCTGCCGATCGTCGGCCGCAAGATACCGATTGTCACCGACGAGTATTCCGATCCGGAAAAAGGGTCCGGCGCGGTCAAGATCACGCCGGCGCATGACTTCAACGATTTCGAGGTCGGCAAGCGCCACAAGCTGCCGGCGATCAACATCCTGACGGTCGAAGCAGCCGTCAAGCTGAAGGACAATGAGGATTTCCTCGCCGGTCTCGAGGTCACGCCGGAGCGCCAGGCCGTCTGGGACGAGCTCGACGGGCTCGACCGTTTCGTCGCGCGCAAGAAGATCGTCGAGCTGATGGAGGCGGGCGGGTTCCTCGACAAGGTCGAGCCGTACCGGCATACCGTGCCGCATGGCGACCGCGGCGGCGTGCCGATCGAGCCGTTCCTGA
The DNA here is from genome assembly GCF_055811115.1 of Mesorhizobium sp. WSM4832. Lineage (NCBI taxonomy): Bacteria > Pseudomonadati > Pseudomonadota > Alphaproteobacteria > Hyphomicrobiales > Phyllobacteriaceae > Mesorhizobium > Mesorhizobium sp. WSM4832. The sequence goes on along the minus strand of NZ_JBVVQH010000004.1, from coordinate 6,237 downwards.
CCGAGCAATGGTATGCCAACGCCGCCGAACTCGCCAAGCCGGCGATCGCCTCGGTGCGCGAGGGCCGTACCAACTTCGTGCCGAAGAACTGGGAAAAGACCTATTTCGACTGGATGGAAAACATCCAGCCCTGGTGCATTTCGCGCCAGCTCTGGTGGGGTCACCAGATCCCGGCCTGGTACGGGCCCGACGGGCATGTCTTCGTCGAAAAGACCGAGGAAGAGGCGCTCGCCGCCGCCATTGAATATTACCTGGCGCTGGAAGGGCCGTGGAAAGCCTGGGTCGAGGACAGGCTGGAGAATTTCCAGCCAGGCGAGATCCTGACCCGCGACGAGGATGTGCTCGACACCTGGTTCTCCTCGGCGCTTTGGCCGTTCTCGACGCTCGGCTGGCCCGACCAGACGCCGGAACTCAAGACCTATTACCAGACCGACGTGCTGGTGACCGGGTTCGACATCATCTTCTTCTGGGTCGCCCGCATGATGATGATGGGCCTGCATTTCATGCCTGAGGAGCCGTTCCACACCGTCTATGTGCACGCGCTGGTGCGCGACAAGAACGGGCAGAAGATGTCGAAGTCGAAAGGCAACGTCATCGATCCGCTCGAGCTGATCGACGAATATGGCGCCGATGCGCTGCGCTTCACGCTGACCGTGATGGCGGCGCAGGGCCGCGACGTGAAGCTCGATCCGGCGCGCATCGCCGGCTACCGCAATTTCGGCACCAAGCTGTGGAACGCGACGCGCTTCGCCGAGATGAACGAGGTGGCGCGCAACGACGAGTTCTGGCTGAACGACGCCAGGCTGCCGGTCAACCGCTGGATCCTGACGGAATTGACGCGTGCGGCGAGCGCGGTCACCGAGGGCATCACCAGCTATCGTTTCAACGAGGCGGCGGGCGCCGCCTACCGCTTCGTCTGGAACCTGTTCTGCGACTGGTATCTGGAACTGTTGAAGCCGGTGTTCATGGGCACGGACGAGGCCGCCAAGGCCGAGAGCAGGGCCTGTGTCGCCTTCGTTCTGGACGAGATCTACAAGCTTCTGCACCCGATGATGCCGTTCATGACCGAGGAGCTGTGGGCGCAGACCGCGGGCGAGGGCAAGGAGCGCTCCTCGCTGCTTTGCCATGCCGCCTGGCCATCGCCAGACTTCGAGGACGACGAGGCGGCCGGCGACATCAACTGGCTGGTCGATCTCGTCTCGGGCATCCGCTCGGTGCGTTCGGAAATGAACGTGCCGCCGGCGGCCATTGCGCCGCTGATGGTGATCGGCGCCAACACCCTCACGCAGGAGCGGCTGGAGCGTCACGCCCAGGCGATCAAGCGGCTGGCGCGCGTCGGCGATATTGCATTGGTCGATGCGCCGCCCAAGGGCTCGGCCCAGATCGTGCTCAACGAGGCGACGGTGAGCCTGCCGCTCGGCAGCCTGATCGACCTCCAGGCGGAGGCCGCGCGGCTGCAGAAGGAACTGGCCAAGGTGACCGAAGAGATCGCCCGCCTGCACAAGAAGCTTTCGAACGAGAAGTTCGTCGCCAACGCGCCGGAAGAGGTGGTCGAGGCCGAGCGCGAGAAACTCGCCGAATACCGCGAGGCGCAAGAGAAGCTTTCTGTGGCTTTGACCAGGGTCCGCGACGCTGGCTGATCGGCCAAGATTCGCGCGTTTTAGGAGCTGCTTAAAGGCTGCTTCGTTGCCCCGCAAACAGGCGTTCCGCAGCGTTAATTTTGACGTAAACGGAAAGTTTTGGCCCCATTGTTGCCATAATGTAACAATGGGGCCTCTCAGCCCCAAAATCGGCTGTTTTTGCCCTGTTTTGGGTGGTTTTTTCGGATTTCTTCGACCGTTTGGCATCGGTTGTCGCGATTTAGGCGCTGATTGCGGCGCCGGTCACCTTGGCAAAAATACGCCCTGTCAAGATGTACATGTACAGCCCTTGAAAACATTGTTGCGTCGTTAACCCGAATTGGTTCTAGCTTGAGCCACTTGTATTTTGGGGAGGGATTTCCATGAACATTTTGCGGCTCAAGGCTCTGGCGGGGGCAGGCTGCTTTTCGATCGCCCTGATCGGCGCAGCGATGCATCCCGCGCATGCCGGCGGCCTGGAGCGCGGCGGCTACGACATCGACCTGCTGTTCGATCCGGCGCCGGTCGCGACGGAGGCGGAAGCGACCTATGTGATGCCCGACCGCAAGTATAAGAATGCACTTGGTCCGGGAGGCGTCAATCTAGGCTTGAGCAGTACGGCAGATGGAGCGGAGCCTTATTGGGTGCCGCGCATCGGCGTCAAAGCCCAGGTTGTCCAGGGCGTCGACTGCATGGTCGACTACTCGCAGCCTTGGGGTGCACATACTGCGCCGGGTAGTAACTGGAACGGCGCGGTTTCAAACATTGAAACTGACATCAAGAGCGAAAACTACGCCGCGACCTGCTCCTACAAGTTTGACGCGGGCAAAGGCCAGCTTCGGTTCCTCGGCGGTGTCTTCTACCAGAAGGTCTACGGCTTCAAGGAAGGTCTAACCGACATCGGCTTTGGCCCCATGGTCGGGCGTGTCGATCTTGACAGCAGCGGTTGGGGGTGGCGTGCGGGCATCGCGTATGAAATCCCAGACATCGCATTGCGCGCTAGCCTGGTTTACAATTCGCAGGTGAAGCTCGACAACATTACCGGCACCTTGGACATCGGTGGCATCGTCTCCACCCCGATCTACGGTCCAACCGAGTCCATGCCGGACTCGCTCGAACTGAAACTGCAGTCGGGCATCGCGCCCGGCTGGCTCGCTTTCGGCTCGATTAAATGGGTGAATTGGAGCGTTCTGCAGATTGTTCCGATTTGTACAGAGCAGTCGAAGGCGCTAGGTGCCGCCTGCAACAGTGGAGTGACGAACCCGGCTATCAGGCCGACTTCGCTTGACCTGATGTATCGTGACGGCTGGACTGTTTCGGGCGGCATTGGCCACAAATTCAATGACGAATGGAGTGCTGCCGGCCAACTTACTTGGGATCGCGGCACCTCGCATGGCTATGGGGTCCAAACTGATACCTGGACGCTCGGCGGCGGTGTTGCCTACACGCCTCGGCCAAACATCGAGCTTCGCTTGGCCGGTGCTATCGGCGTTATGACCAGCGGCCATTCTGGAACGCTTACCGACGAAAATGGCTTCGTCGCGGGCGAAGACGCTACCTATGACGTCGGCAACGATCTGGTCACGGCGCTTTCAGGTGGAATCAAGATCAAGTTCTAAGTTTCTGAAAATTCAACGAAAAGGCCGGCATCGCCCGGCCTTTTTTCGTTGTGTGACTGATGCTTTGGCCTCGTCTCTCCGCTCGATGTTGCAGATTCGCTGCACAGCCGGCGCCTCATACGATAGTGACGTTTTGGCAACAGTTTATGAACAACCCCCGCGCTAAAGGTCAGGCCGAGGGAACCGCCCATTTCCCGCCATAAACCCGGAGCAACCCGGAGAGGTCTCGGGATGCGCGCCAGTTTGGCCCGGCGATGGGACCGGCCGCGGGGTGTGCGGCAAGGACAATGATGGACGCCAAGGTAATCTCCAAGGCCAAGCTGCCGAGCCGCTACGTGACCGAAGGTCCGGCACGCGCGCCGCATCGCTCGTATCTCTATGCCATGGGCCTGTCGGCGGCCGAGATCGCGCAGCCGCTCGTCGGTGTCGCCAGCTGCTGGAACGAGGCGGCTCCCTGCAACATCTCGCTGATGCGCCAGGCGCAAGTGGTCAAGAAGGGCGTTGCGGCCGCCAACGGCACGCCGCGCGAGTTCTGCACCATCACCGTCACCGACGGCATCGCCATGGGCCACCAGGGCATGAAGTCGTCGCTGGTGTCGCGCGAAGTCATCGCCGATTCGGTCGAGCTCACCATGCGGGGCCATTGCTACGATGCCCTTGTCGGGCTCGCCGGCTGCGACAAGTCGCTTCCCGGCATGATGATGGCGATGGTGCGCCTCAACGTGCCGTCGATCTTCATCTATGGCGGCTCGATCCTGCCCGGCAGCTATCGCGGCCGGCAGATCACCGTGCAGGACGTGTTCGAGGCGGTCGGCCAGCATTCGGTCGGCACAATCTCGGATGCCGAGCTGCTCGAGATCGAGCAGGTTGCCTGTCCTTCGGCCGGCTCTTGCGGCGCCCAGTTCACCGCCAACACCATGGCGACCGTTGCTGAAGCAATCGGCCTGGCGCTGCCCTATTCCTGTGGCGCGCCGGCGCCATACGAAATGCGCGACCGCTTCAATTTCGCCTCCGGCGAAAAGGTCATGGAGCTGATCGCCAAGAACATCCGGCCGCGCGACATCGTCACGCTGAAGGCGCTGGAGAATGCCGCGACTGTCGTGTCAGCCACCGGCGGCTCGACCAACGCGGCGCTGCATTTGCCGGCGATCGCGCATGAGGCCGGCATCAAGTTCGACCTGTTCGACGTGGCGGCGATCTTCGAGAAGACGCCTTATATCGCCGACCTCAAGCCGGGCGGCAAATATGTCGCCAAGGACATGTTCGAGGCCGGCGGCATTCCGTTGCTGATGAAGACGCTGCTCGACCACGGCTATCTGCATGGCGACTGCATGACGGTCACTGGCCGCACTTTGGCCGAAAATATGGAGCACGTTTCCTGGAATGAGAGCCAGGATGTTGTGCGTCCCGCCGATCGGCCAATCACCAAGACAGGCGGCGTTGTGGGCTTGAAGGGCAACCTTGCCCCAGAAGGCGCGATCGTGAAGATCGCGGGCATGTCGGAACTGAAATTCTCAGGCCCGGCGCGCTGCTTCGATTCGGAAGAGGAGTGCTTCGAAGCGGTCACGCAGCGCAACTACCTTGAAGGCGAGGTTCTCGTCATCCGCTACGAGGGGCCGCGCGGCGGTCCGGGCATGCGCGAGATGCTGTCGACGACGGCGGCGCTCTACGGCCAGGGCATGGGCGGCAAGGTTGCGCTGATCACCGACGGACGTTTCTCCGGCGCCACGCGCGGCTTCTGCATCGGCCATGTCGGGCCGGAGGCTGCGGTCGGCGGGCCGATCGGGCTGATCAAGGATGGCGACGTGATCTCGATCGACGCCCTGAAAGGCACGATCGAAGTGGCCCTGTCGGACGCCGAGCTGGCGGCCCGGGCAAAGAGTTGGAAGGCGCGCAAGACCGACTACCAGTCCGGCGCGATCTGGAAATATGCGCAGACCGTAGGGTCGGCCCGCGATGGCGCGGTGACCCATCCGGGTGCCGCCAAAGAAACGCACTGCTATGCGGACATCTGAGGTGTTGAGGTCGTTTGTCTTGCCGGCACTGGTCGCGATTGCGACCTTGGGAGCCGCCGGGCAGGCCATGGCCTTCGACGACAAGGTGTTCGACGACAAGACCGGCGTGAAGCCGCAGTCGAGTCCGTGGGCGGTGTTCCAGTTCGGCTTTTCCGCCTACAAGAACGGCCACAAGGACCAGGCGGTCGAGGCCTATAAATATGCCGCCGAGAATGGCCAGATCGGCGCCACCTGGAAGCTTGCGCGCATGTATGCCCAAGGCGACGGCGTGGCGCGCGACGACTATGCGGCCTTCAAGTTCTTCTCGGAGATCGTCGACCAGGATGTCGAGCCCGGCTCGCCGGAGGAAAGCTATGTCTCGGACGCGCTTGTCGCGCTCGGCGACTATCTGCGCAAAGGCATTCCAGGCAGCCCGGTCGAGGAAAACGAGGTCGCCGCGCAGGAATATTACATGCGCGCCGCCGCCAACTACCGCAACCCGAACGCCCAGTTCGAGATCGGCCAGATGTTCCTCAAGGGCGAGGGCGGCGTGAAGGCCAGCGTCAAGCAGGCCGGCCGCTGGCTGCAGCTGGCGGCCGAGAAGGGCCATGCCGGCGCGCAGGCGACGCTCGGCAATCTTCTGTTCCAGAGCGGCAAGGTCGTGCGCGGCCTGGCGATGATGACGGCGGCGCTGCAGCGGGCTCCGGTGGCCGACCAGCCCTGGATCCGCAACATGCAGGAAGAGGCTTTCGCCGCGGCCGGCGAGGCCGATCGCCGGACCGCGATCTCGCTCGCCGACGACATCCTGACCAAGGGCAATAACGGCGACCAGTGAGCGCAGGTTTGGCGATAGCGTGCGTGGTAGCTTGGCGCATGCATTGTCTAGTGTAGCGCTGGTCAACCCCCACTCCGTCTCGGCTTCGCCGAGTGTCCAGCCGATAGATGGGTAACACTTTGAACCGGATACATAGGTAACAGTTTTCCCCCTTATGATGGGTTCGCCGC
>NZ_JBVVQH010000003.1:0-372587 GCF_055811115.1 Mesorhizobium sp. WSM4832 | reverse complement strand
ACCTTTTTTTTTTACACCCCACCCCCCCACACCCCCTATTCTTGCGGGTCTGGGGGGCTGGTTTTTGTTTATAATACAAATAACCTGACAAAAATATTGTGCACGGCAATCACCCGCTCTTTATTCTCGGTCACCCGGGGGGGCTGGGGGGGTCCTCCGGCGGCGAGCGCCGGTTCGTCGCGACACTGGCTTGTGCGGCAGTCGCAGTCGGTGTTGCCGGCGTCTTCATCGAAACCCATCAGGACCCGGACAATTCGACGTCTTCCGACGGACCCAACATGCTTCCGCTGAAGGACATGCCGGCACTGCTGGAAAAGCTGATGGCCTTCGACCGCATCGCCAAAGGCCACTGATCCCGGCGGAGCGGGCCGATTCTGCACTGACTTGTGGTTGCACCGCACCGGCGATACGCTCGTTTCCGCAACTGAGCGCCTTGGCAGGAGGAAGCCATGTCTGTCGCCCGCGTCACCGAAATCACGTCATCGTCCAAGAAGAGCTTTCAGGACGCTATCGAGAAGGGCATCGCGCGCGCCGCGAAAACCTTGAAGAACGTCGAAGGCGCCTGGATCCAGGACCAGAAGATCGTTGTCGAGGACGGCAAGATTGCCGCCTACCGCGTCAACATGAAGGTGACGTTCATCCTGATGGACAGCTGAGCAAAAAGTCGGAACCTTCGCCCGCTCCTCTCATTGTCAATGCAGGCATTCAACCGAGAGGAGCACCACCATGACAACCCCGTCCGGGCATACCGAAGCCATTGCCGCCTCGCGCGTCATCGGCACGTCAGTCTACAACACCGAAGGCGACAGCATCGGCAGCATCGAGGATGTCATGCTGGACAAGATGTCGAACGGCATCATGTTCGCGGTGATCGGTTTCGGCGGCTTCCTCGGCATGGGCGAGAAGTACCACGCAGTTCCGTGGGCGACGCTCGACTATGACGAGGACAGAGGCGGCTACGTCGTGCCCTTCACCAAGGACCAGTTGCAGGCCGCACCGGCGTACTCGATCAAGGAGTTGACCGGAGCCGACGGCGAAGCGGCGCGAGACGCCTCATTCCAATACTACCACGTGAAGCCCTACTGGCATTGATCGCTTGATCGGCGCGCGGAAATCAAGGGCCCCCGGCGGAAAGCCGGGGGCCTTTGATGTTTGAATTACTCCGCCGCGTTGACAGTGGAGAGCTCCACCGAGCTTTGCTGGGGTTTCTGATCGTCGCACGATGTCAGGAACGCCGCCGCGATCAGGAACAAACTCACGATACCGCTCAACTGGGACATGGCGAAACTCCTCCTGTTTCGCCCCGCGCGAAGGCGACCATAGATGAGAAGACCGCGCAACGCGCATGACTTATGATGACAGAGATTTGCGCTTCGTGAATCGTGCCCGCGGCAATAATTGCGGCCCCGCCGATTGCCTTTTGCTCTGCTTTGGCTAAGAGGGGCGCGACGCTTCAATCGATCAATCGGGGACATCGCAAATGACCGCCATCATCGACATTGTCGGGCGTGAAATCCTGGACAGCCGTGGCAATCCGACCGTCGAGGTCGACGTGGTGCTGGAGGACGGCTCGATGGGCCGCGCCGCGGTGCCGTCGGGCGCATCGACCGGCGCGCATGAGGCGGTCGAGCTGCGTGACGGCGGGCCGCGCTATCTCGGCAAGGGCGTCCAGCGCGCCGTCGAGGCGGTGAACGGCGAGCTGTTCGAGGCGATCGGCGGCATGGAGGCCGAGAACCAGATCCATATCGACCAGACGATGATCGAGCTCGACGGCACGCCGAACAAGAGCCGCCTCGGCGCCAACGCCATCCTCGGCGTGTCGCTCGCTGTCGCCAAGGCCGCGGCGGAAGCCGCAGGCCTGCCGCTCTACCGCTATGTCGGCGGCACCAAGGCGCACATCCTGCCGGTGCCGATGATGAACATCATCAATGGCGGCGCCCATGCCGACAACCCGATCGACTTCCAGGAATTCATGATCCTGCCGATCGGCGCGCCGACGCTGCGCGACGGCGTGCGCTGGGGCTCGGAGATTTTCCACACTCTGCGCAAGAAGCTCAAGGACGCCGGTCACAACACCAATGTCGGCGACGAAGGCGGCTTCGCCCCCAACCTCAAGAGCGCGCCGGCGGCCCTGGACTTCATCATGGAATCGATCGAGAAGGCCGGCTTCAAGCCGGGCGAGGATGTGGCGCTCGGCCTCGACTGCGCCGCCACCGAATTCTTCAAGGACGGCAACTATGTCTATGAGGGCGAGAAGAAGACCCGCGATCCGAAGGCGCAGGCCAAGTACCTCGCCAAGCTGGCCGCCGACTATCCGATCATCACCATCGAGGACGGCCTTGCCGAGGACGACTGGGAAGGCTGGAAGATCCTGACCGATCTGATCGGCAAGAAGATCCAGCTCGTCGGCGACGACCTGTTCGTCACCAACACGGCGCGGCTGCGCGACGGCATCCGCATGGGCGTCGCCAACTCGATCCTGGTCAAGGTCAACCAGATCGGCTCGCTGACCGAGACGCTCGACGCCGTCGAGACCGCGCACAAGGCTGGCTACACCGCCGTCATGTCGCACCGCTCGGGCGAGACCGAGGATTCGACCATCGCCGACCTCGCCGTCGCCACCAATTGCGGGCAGATCAAGACCGGCTCGCTGTCGCGCTCTGACCGCATGGCCAAGTACAACCAGCTGATCCGCATCGAGGAAGAGCTCGGCAAGCAGGCGCGCTATGCCGGCAAATCGGTGGTCAAGGGCTGATCCAGCCTGTTCGAGCAATCCGAAGGGGGCGGGTCAATCCCGCCCTTTTTCGTTTCCGGCCATCCTGGACCAAGCCGCCCGTAACCGTCCATTAAGCACAATCGGGCGAAATACGACTCGATTGCCGCTTGCGTTCGCGGCCGCGAGGGTTCGGGTCATGTGGACACGTCAGCATAAGCAGAGAAACACCGGTAGGCTGATCATCCCCTCGCTCTGCGTGCTCTTCCTGGCCTATTTCGGCTTCCATGCCTATCACGGCGAGTTCGGCATTTACTCCAAGTACCGGCTTGAAGCTCGAAAGGTCGAGTTGCAGACCCAGCTTGATACCGTCAAGGCGCGCCGGATCGACTTCGAGCGCCGCGTCCAGCTGATGCATGAAGGCACGCTGGAGAAGGATATGCTTGACGAGCAGGCCCGAAAGGCGCTCAATTTGTCCCAGCCCGACGAAATCACCATCATGTTGCCCGCCCCAACGAAATAACCGAGTTTCGGTTAATCGACTTTATTTGCAACGATTCTAATCGCTTAGATGCATGCCAGCCATGCATTTTTCAGCATGGCGCAATGCATCCTTGCGTGTTAGCTTCCCTCAAATCGGTGGGGAGGCGATCGATCTCCCTGAATGTCCGCAAAGAGACGCCAACAGGGAGTGACGCATGGCCACCGCCGCCAAAAAAGCGCCCGCCAAATCCAGATCCGACAAACAGCCTAATCTGTCAGCGCCCAAGCCGGCGGATTTCACCAAGGAAGAAGAGCTTTCCGCCTACCGGCGCATGCTGCTGATCCGCCGCTTCGAGGAAAAGGCCGGCCAGCTCTACGGCATGGGCTTCATCGGCGGCTTCTGCCACCTCTATATCGGCCAGGAGGCCGTCGTCACCGGCATGAAGATGGCGCTGATCGAGGGCGACCAGATGATCACCGCCTATCGCGACCACGGCCACATGCTGGCGATGGAGCTGTCGCCGCGCGGCGTCATGGCCGAGCTCACCGGGCGCCGCGGCGGGCTGTCGAAGGGCAAGGGCGGCTCCATGCACATGTTCTCCAAGGAGAAGCATTTCTATGGCGGCCATGGCATCGTCGGCGCGCAGGTTTCGCTCGGCACCGGCCTCGCCTTCGCCAACCGCTACCGCGACAACAAGAACGTTTCGCTGACCTATTTCGGCGACGGCGCCGCCAACCAGGGCCAGGTCTATGAAAGCTTCAACATGGCCTCGCTGTGGAAGCTGCCGGTGATCTTCATCATCGAAAACAACCGCTACGCCATGGGCACGTCCGTGTCGCGCTCGTCGGCCGAGACCGATTTCTCGCATCGCGGCGCTTCGTTCAAGATCCCGGGCATCCAGGTCGACGGCATGGACGTCCGCGCCGTGAAATCGGCGGCCGATCTCGCCACCGAATGGTGCCGCGCCGGCAACGGCCCGCTGATCCTCGAAATGCAGACCTACCGCTATCGCGGCCACTCCATGTCCGACCCGGCGAAGTACCGCTCCAAGGAAGAAGTGCAGAAAATGCGCTCCGAGCATGACCCGATCGAGCAGGTCAAGGCACGCCTGACGGCCAAGAAATGGGCAAGCGAGGACGAGCTCAAGACCATCGACAAGGAAGTCCGCGACATTGTCGCCGACGCCGCCGAATTCGCCCAGCACGACGCAGAGCCGGATCCGTCCGAGCTCTGGACCGATATCGTACTCTAAGGAGAGGGCAAGGACATGCCGATCGAAATTCTCATGCCCGCGCTCTCGCCGACGATGGAAGAGGGCAATGTTTCCAAATGGTTGAAGAACGAGGGCGACAAGGTCGTCGCCGGTGACGTCATCGCCGAGATCGAGACCGACAAGGCGACGATGGAAGTCGAAGCCGTCGATGAGGGCACGCTTGCCAAGATCGTGGTTCCCGCCGGCACCGAAGGCGTCAAGGTCAATGCGGTGATCGCCGTGCTTGCCGTCGACGGTGAAGACGTCGACAAGGCCGGCGAAGGCATCGGCGAAGAGCCGGCCAAGGGTGAGGCCGCCGCGCCGGCGCCCGCCGCTGCCAAGAGCGAAGCTGCCGCACCTGTCGCCGCCGCGCCGAAGACGGAAGTCGCGGCCGACCCGGACATCCCCGCCGGTACCGAAATGGTTTCGACCACGGTGCGTGAAGCGCTGCGCGACGCCATGGCCGAGGAAATGCGCCGCGACGGCGATGTTTTCGTCATGGGCGAGGAGGTCGCCGAGTACCAAGGCGCCTACAAGATCACGCAAGGCCTGCTGCAGGAATTCGGCCCGCGGCGCGTGGTCGACACGCCGATCACCGAGCACGGCTTTGCCGGCGTCGGCGTCGGTGCCGCGATGGCCGGGCTGAAGCCGATCGTCGAGTTCATGACCTTCAACTTCGCCATGCAGGCGATCGACCAGATCATCAATTCGGCCGCCAAGACGCTTTATATGTCCGGCGGCCAGATGGGCGCGCCGATCGTGTTCCGTGGTCCGAACGGCGCCGCCGCCCGCGTAGCCGCGCAGCACTCGCAGTGCTATGCGGCCTGGTACAGCCATATCCCGGGTCTCAAGGTGGTGATGCCTTACACGGCGGCCGACGCCAAGGGCCTGCTCAAGGCGGCGATCCGCGATCCGAACCCGGTCATCTTCCTTGAGAACGAAATCCTCTACGGCCATTCCTTCGACGTGCCGAAGCTCGACGATTTCGTGCTGCCGATCGGCAAGGCGCGCATCCACAAGCAGGGCAAGGATGTCACCATCGTCTCCTTCGGCATCGGCATGACCTATACGTTGAAGGCGGAAGCCGAATTGCGCGGCATGGGCATCGATGCCGAGATCATCGATCTGAGGACCGTCCGACCGCTCGACTTCGACACCATCATCGCTTCGGTGAAGAAGACCAACCGCCTCGTGGTGGTGGAAGAGGGCTACCCGCAGAACTCGGTCGGCGACCACATCGCCAACCAGGTGTCGCAGCGGGCCTTCGACTTCCTCGACGCGCCGGTGATCACCATTGCCGGCAAGGACGTGCCGATGCCTTATGCGGCGAACCTCGAAAAGCTGGCTTTGCCCAATGTCGGCGAGGTCATCGAGGCGGTCAAAGCCGTCACTTATCGCTGAGCCGGTCGAGAGGGAAAAATGCCAATCAACATCACCATGCCGGCGCTTTCGCCCACGATGGAAGAAGGCAATCTTTCCAAGTGGTTGGTCAAGGAAGGCGATAAGGTTTCGCCCGGCGATGTGATCGCCGAGATCGAGACCGACAAGGCGACGATGGAAGTCGAAGCCGTCGATGAAGGCACGGTCGCCAAGCTGGTGGTTCCAGCCGGCACCGAAGGCGTCAAGGTCAACGCGCTGATCGCCATCCTGGCTGGTGAGGGCGAGGATGCCGGCGCTGCGGCCAAGAGCGGCGCCGCCGCCGCGCCCAAGGCTGAAGCTGCGAAAGCGGATGCCCCGAAGGCCGAGGCGCCCAAGGAAGCGCCCAAGCCGGCAGCAGCCGCTGCGGCGCCCGCGCCGGCGAAGGCCGAGCCCGCTCCCGTCGCCAACGGCCACGCCGCTGGCGATCGCGTCTTCGCATCGCCGCTGGCTCGCCGCATCGCCAAGGATGCCGGCGTCGACGTCGCGTCGGTAACCGGCTCCGGCCCGCATGGCCGTGTGGTGAAAGTCGATGTCGAGGCGGCGATCGCTTCCGGCGGCGCCAAGACTGCGCCGGCTGCGAGGGCGCCCGCCGGCGCTCCGTCCGCCCCTGCGCCGAAGCCGATGTCGGACGACCAGGTGCTGAAACTGTTCGCCGAAGGCTCCTACGAGCTCGTGCCGCACGACAACATGCGCAAGACCATCGCGCGCCGCCTGGTCGAGGCCAAGACCACCATCCCGCATTTCTACCTGACGCTCGACTGCGAGCTCGATGCGCTCTTGGCGCTGCGCACGCAGCTCAATGCCGCCGCGCCGATGAAGAAGACGGAGAAGGGCGAGGTTCCCGCCTACAAGCTCTCGGTCAACGACATGGTGATCAAGGCGATGGCCATGGCGCTGATGGCGGTGCCGGATGCCAACGCCTCGTGGACCGAAAGCGCCATGGTCAAGCACAAGCATGCCGATGTCGGGGTCGCGGTCTCGATCCCCGGCGGCCTGATCACGCCGATCATCCGCCATGCCGATGAAAAGACGCTGTCGGTCATCTCCAACGAGATGAAGGACCTGGCAGGCCGCGCCAGAAGCCGCAAGTTGAAGCCGGAAGAGTATCAGGGCGGCACCACGGCGGTGTCCAATCTGGGCATGTTCGGCGTCAAGGACTTTGCCGCCGTCATCAACCCGCCGCACGCGACGATCCTTGCGGTCGGCGCCGGCGAGGAGCGCGCGGTGGTCAAGAAGGGCGAGATCAAGATCGCGACCGTGATGTCGGTGACCTTGTCGACCGACCACCGCGCCGTCGACGGCGCGCTTGGCGCCGAACTCCTCGGCGCCTTCAAGCGCATGATCGAAAACCCGATGGGCATGCTGGTATAAGAAGGGAAAAAAGGCGGTGCGGAAATTCTTCACCAGCCTTTTCGCCTTCATCCTTTCCGGCTTCGCCGGCGGGCTGGTGGCTCAGGAACTCGCCGTCGCCACCGGCGCTGAGGAAGAATACATCATCATTTTCATGGTCTCGGTCCTGGTGACCCTCGTCGTCACCTTCGTCTTCTTCGTGGCGCAGTTCATGGCCGATCCGGCGATTGCCGTGGCCAAGGCGGGAAAGTGGTCGCTGATCGCGTTTGCCGTGTTGCTCATCCTGCTGGTCGGCGTCGGACTCTACACGGATGCCGGCACAGACGTGATCAAACGCGACGTGCCGGTGGTGGCTGGGCTGATGTTGCCCGGCATCGTTACGATCGTCGTGCAGTGGCTCTTCGTGCGCTGGCGGGTGGGGCGCGTCCACACGGGTTTTGGTAGAAGCGGGGCAAAGGCGTGAAGACAATTTTGTGCTACGGCGATTCCCTGACCTGGGGCTATGACGCCGCCAGCCTAGGCCGCCATGCGTTGGAGGACCGCTGGCCGAGCGTGCTTGAGGCTGAGCTTGGCGGCGATGTCGAGGTCATCGCCGAGAGCCTGAACGGCCGCACCACTGCCTTTGACGATTACCTGGCCGGCGCCGATCGCAACGGCGCCCGCGTCCTGCCGACGATCCTGACAAGCCATGCGCCGATTGATCTCGTTATCTTCATGCTTGGCGCCAACGACATGAAGCCATGGATCCACGGCAATCCCGTCGCCGCCAAACAGGGCATGGAGCGGCTGATCAATATCGTGCGCGGCCATGACTATCCGTTCGACTGGCCGGCACCGCAGATGCTTATCGTCGCGCCACCCGTTGTGACGCGCACCGACAATGCCGAATTCAAGGAAATGTTCGCCGGCGGCGATGATGCTTCCAAGCGGCTGGCGCCGCAATATTCCCTGCTTGCCGACGAGGCCGGCTGCGGCTTCTTCGACGCCGGCAGCGTCGCCACCACCACGCCGCTCGACGGCGTTCATCTCGATGCCGAGAACACGCGGCGCGTCGGCCAGGCGCTGGCGCCGCTCGTGCGCGTCATGCTCTCACTCTAACCCTCAGAAAGATCAGGGAGAAAACCCGTGGCTGAAACCTACGACGTCATCATCATTGGCTCAGGCCCCGGCGGCTATGTCACAGCGGTGCGCTCCGCCCAGCTTGGCTTCAAGACGGCGATCGTCGAGCGCGAGCATCTGGGCGGCATCTGCCTCAACTGGGGCTGCATACCGACCAAGGCGCTGCTGCGCTCGGCCGAGATCATGCATTATTCGGATCACCTCAAGGATTACGGCCTGAAGCTCGAAGGCGGCAAGGTCAGCGCCGACACCGCGGCCGTGGTCGACCGCTCGCGAAAAGTGTCGCTCAGGTTGAACACCGGCGTCGGCTTCCTGATGAAGAAGAACAAGGTCGACGTTATCTGGGGAGAGGCAAAGCTCTCCAAGCCTGGAGAAGTCGTCGTCTCCAAATCATCGAAGAAACCGATGGAGCCGCAACCGCCAGTGCCGAAGGGCGTCAAGGGCGAGGGCACCTACACCGCCAAGCACATCATCCTGGCCACCGGCGCCCGGCCGCGCGCGCTGCCCGGCATCGAGCCTGACGGAAAGCTGATCTGGACCTATTTCGAGGCCATGGTGCCGAAGGAAATGCCGAAGTCGCTGCTGGTCATGGGCTCGGGCGCAATCGGCATCGAATTCGCCTCCTTCTACCGCACCATGGGCGCCGACGTGACGGTGGTCGAGCTTTTGCCGGCGGTGATGCCGGTCGAGGATGCCGAAGTCTCGAAATTCGCGCAAAAGCAGTTCGAGAAACAGGGGATGAAGATCATCCTCGAAGCCAAGGTGACCAAGGTCGAAAAGGGTGCCAATTCGGTCACCGCGCATGTCGAGATGAAGGACGGCAAGGTCGAGAAGATCACCGCCGACCGCATGATCTCGGCCGTCGGCGTGCAGGGCAACATCGAAAACCTCGGCCTGGAAGCGCTTGGCGTGAAGACGGACCGCGGCTGCGTGGTCGTCGACGGCTACGGCAAGACCAATGTGCCGGGCGTCTACGCCATCGGTGACGTCGCCGGACCGCCGATGCTTGCCCACAAGGCCGAGCATGAGGGCGTCGTCTGCATCGAGAAGATCGCCAACGTCCCAGGCGTCCATGCCACCGACAAGCTGAAGATCCCCGGCTGCACCTATTGCAGCCCGCAGGTCGCTTCCGTCGGCCTGACGGAAGCGAAGGCCAAGGCCGAAGGCAAGGATATCCGCGTCGGCCGTTTCCCGTTCAGCGCCAACGGCAAGGCCATCGCGCTCGGCGAGGACCAGGGTTTCGTCAAGACCATCTTTGACCAGAAGACCGGGCAGCTTCTCGGCGCGCATATGGTCGGCGCCGAGGTGACCGAGCTCATCCAGGGTTTTGTCGTGGCGATGAACCTGGAGACGACCGAGGAAGAGCTGATGCACACCATCTTCCCGCACCCGACGCTGTCGGAGATGATGAAAGAGAGCGTGCTCGACGCCTATGGCCGCGTTTTGAACGCATGATAAATCGCCTTTCGGTGATAGACTGGCTGCGCGAGACTCATACGCGGCAGCCGGAGAAACCTGACGGCAAGGCAGCTCTGTTCCGGATGCATTTTCACCTGATCGAGGAGGACTTGGCACATGCATTTGAATGGCGTCGGCTGGATCGCAGCCATCATCGTCGGAGGGCTGGCGGGCTGGCTCGCCGAGATGGTCATGAAGAGCAACACCGGCATCTTCATGAACATCATCATGGGCATCGTTGGCGCGGTGGTGCTGAACGCGATCCTGCAGGCCCTCAACATCCAGTCTTTTGGCGTTGGCTGGGTAGCCTATCTGATCACCGGCTTCATCGGCGCCTGCCTGCTGATCTTCGTGGGCCGGCTGGTGCGCCGGTAAGGCGCGCGAATGCGTCGCTGATCGCAGGCAGAGCCTGCTATGCGAAAAAGGCCGTGCCGGCATGCGCTGCCGCGGCCTTTTTCTTTACTTCGAAAAGTCCTAGATGACGAAAGACAGGCGTCCGCCGAAATCGCGGCCGCGAAGGGTTTGAGATGGTCACAGTCGTAGACACGATCGCCAACCGGCCGCGCCAGCGGCATCCCGAGAAAGCGCACCGCCCCGACCAGGAAGTGCTGCGCAAGCCCGACTGGATCCGCGTCAAGGCGCCGGTTTCCAAGGGCTATGCCGAAACGCGCGAGATCGTGAAGTCGCACAAGCTGGTGACGGTGTGCGAGGAGGCGGGCTGCCCCAACATCGGCGAATGCTGGGATAAGAAGCACGCCACCTTCATGATCATGGGCGAGATCTGCACGCGCGCCTGCGCCTTCTGCAACGTAGCGACCGGCATCCCGACAGCGCTCGATCCAGATGAGCCGGCGCGCGTTGCCCACGCCGTCAAGCAGATGGGGCTGAGCCATGTCGTCATAACCTCCGTCGACCGCGACGACCTTGCCGATGGCGGCGCTCAGCATTTCGCCGAGGTCATCCGCGAAATCCGCGCGGCAACGCCGTCGACCACGATCGAGATCCTGACGCCCGACTTCCTGCGCAAGGATGGCGCGCTGGAGATTGTCGTTGCGGCCAAGCCCGATGTCTTCAACCACAATCTCGAAACGGTGCCGTCGAACTACCTGACGGTCCGCCCTGGCGCCCGCTATTTCCACTCGATCCGGCTCTTGCAGCGGGTCAAGGAACTCGACCCGTCGATCTTCACCAAGTCCGGCATCATGGTCGGCCTCGGCGAAGAGCGGAACGAGGTGCTGCAACTGATGGACGATTTGCGTTCGGCCAATGTCGATTTCATGACCATCGGCCAGTACCTGCAGCCATCGAAGAAGCATCATCCGGTGATCCGATTCGTCCCGCCGGACGAGTTCAAGTCCTACGAAACGATCGGCAAGACCAAGGGCTTCCTGTTGATGGCGTCGAGCCCGCTGACGCGCTCCTCGCACCATGCCGGCGAGGATTTCGCCAGGCTGCGCGCAGCGCGCGAGGCGCAGCTCGCGAAGGCCAGCTGACCTTCAATGCCGAAATTCGAGGCGATACGCCGCGTCGCGCATACACCGGAAGAGATGTTCGCGCTGGTGGCGGACATCGAAGCCTACCCGCAGTTCCTGCCGCTGTGTGAATCGCTCACCGTGCGCTCGCGCAAGGAGCGCGACGGCCGCACCATTCTCGTCGCCGACATGAGCATCGGCTACAAGGCGATCCGCGAAACCTTCACGACGCAGGTGCTGCTCAATCCGGCCGAGCGTGCCATCGACGTCAAATACATCGACGGCCCGTTCAAATATCTGAGCAACATCTGGCGCTTCGATCCCGCGAGCAGCGGTTGCGAGGTGCATTTCTTCATCGA
This sequence comes from Mesorhizobium sp. WSM4832, assembly GCF_055811115.1. Taxonomy (NCBI): domain Bacteria; kingdom Pseudomonadati; phylum Pseudomonadota; class Alphaproteobacteria; order Hyphomicrobiales; family Phyllobacteriaceae; genus Mesorhizobium; species Mesorhizobium sp. WSM4832. Next base: position 360,961 of record NZ_JBVVQH010000003.1, on the reverse strand, counting down.
CTATGAATTCAAGAGCCGCATCCTTGGCGCGGTCATGGGCACGATGTTCGACCGCGCCTTCCGCATGTTCTCGGAAGCCTTTGAAAAGCGCGCCAACGTGATTTACGGACGCAAGCCAGCCTAGTCTTTGCCAAGCGCCCGCAACCCCAGCTGCAGCGCGTGCCGCACCGTCTCGTGGCGGATGAATTCGCGACCCTTGTGACCGAACAATTGCCGCTCGGCGACAATCGGTTGCCCGGCAAGCGCGACGCCGAACCAGACGAGCCCGATCGGCTTTTCCACCGAGCCACCGCCCGGACCGGCAATACCGGTCACGGCGAGCGAGAGGCTGGCTTTTGAATGCGCCAGCGCGCCCGCCGCCATCTCCAGCACCGTCTCGCGCGAGACCGCGCCATGCGCGCCGAGCGTGGCGGCGGAGACGCCGAGCATCTCCATCTTGGCTTCGTTGGAATAGGTGATGAAGCCGCGATCGACCACGGCGGAAGAACCAGCGATGTCGGTCAACGCGGCGATGATCAGGCCGCCGGTGCAGCTTTCGGCCGTCGCCAGCATGATGCCGCGCTGCTGGCAGGCTTGCAGCAGAGCGTTTGCGAGTTCAGCGTTGCTCATGCCGGCACCTCGCCCGGATAGACGACGCTGGCCGTGGCGATCGCGGCGATGCCTTCGCCGCGTCCGATAAAGCCGAGCTTCTCGTTTGTCGTCGCTTTGATCGAAATACGCTCGGGCGCAATGCCGAGCATGGCCGAAAGGGCTTGCGTCATCGCCGCGCGATGCGGCCCGACGCGCGGCGCCTCGCAGATCAGCGTGATGTCGGCATTGGCGATGCGGCCGCCGCGCCCGCGCACTAGCTTCGCCGCGTGCTCGACGAAGATCTTCGAGGCGGCGCCTTTCCATTGCGGGTCCGATGGCGGGAAATGCGTGCCGATATCGCCGGCGCCGCAGGTGGCGAGAAGCGCGTCCGTCAGCGCATGCAGCCCGACATCGGCATCGGAGTGGCCGGAGAGTTTTCGCTCGTAGGGAATGGCGACGCCGCAGAGCGTGACATGGTCGCCTGGCTCGAACGCATGCACGTCGTAACCATTTCCGGTCCGGATATCCGGAAAGCGCGGCTGTGCGCTCAAGAGCCGCTGATCGGCCAATGCAATGTCCCTCGCCCAGGTGAGTTTGACGTTGTCCGGCGATCCGGGAACGATCTTGACTGGTATCTGCGCCCATTCGGCGATCGCCGCATCGTCGGTGAACTCGGTCTTGCCCAGATGATGCGCCTTCTCATGCGCGGCGAGCAGCGGCCAGAACGGAAAACCCTGCGGCGTCTGCGCGGCATGAAGGCCGGCTCTCGATACCGTCTCGTCGATCATGCCGGTGGCCGATTCCCGCTTCAGCGTGTCGGCAACGGGCAGCGCCGGCAGCGCGCCCTGGCGCTCGCCGATGGCTTCGATGGTGCGGTCGATCAGCCCGGCGTCGACGAACGGGCGCACGGCGTCATGCACCAGCACTTTTGCGGGTGCCTGGTCCCTGAGCGCCAGGAGACCGAGCCGGACGGACGCCTGGCGCGAAGGGCCGCCGACAACGGCGACAAGACGATCGCCATGCGCTTCGGCCGCGCGTTGGAAGAGCTCGGCATCGTCGGCGTGGATAGCCACGACCACGGGGCCGATCATCGGATGGGAGAGAAAGATATCCAGCGTATGCGCGATGACGGCACGGCCGCCGATGCGCTGATATTGTTTCGGACCGTCGGCCTGTCCGGCACGCGCGCCACGGCCGGCGGCAACGATCACCACCCCGATCCCGCGGCTCGGGCCCGCCGCCTGCTTTTCGCCCGCCGCTTGCTTTTCGCTTGCCTCGCTCATTCCGATCGGTCCTAGTCGCGGTAATGGCCGAAGGCCAGCATTTTCCAAAATGCGCCTTAATGTGACGTCATTGCGCGTTGCACAATGCCACACTTCTGGCTAGAGAATGTGCAACGATCGAATATGCTTGGTTTTTGTGCATGACTGAATTGACCACATTGGCATCGCCACTCGATGTCGGCGGCGTGAGAATCCGCAATCGCGTTTTCCTGGCGCCGATGTCGGGCATCACCGACGAGCCGTTCCGGCAGCGCGCCCACGCGCACGGCGCCGGGCTGGTCGTGTCGGAAATGGTGGCGAGCGGCGAACTGGCCAAGGGCAGGGCCGGCTGCGACCTTCGTATCCGTCATTCCGGCCTGCCGGTGCATATGGTGCAGCTGGCCGGCCGCGAGGCCGTCCATATGGGCGAGGGCGCGCGCATAGCGGCGGGCGAGGGCGCCGATATCATCGACATCAACATGGGTTGCCCGGCGAAGAAGGTGACCGGCGGCTATGCCGGTTCGGCGCTGATGCGCGATCTCGACCACGCGCTGTCGCTGATCGAGGCGGTGGTCGGCGCCGTTTCGGTGCCGGTGACCGTCAAGATGCGGCTCGGCTGGGACGAAAGCGCCCTCAACGCGCCGATGCTGGCGCGGCGCGCCGAACAGGCGGGCGTCAGGATGGTGACCGTCCATGGCCGTACGCGATGCCAGTTCTACCAAGGCGAGGCCGACTGGCGGGCGATTGCGCGCGTCAAGGAAGCGGTCTCGATCCCGGTGGTGGCCAATGGCGATGTCGGCTCGCCGGAAGAGGCCGCGACAATCCTCGAACAGTCCGGCGCCGACGCCGTGATGATCGGCCGCGCGCATTACGGCGCGCCATGGGTCGCCGGCGGCATTGCGACAGCCGCGGCCGGCGCACGCGCGCAAGGTATCCCGCAAGCGCCGGAAGCGCTCGCCGACTACGTGGTCTCCCATTACGAGGACATGCTCTCGCTCTATGGCATTGAAAGCGGGCTGCGCCAGGCGCGCAAGCATCTTGGCTGGTATCTCGACCGTCATGCTCCAGTTGTCTACGCCGAGCAACGCAAACGCATCCTCACGTCCTTCGAGCCCGTTGAAGTCGTCGCCGAACTGCGCCGCGTGTTCGCCGATAGCCCGTCATCGATCAGCCTGCGGAGCGCGGCATGAAGGCCACCGTCCCGCAGCCGACCGATGTGGCGGACGCCGCCAATATCGTCCTCAACACCATTCGCCGCCCGGTGATCATGGTCGATACCGACGGCTTTATCACTTTCGCCAATGCGGATGCCGAGGACTTCTTCCGCTCGAGCGCCACCATGCTCGCCCGCAATACGCTCTCCAAGCTGGTGCCGTTCGGCAGCCCGCTGCTGACGCTGGTCGACCAGGTGCGCGAGCGCCGCGCGCCGGTCAACGAATACCGCGTCGACGTGTCGTCGCCGCGCCTCGGCATCGAGAAGATGGTCGATCTCTATGTCGCGCCGGTGCCGGAGTTTCCGGGCTCCGTGGTCGTCATGTTCCAGGAACGGTCGATGGCCGACAAGATCGACCGCCAGATGACCCATCGCGGGGCGGCCCGCTCCGTCACCGGCCTTGCCGCCATGCTGGCGCATGAGATCAAGAACCCGCTCTCCGGCATTCGTGGCGCCGCCCAGTTGCTCGAGCTTTCCGCTTCCGACGAGGATCGGGCGCTCACCCGCCTGATCACCGACGAGACCGACCGCATCGTCTCGCTGGTCGACCGCATGGAAGTATTTTCCGACGAACGGCCGATCGAGCGCTATCCGGTAAATATCCATGTCGTGCTGGATCACGTGAAGGCGATCGCCAAGAACGGTTTTGCCAGGCGGATCAAGATCTTGGAGGAATATGATCCATCATTGCCTCCAGTCTTCGCCAACCGTGACCAGCTGATCCAGGTCTTCCTCAATCTGGTCAAGAACGCCGCCGAGTCGATCGGTGCCGATCCGCAGGGCGAGATCTTGCTCTCGACCGCCTTCCGTCCGGGCATCCGCGTTTCCGTGCCTGGCACGCAGGACCGTGTCTCGCTGCCGCTGGAATTCTGCGTGCATGACAACGGACCCGGTGTTTCCGAGGACATCCTGCCGATCCTGTTCGATCCGTTTATCACCACCAAGCCGAACGGTTCCGGCCTGGGGCTGGCCCTGGTCGCCAAGATCGTCGGCGAGCATGGCGGCATCATCGAATGCGATTCGACGTCGCGCGGGACCACTTTCCGCGTCCTGTTGCCGGCCTGGAAGGAGACTTCGCCAGGCTCGGGCGATGAAGCAGAAGGAGACCGCAAATGAGCATTCGCGGCAATATTCTGGTCGCTGACGACGATGCGGCCATCCGCACGGTGCTCAACCAGGCGCTGTCACGGGTCGGCCACGAGGTGCGCGTGACCTCGAACGCCTCGACGCTGTGGCGTTGGGTGGCGGCGGGCGAGGGCGATCTCGTCATCACAGATGTGGTGATGCCGGACGAAAACGCCTTCGACATGCTGCCGCGCATCAAGAAGGCGAGGCCCGAGCTGCCGGTCATCGTCATGAGCGCGCAGAACACGTTCATGACCGCCATCCGCGCCTCCGAGACCGGCGCTTATGAGTATCTGCCGAAGCCGTTCGACCTCACCGAGCTGCTCAACATCGTCAACCGGGCGCTGGCCGAGCCCAAGCGGCCGAAGCTCGATTCCCGCGCGGAAGACCAGCCGGAGACGATGCCGCTGGTCGGCCGCTCCGCCGCCATGCAGGACATCTACCGCATGCTGGCGCGTATGATGCAGACCGATCTGACGGTCATGATCAGCGGCGAGTCCGGCACCGGCAAGGAGTTGGTGGCGCGCGCGCTGCACGAATATGGCCGCCGCCGCGGCGGCCCGTTCGTGGCCATCAATATGGCGGCGATCCCGCGCGACCTCATCGAATCGGAGCTGTTCGGCCACGAGAAAGGCGCCTTCACCGGCGCCCAGAACCGTTCCAGCGGCCGCTTCGAACAGGCCGAGGGCGGCACGCTGTTCCTCGATGAGATCGGCGACATGCCGATGGAGGCGCAGACCCGCCTGCTGCGCGTGCTGCAGCAGGGCGAATACACCACGGTCGGCGGCCGCACGCCGATCAAGACCGACGTGCGCATCGTTGCGGCCACCAACAAGGATCTGCGCACGCTGATCAACCAGGGTCTGTTCCGCGAAGATCTGTTCTACCGCCTCAACGTCGTGCCGCTGAGGCTGCCGGCGCTGCGCGAGCGTTCCGAGGACATTCCCGATCTGGTGCGGCACTTCTTCAAGCAGGGCGCCAGCGAGGGCCTGCAGACCAAGCGCATTTCGTCCGGCGGCATCGAGCTTATGAAGCGCTATCCCTGGCCCGGTAACGTGCGCGAGCTGGAAAACCTGGTGCGCCGGCTGGCCGCCCTCTACTCGCAGGACGAGATTTCATCGGAGATCATCGAGTCCGAGCTGAAGACCGGCGATAGGCCGGTCGTGCCCGATGGCGGCGCGCTCATTCCCGACGATCTGTCGATCGGCCAGGCGGTCGAACATTTCCTGCAGCGCTATTTTGCCTCCTTTGCCGGCGACTTGCCGCCGGCCGGGCTCTACCAGCGCATCCTTGCCGAGGTCGAATATCCGCTGGTGCTGGCTTCGATGACGGCGACGCGCGGCAACCAGATCAAGGCAGCCGAGCTCCTGGGGCTCAACCGCAACACGCTGCGCAAAAAGATCCGCGAGCTCGGCGTCAACGTCTACAAATCGGCCAGGCAACCGTAGCGTCACCATCCTTCCGGCAAATTGGCTCCTTTCGCAAATTGGTCGGGGAAAGATTTCCGTCCCGGCCACACTTGTTGCATAATCGCCACAATGCGTTGCATACATCCGACGCAATGACCGACTCTGTACCGCGACATGGCAGCTGAGGCTCCGACCCTGAACAAATCGCTTTTCAACCAGACCGGCACGCGTGACGGCCGACGGTTGCTGGCGTTGCCCGGCGTGGTCGCCATCGCCGGCGCGATGATCACGGCGGCGATCTCGTTTGTGATCCTGGTCGGCGCAACGCCGATCGCGCCGACCGCCAATGCGACCTGGGCCCTGATCGCGGCCAATGCCGTCTTTGTTCTGTTCCTGATCACGTTGATCGCCCGCGAGGTGCGTCGTATCGTCCTGGCGCGGCGCCACGGCAGGGCCGCCTCGCGGCTGCATGTGCGCATCGTCGCGATGTTTGCGCTGGTTGCCGCCATTCCGGCTATCATGGTGGCGATCATTGCCTCGATCACGCTCGACATCGGCCTCGACCGCTGGTTCGAGCTCCGCACCAAGACGATCGTCAACTCGTCGCTGTCGATTGCCGACGCCTACGTGCAGGAGAACGCTCGCAACCTCCAGGGCACGACATTGTCGATGGCATATGATCTCGATGCCTCGCGCACGCTTTACGGTCTCGACCGGGGCGGTTTCCTCGATTTGTTGAACAAGGAAGCCGTGGGGCGCGGCCTTGCGCACGCGGCCCTCATCAAGCCTGACGGCTCGTTCGTCATGAACGCCAAGACCGACGCCGATTTCCCCATGCCCGAGCCACCGTCGGGCGCTGTCGAAACCGCGGTCGACGGCAAGCCGGTGCTGATAGAGCCCCGCACCCGCAACATCATGGGCGCCATCATCAAACTGCGCGAGATCGAAGGGCTTTACCTCTATACGATCCGGCTGGTCGATCCCGATGTGATCAAGGCGCGTCAGATCGTCAGGTCCAACACCGACGAATACCGCAATCTGGAGGATAACCGCCGGACCTCGCAGGTCGCTTTTGCGCTGCCTTACCTGTCGCTCACGCTGATCATCACGCTCTCGGCGATCTGGACCGGCATTGCGGTTGCCGACCGGATCGTGCGGCCGATCCGCCAGCTGATCGGTGCCGCCGACGAAGTGGCGACCGGCAATCTCGACGTGGCCGTTCCGGTGCGCCAGTCCGACGGCGACGTGGCCTCGCTCGGCGAGACCTTCAACAACATGATCCTGGAGCTCAAATCGCAACGCAACGAGCTGATGTCGGCCAAGGACCTGATCGACGAGCGGCGCCGCTTCTCCGAAGCGGTGCTGGAGGGCGTCACCGCCGGCGTCATCGGCGTCGATCCCTACGGCATCGTCACCATCGTCAACCGCTCGGCCGAAACCATGCTGGCGATTTCGGCAAATGCCACGCTCGGCCAGAACCTTTCGGCGGTGCTGCCCCTTGTCGGCCGCGTCTTCGAGATCGGACGTCAGTCCGGCAAGCCGGTCTATCGAGAGCAGGTGACCTTCTTCCGCACCGGTCTGGAGCGCACTTTCAATGTCCAGGTCACCGTCGAGTCCGGCGACGACGGCGAGGAAGAGAAGTCCTATGTGGTCACCGTCGACGACATCACCGATCTCGTCCAGGCGCAGCGTTCGTCGGCCTGGGCCGATGTTGCCCGGCGCATCGCGCATGAGATCAAGAACCCGCTGACGCCGATCCAGCTGTCGGCCGAGCGCATCAGGCGCCGCTACGGCAAGGTCATCACCGAGGATCGCGAGGTCTTCGACCAGTGCACCGATACAATCATCCGCCAGGTCGAGGACATCGGTCGCATGGTCGACGAATTCTCCGCCTTTGCCCGCATGCCGAAGCCGGAGATGAAAGCGATCGACCTGCGTGAATCGCTGCGCGAAGCGTCCTTCCTGGTCGAGGTCAGCCGCTCCGACATCGCCTTCGAGCGCGATTTCGGCAGCGAGCCGTTGAAAGGCACTTTCGACAGCCGCCTGATGGCGCAGGCCTTCGGCAACCTCGTCAAGAACGCTGCCGAGGCGATCGACGGACTTGATGCGCAAGACCGTTCGGACGGCACAATCCGGATTCAAGCCGGACGCCAAGATGGCGCCATACGAATCGACGTTATCGACAACGGCAAGGGGCTGCCGCGCGAGAATCGCCAAAGGCTGCTCGAGCCCTATATGACGACGCGCGAGAAGGGGACCGGGCTTGGCCTCGCTATCGTCAAGAAGATCGTGGAGGACCATGGCGGCCGTCTCGAACTGCACGACGCGCCAGCGGATTTCCATGGTGGCCGGGGTGCGATGATCTCGATCATCCTGCCCCCGGCAACGATCGTAGCCGCGCCGCCACGCGGTGAAGGTCGAAGCGAACACGAAAGAGAAACTGAAAAGGTCGGTAATGGCGTCTGACATTCTCATCGTCGATGACGAGGAAGACATCCGCGAACTTGTCGCTGGTATCCTGAGCGACGAGGGTCATGAAACCCGCACGGCCCATGATGCCGACAGCGCGCTTGCGTCGATCGCCGATCGCGCGCCGCGGCTGATTTTCCTCGACATCTGGCTGCAGGGCTCGCGCCTCGACGGCCTGGCCCTGCTCGACGAGATCAAGATCATGCATCCGACCATGCCGGTGGTGATGATCTCGGGCCACGGCAACATCGAAACGGCGGTCTCGGCCATCCGGCGGGGCGCGTACGACTTCATCGAGAAGCCGTTCAAGGCCGATCGCCTCATCCTGGTCGCCGAGCGCGCGCTGGAGACGTCCAAGCTGCGGCGCGAGGTTTCCGACCTCAAGCTGCGCAGCGGCGAGACCTTCGACCTGATCGGCATGTCGTCGGCGATGAGCCAGCTGCGGCAGACCATCGAGCGTGTCGCGCCGACCAACAGCCGCGTCATGATCGTCGGCCCCTCCGGTTCCGGCAAGGAATTGACGGCGCGCGCCATCCACGCGCTCTCGTCGCGCAAGGCCGGCCCGTTCGTGACGCTGAGCGCGGCCACCATCACGCCCGAGCGCATGGAGATCGAGCTGTTCGGTACCGAATCGAACGGCACCGAGCGCAAGGTCGGCGCGCTGGAAGAGGCGCATCGCGGCATCCTCTACATCGACGAAGTCGCCGATATGCCGCGCGAGACGCAGAACAAGATCCTGCGCGTGCTGGTCGAGCAGCAATTCGAACGGGTAGGCGGCACCAAGCGCGTCAAGGTCGATGTCCGCATCATCTCCTCGACCTCGCAGAATCTCGAAGCGATGATCGCCGACGGCCGCTTCCGCGAGGACCTTTACCATCGCCTGGCGGTGGTTCCGGTCATGGTGCCGGGGCTCGCCGAGCGGCGCGAGGACATTCCCTATCTCGTCGACAATTTCATGAAGCAGATCGCGCGCCAGGCCGGCATCAGGCCGCGCCGCATCGGCGACGACGCGCTGGCCGTGCTGCAGGCCCACAACTGGCCGGGCAACGTTCGCCAGTTGCGCAACAATGTCGAGCGACTGATGATCCTGGCGCGAGGAGACGAGGCCGACGCGCCGATCACCGCCGATCTTCTGCCGTCCGAGATCGGCGACGTCATGCCGCGCACGCCCAACCAGTCGGATCAGCACATCATGGCGCTGCCGCTGCGCGAAGCACGCGAGCAATTCGAGAAGGACTACCTGATCGCCCAGATCAACCGCTTCGGCGGCAACATCTCGAAGACGGCCGAATTCATCGGCATGGAACGCTCGGCTCTGCATCGCAAGCTGAAGTCGCTGGGTGTGTAGCGAGCGGTTGGCCCACGTGATTGTCCGTTGCCGCGGCGGCGGAATCGCCTAAGAAAGCCATACGTTTTCCCTGAGGGTGCCCATGCCGCGCATTGCCTATGTCAACGGGCGCTATGTCGTCCATGCTGAAGCCCGCGTCCACATCGAAGACCGCGGCTACCAGTTCGCCGATGGCGTCTATGAGGTCTGCGAGGTGGCGCGCGGCCACATCGTCGACATGCCGCGCCATCTTGCGCGGCTCAAGCGCTCGCTGAAGGAACTGTCCATCGCCTGGCCGGTCTCGGAAGGCGTCCTGCCGATGCTGGTGCGCGAGGTGGTCAATCGCAACGGCGTGGTCAACGGCCTTGTCTATGTGCAGGTGACACGCGGCGTCGCCAGCCGGGAGTTCGTGTTTCCGCCGGCGGGCACAAGGCCTTCCCTGGTCATAACCGCCAGAAAAGCCGATCCGGCCGCGGGGGCGAAGCGGGTGGAGACCGGCATCAAGGTCATCACCGTCCCGGAGAATCGCTGGGATCGTGTCGACATCAAGAGCACGGGCCTGTTGCCCAATGTGCTCGCCAAGCAGAAGGCCAAGGAAGCCGGCGCCCAGGAAGCCTGGTTCGTCGACACCGACGGCAACGTCAAGGAAGGCGGTTCATCCAACGCCTGGATCGTGACCCGGGACGGCGTCCTGGTGACCCGGCCGGCCGAGCATGGCATCCTGCGTGGCATCACCCGCACGACGCTTTTCGATGTTGCCGCCAAGCTTGGCCTCAAGATCGAGGAGCGCGGCTTTTCGGTCGCCGAAGCCAAGGCCGCCAGGGAGGCATTTATCAGCTCGGCGACCACAATCGCCATGCCGGTGGTCGAAATTGACGGCGCGCCGATCGCAAACGGCCATCCTGGTTCTACGACACTTTCGTTGCGGCAGGCCTTTTTTGACGTTGCGGAAAAAAGTCCAGCCTGATAACCGCACAACTGGAATGAACCTCAACTATCTCGTTCTGCTTGCCTTTGTATCGGCAAGAGGGGGTTTGCGCGCTTGACAGGTGCCGCGTAATTTGGCGCATTGGCTCGCAAACCGAAGGGGATCGGCGAAAGACAAGAAAAATGGCGGAACGATCGCAAAATCTTCAGGACCTGTTCCTGAATTCAGTTCGCAAGAGCAAAAATCCACTTACCATCTTCCTCATCAATGGCGTGAAGCTGACCGGTGTGGTCACTTCGTTCGACAATTTTTGTGTGTTGTTGCGGCGTGATGGGCACTCCCAGCTCGTCTACAAGCACGCCATTTCCACGATCATGCCGAGCCAGCCGGTTCAGATGTTCGATGGCGAGGAAAGCCAGGGCGCCTGATTGGCACGTGAGAAGGACGCGGACGGTACGGTTCGCGGAAAACCAGCACATCATCCCGGGACGGAAGCCAAGGGTCCGACCCGGGCCGTCGTTATTGTGCCGGTGCTTACCCGCCAGCCGCGCGGCGACGATGAGTCCAGCCGTCCGCGTCTGAGCCGTTCGGCCGATGCCCGCCACGACGAAGCCGTCGGGCTTGCCAGCGCCATCGACCTCGATCCGGTCCACACGGCGGTGGTGACGGTTGCCGACCCGCGGCCGGCGACGCTGCTCGGCAGCGGCAAGGTGGCCGAGTTCGCCGACATCGTGAAGGAGCGCAAGGCGGAGCTGGTCATCGTCGACCATCCGCTGACGCCGGTGCAGCAGCGCAATCTCGAAAAGGAACTGAACGCCAAGGTGCTCGACCGCACCGGGCTCATTCTCGAGATATTCGGCGAGCGGGCGCGCACCAAGGAAGGCACGCTACAGGTCGAGCTCGCGCATCTCAATTATCAGAAGGGCCGGCTGGTGCGGAGCTGGACCCACCTTGAACGGCAACGCGGCGGCGCCGGCTTCCTCGGCGGTCCCGGCGAAACCCAGATCGAATCCGATCGCCGCATCCTGCAGGACAAGATCACCAAGCTGAAGCACGAGCTGGAAACGGTGCGGCGCACGCGCGACCTGCATCGGGCCAAGCGCAAGAAGGTGCCGTTCCCGGTGGTGGCGATCGTCGGCTACACCAATGCCGGCAAGTCGACGCTGTTCAACCGGCTGACCGGGGCAGGGGTGCTGGCCGAGGACATGCTGTTCGCCACGCTCGACCCTACGCTTCGGCGCGTACGGTTGCCGCATGGCACGCCGGTCATCCTGTCGGACACGGTCGGCTTCATCTCCGACCTGCCGACGCATCTGGTCGCCGCGTTCCGGGCGACGCTGGAAGAAGTCGTCGAAGCCGACCTGGTGCTGCATCTGCGCGACATCTCCGATCCGGACACGGCGGCCCAGGCGGACGACGTCGAGCGTATCCTTGGCGATCTCGGCGTCGACGCCGCCGACACGAACCGCGTGATCGAGGTATGGAACAAGATCGACCTGCTCGACGAAGGCAATCGCGAGCGCCTGCTTGCCGAAAGCGCCAGTGGCAAGGCGCCGCCGATCGCGATATCGGCGGTCACCGGCGAAGGGATCGACGCGCTGAAAGCGCTTATCGAGACGCGCGTGTCGGGCGAGCTGGAAACAATGACGGTGACGTTGAACCCGGCCCAGCTCGGCCAGGTCGACTGGCTATACCGCAACGGCGACGTCGTTTCGCGTACCGACAATGAAGATGGCAGCGTCACCCTCTCGCTGACGGCCACGCACAGCGCCAGGCAGGAAATCGACAGCAGGCTGCACCGCAAGAACAGCGGCTAACCGGCTGTTTATTTTGCGCTTTTTGCCTGCTGCCAGAGCGCTTCCATCTCGTCGAGCGTTGCCTTCTCCAGCGAGCCGCCCGAAGCCTCTAAGGCCTGCTCAACATAGTGAAAACGCGAGCGGAACTTGTCGTTGGTGCCGCTGAGCGCCGCTTCGGAATCGAGTTTCAAGTGGCGGCCGAGATTGACGATAGCAAACAGCATGTCGCCGAATTCGTCTTTGATGGGTGCCGCGTCGCCCGTAGCCAGCGCCTCGCGCAATTCGCCGATCTCTTCCTCTATTTTGTCGAGGATGGGTGCTGCCTCACTCCAGTCGAAGCCGACGCGCGCGGCTTTCTCCTGCAGTTTCAGGGCACGCGTCAAGGCAGGGAGCGCCACCGGAACGCTGTCGAGATAACCCTTGCCGTGATCTTCCGGATCGAGTCCGCGCGCGAGGCGGGCGTCGCGCTTCTCGGCTTTTTCGGCGGCCTTGATCTTCTCCCACATGCCCTTGGCCATGCCGGCGCTGCGCGCCTTCTCGTCGCCGAAGACGTGCGGGTGACGGCGGATCATCTTGGTGGTGATGGCTTCGACGACATCGCCGAAAGCGAACTCGCCGATCTCCTCAGCCATCTGCGCGTGATAGACGACCTGCAGCAGCAGGTCGCCGAGTTCCTCGCGCAGATCGTCGAAGTCGCCGCGCGCGATGGCATCGGCCACCTCATAGGCTTCCTCGATCGTATAGGGAGCAATGGTCGAGAAATTCTGCTCGACATCCCAGGGGCAGCCGGTCTTCGGCGCCCTGAGCGCTGCCATGATCTCGATCAGCCGGGAAATATCTTTCGAGGGTTTCATCCTGCAAACCCTAGCGCGCAGCGCGGCGGGCGACCAATCCCGCTGAACGGCAAAAACCGATTGTCCACAGTTGCGCGGGCTCTCAGTCCAGCACCGAGACGATCGCCTTGGCGAGATCGTCCATGCCGTCCTCCGGCAGGCCGGCCACGTTGATGCGGCTGTCGCCCACCATATAGACGGCGTGCTCGGTGCGCAGGCGCTCGACCTGCGCCTCGGTCAGCCCAAGCCTGGAAAACATGCCGCGATGGCTGGCGACGAAATCGAAGCGGTCGGAATTCGACTGCCGGCGCAACGCCTCTGCGAAAGCGACGCGCAGCCTGAGCATGCGCAGTCGCATCTCCTCCAGTTCCGCCTCCCAGTCATGCTTCAGGTTGGCGTCCTCCAGCACCATGCGCACCGCCGCCGCGCCGTGATCCGGCGGCATGGAATAGAGCGCACGCGCAGCCGCCAGCATCTGGCTCATTGCCACATCCGCCTGGGCGCCATCCTTGGCCATGATCATCGCGGCGCCGACGCGGTCGCGATAGACAGCGAAATTCTTCGAGCAGCTCGAGGCGACGACCATTTCCGGCATTTTGTCGGCCAGCAGGCGCAGGCCGGCGGCGTCGGCGTCGAGGCCCTCGCCAAAGCCCTGATAGGCGATGTCGACGAAAGGCAGCAGGCCGCGCTCCAGCAGCACATCGGCGACCTTGGCCCACTGCGCGATATCGAGGTTGGCGCCGGTCGGGTTATGGCAGCAGCCATGCAGCAGCACGACATCGCCGCTGTTGGCAACTTTTAGCGCCGCCAGCATCTCGTCGAAGCGGACAGCACCCGAAGCGGCATCGAAATAAGGATAGTCGCGCACCTTAAGGCCGGCGGCACGCATCACCGGCAGATGGTTCGGCCAGGTCGGATCGGACAGCCAGACCGTCGCGCCGGCGCGCGTACGCTGCAGAAGCTCGGCCACCAGCCTGAGCGCGCCCGATCCACCTGGCGCCTGTGCGGCGCGGATGCGCGAATGGTCGGCCTTCTCGCCGAAGGCAAGCTTGACCATGGCGGCGTTGAAGCCGGTATCGCCGGCAAGCCCGAGATAGGTCTTGGTGTCCTGGCTCGCTAGCAGCCGCTTCTCGGCCTCGCGCACCGCGCGCATCACCGGCGTCCTGCCATCGATGTCCTTGTAGACGCCGACACCGAGGTCGACTTTGCCGGACCGTGGATCGTTGCGATAGAGGCCGATCAGGGCAAGGATCTTGTCGGCGGGCGCGGGCTGCAGGGTCTCGAACATCGATAGGACTCCAATGGCGGCGGAGTGATACGCAAATCGATCCCGCCGCGCCAGCGGTTTCCTCTGCGCCGGCGACACCAAAAAGAAACGCCGGGCAGGGGATTAAAATCCCTACATGCTCCGTAAACAGGGCATGAAACGGTCGATGGCACGATTCGATATCGTCGGGCAGTTGGGCTCGCTGCGGCGCTACGCGCGCTCGCTGACGCGCGACAGCGCTGACGCGGAGGATCTCGTCCATGACGCGCTGGTGCGCGCTTATGAGCGGCGCACGACCTTTCGCTCGGGCGGCAATTTGCGCGCCTGGCTGCTGGCGATCGCGCACAACATCTTCATCGACCGCATGCGCTCGCGCCGCTCCGAGGCGGCGCGCATCGAACAGGCCGGCCTTGTCGCCGACCAGAGCATGCCGGCGTCGCAGGACCATTCGGTGCGCCTGTCGCAGGTCCGCGACGCATTTCTATCGCTGCCGGAGGAACAGCGCTCCGCCCTGCATCTCGTCGCCATCGAAGGGCTTTCCTATCAGCAGGCCGCCGAGGTCATCGGCGTGCCGCTCGGAACGCTGATGTCGCGCATCGGCCGCGCGCGTGCCGCGCTGCGCGAGATGGAGGAGGGCGCTCCCCTGAAAACCAGGCCTCATCTCAGGATCGTGGGAGACGATCAATGACCGTCATTGTCGACCCCGTGACCGATGCCGACCTCGACGCCTATGTCGACGATCAGCTGGATGTCGCCCGCCGCATCGAGGTCGAGGCGCACCTCGCCGCGCGCCCGGAAGCGGCGGCGCGCGTGATGTCCGATCTGAGGACGCGCGACGAACTGCGCGTCGCGCTTGCCGGACCGGGCGGGATGGCGCGTCCGGCCACGACCGAAGCGGCGCGGCGGCTGGAAAGGGCGCTTGCCAGGGGCCGTATCCTTGCCGTGCTGCAGCAGGCCGCGGCCGCGGCCGTGCTGGTCGCGGCGGGCTGGCTGGCCAACGGCGTTTTCGGGCCGATAGCGGTGACCAAGGTGGTCGCCTCGACGCAGCCGCCGGCCTATGTCGAGGATGCGGTCAGGGCGCACCGGACGACTTTGGTGCGCGAGACGATGCCATCGCAGCAGGAAGCGCCGGGCTACAATGCCGACGAGATCCGCGCCGCCACGGCGATCGTCATGCCGTCGCTGCCCGACGACTGGAAGATCCGCGACGTCCAGGTCTATCCCTCGCAATTCGGGCCGAGCGTCGAGGTGGCGGTCGAGACCAAGGACCTCGGTCTTGTCTCGCTGTTCGCCATCAGGCCGGGCACGTTCGATGTGGTGAAACCGACGGTAGCGCCCTCCGACGACATCTCAACTGCATATTTCCAGATCGGCGAGGTTGCCTACGCGGTGGTCGGACGCAGCGACGCCGGCAATCTCGACCGTGCCGCCGAAGAACTCGCCAGAACACTCTACTGAGAACCAACACTCCACTGAGAGCCGACGCTTACTGAGACTTCCAACTAAGGAGAACCAAATGAACAGCCCCAATCTGGGATACCGAATGGGCACCGGCGTCCAGGCCGGAGCCGTCTATGACGAGGGCCTGCGCAAGCACATGTTGCGCGTATACAACTATATGGGCCTCGGCCTGGTCGTCACCGGCCTCGTCGCCTTTTTCGTGGCCTCGACGCCGGCGCTCTATGTGCCGATCTTCTCCAGCCCGCTGAAATGGGTGGTGATGCTGGCGCCGCTCGCCTTCGTCATGATCTTCTCGTTCAGGATGCAGACCATGTCTGCCGCAAGCGCGCAGGCGATGTTCTGGGCCTTCTGCGCGGTGATGGGCCTGTCGCTCGCCTCCGTGTTCCTGGTCTTCACCTCGACCAGCATCGCGCGCACCTTCTTCATCGCCGCCACGATGTTCGGTGCCACCAGCCTCTATGGCTACACGACCAGGCGCGACCTGACGCAGTTCTCGTCATTCCTGATCATGGGCCTGATCGGCGTGGTGATCGCCAGCCTGGTCAACCTGTTCCTCGGTTCGACCGCGCTGCAGTTCGCCATCTCGGTGATCGGCATTGCCGTCTTCATCGGCCTCACCGCCTGGGACACGCAGACGATCAAGGAGCAATATGCGGAGAATTTCGATGCGGAATCGCAGCAGAAGCTCGCCGTCTTCGGCGCCTTTTCGCTCTACCTGAACTTCATCAACATCTTCCAGTTGCTGCTGAATTTCACCGGCGAGCGTGAATAAGCCGGACCGTAGCAGGCAACATCACTGATCTGGCGTGGCCGGAGGTAAAACCTCCGGCCACTTTTTTGTCGGCCCTGCCGAGCCGCGCACAGCCGGGTAAAGCGTGGCATGCCAGTTGCCCTTGAGTTCATACTTATCCATTTGCTAGCCTGCCGGCATGCCAGCAGCCGCGAGGAACGCAATGGAACAGCTGACGCTTCGCGCTGACGGAATTTCTGCGACCATCGTCGGGCAGGGGGCTGAACTGATCTCGTTGCGCGATGCCGACGGCACCGAGCTCCTGTGGCAGGCAGGCCCCGCATGGCGCCGTCATTCACCGGTCCTGTTCCCGATCGTCGGCCGGCTGAAAGGCGACCAACTGCGGCATCGCGGCCAAACCTATCCGATGACGCAGCACGGCTTTGCACGCGACCGGCGCTTTGCCTGGGCGGAGCAGGGGCCGACCTCCTGCACATTGGTCCTGACGGATGACGCCGAGACACGGACGCGCTACCCGTTCGCCTTTCGCCTGGCCATTGGCTACGAGGTGAAACCCCGGCAACTCGGCGTGACCTTCGAGATCGCCAACACCGGCGACGAACCGTTGCCGGCCTCGATCGGCGCGCATCCGGCGTTCAACTGGCCGCTGCTGCCGGAACTTCCCAAGGAAGCCTATCGGCTGAGCTTCGCCGACGATGAACCAGCGCCGGTCCGCCGCCTGAAGGACGGTCTGCTGCTGCCAGCCCCGCAACCGACGCCCATCGAGGGAAAGGCGCTGCCACTTTCCGAGAAACTGTTCGACGACGACGCGGTGATTCTCGACCGGCCGGCCAGCACCAGCCTGCGCTATGCCGCCGGGCAGGGGCCGGCGATCGAGATGTCGTGGCAGGGATTCAACGAGCTGGGTATCTGGTCCAAGCCCGGCGGCGCCCCGTTCCTGTGCATCGAGCCCTGGCATGGCGTCGCCAGTTCCGTCGATTTCGACGGCGAGTTCGCCGACAAACCGGGTGTCATGCTGATCGAGCCGGGCGCCCGGCACGTGCTGAGCTACCGGATCGGCCTCAGCCTGGAGCCGTGAGGCATGGCATATGCCATCAAGGCCGCGATCGATGATCCGCGAGCCGAGACCTTCGTCTTCGCCGCCCAGAAAACCATGTATGGCGGCAAGCGCATCGCCGAAGGCGACGCCGTCTTCTTGTTCGCCAGCGAGAACCAAGGCGGGCAGGGGCTCGTTGCGCGAGGCGTGGTGACGTCCTCCGAGGTAATTACAAAACGACCGGACTTCGAGCGGCAGACGCCGCTGGTCAGCGTTTCTATCCGCCGCACCGCCCTGGCGACCAAACGGCTGGGCCGTGACGAACTCAAGCACTTCAAGGACTGGCAGGACGGCCGGCCGGAGACCGAGCTCAACTTCAAATTCTACCGCCAGGCGACGAACAAGATCGTCGGCATCTCGGAGGAGACCGCGGCGTTTCTCGATGGATTTCTCTAAGACGGCAAGCCCCAACCCAGCTCGATTTCCTTCAAAGGATCGCCACCATCGGTGAAGAGCCTGCCGCGTGGCTTCAGCGCGGCCTTGATCCGCTTCAGCGCCTCCCGGCCTGCTTCAGGGTGACGCCCGTCAAGCGCGCCGACCCGCATGGCAAAGGCGATGTCGAAGGGAGCATCACCAGAATTCAAGGCGAAATCCTCGATCGCAACACACCTGAAATCGAGGCCGCCTGCGGCCATTTCATTGGACGATCCCGCCCGCGCCAATCGGATTGCCTTTTCCGAACGGTCGATTGCCAGAACGAAGCCGTCACCGACCAGCTTCGCGACGGCACGAGCGGCAACGCCAGGACCGCATCCGATCTCCAGCACCCGAAGTCCCGCTTCCAATGGGAGTGCTTCGATGAATTCAGATATCCGTGCAGAGATTCCAGGAGCCATGAGGAAAGCCGAGTTTAGGCCTGCCGGACGATGGCGCCAATGGCATTGACGACCAGTCGGGCGGCGGTCAGGGCCGAGATGCCGTCAATGTCGGCGGGCGGATAGAGCTCGACGAGATCGAATCCAGCGATCCTGGCCCGCCTGCCGAGGCCGGCGATCAGGTCGATCGCCTGGGTGTAGGAGAGGCCGCCGGGCGTACGCGCCGCCACGCCCGGCATGATGCCAGGATCGAGGCCATCGCAGTCGAGGGTGACGACGACCTGAGCGCCTTCAGGAATATGCAGGAGAGCCGCCTCCACGCCCTGGGCGTGAACCTCGCGCGCGGTGACGAAGCGGCTGCCATAGCGCCGCGCCGTTTCGACTTCGGCAAGGCGCGCGCTGCCGACGCTGCGCAGGCCGATCTGCACCATGCCGGCGACGTGCGGCATCTCGCTGGCTCGCCGCATCGGACTCGAATAGCCGTAGCGTTCGCCATGCACCTCGTCGCGCCAGTCGATATGGGCGTCGATCTGCACGACCCAGACCGGCCCGCAATCCGCAAAGCCGGCGAGAAACGGAATGACCACGGAATCGTCGCCGCCGAGCAGGACCGGAACTGCCGGCAGCGCCAGAACCTCACGCGTCTTGGCTTCTATCCGTTCACGGTTGCCGGCATTGTCGTGCATTGCGGTCGCGACATTGCCGGCGTCGATGCAGCAGGTCGGCCTGCCGTCGAAAAGCGGGCCGCCGAGATCGAAATCCCAGTGCCCGGCAAGCGCGACGTCATCCTGGCTGGCGGCACGGATGGCATCGGGCGCCAGTGCATGGCCGCCGCTGTCCTGGTTCGGGTAGGTGCTGCCGTGTCCGGCCCCGAAGATCACAGCTTTCGGCATGCGCTCGTCGGCGAGGCGATCGGGAAAGCCGAGAAAGGGAGGCGAGGCGGGCATTTGAGGTCGGATGTATCAGTTTGGCGAAGCTCTGTGGAGCCGTAAAAGCTTGACAGCCTATCTGCTAAAGCAAAGAGGATTGGGTGAAAGCGCACTTTCCGGAGGCATTCGATGCGTCGTTTGGTTCTTGCCGCTCTGCTGCTTGCCGCGCCCAGCGCCGGCGTAGCCCAGGAAAGCCTGACCGCGCTCATGTGCCAGGCCAAG
This sequence comes from Mesorhizobium sp. WSM4832, assembly GCF_055811115.1. Taxonomy (NCBI): domain Bacteria; kingdom Pseudomonadati; phylum Pseudomonadota; class Alphaproteobacteria; order Hyphomicrobiales; family Phyllobacteriaceae; genus Mesorhizobium; species Mesorhizobium sp. WSM4832. The sequence continues at coordinate 341,488 of NZ_JBVVQH010000003.1, read as the reverse complement.
CCGACACAATCCTGCGCGCTTGACATGGCCGCGGACGCGATCCGCACCGCGGCACCGCTGACGACGGAGAACTTGCCCTACGGTAGCATGGTCGAGGCAGCGTCACGCGCGGGGCGGCTCGATCTGGCGCTCGAATTCGCGGCTCAGTTGAAGAAGACGGACACGATCGCGTTGGCCGACCTGATCGCTGCTTTTGCCCGCGCCGACCGTCTGGCCGATCTGCAAGCGACCCTTTCACGCCTCGAAACGTCGGAGAAGGAATACGCCTTCGTCATCGGCCCGGTCCTTGTCGAACTGGGCCGCGACGACAAACTCGCGGCCTTGCTGAAAGCCATCCAGCCGCAGTATCCGTTCCGGCTTAGCTATTGGCAGGTGCTCGGCAATCTGCGCGCCGGCCGTGTGGCCGAAGCGGTGAAGCATCTGGGCGACGTGCCGGAAACCGAGCGGGAGCAGTTGGCCGGGCTGGCCGCGGAATCGCTCTATTTCAGCGGCGAGACCGAGCGCGCCAAACCTATGCTGCCTTACTTGACCTCATCCGATCCAAGCACCGTTCGCCGCAAAGCCTACATCGCGACGAAAACGAAGGACAAGGCGGCTGCCGACGCGGTCCTTGTCTCGTTGGCGCGGGTGCCGTCCGACGACTACCCCTACGTCGCGCTGGACGTCATCTGTGCGCTGGCCGCCACAGGGCAGTGGCAAAAGGCAATCGATCTTGCACGGACACTTCCTGCGTCCAACCGGGCCTACGCCTTCATCAACGTTGCTGAACGCGCCGGCCAGCCGGAAGTCTTCGCGGTCATCGAGAAGGCGATGCGCGACGACCCTGCCACCTTCAACCGCGACCGTATGGCCAGTGGCCTGGTTCGAGCGCTGACCTTGTCCGGCTACCTGCCGGTTGCGCAAACCTTCATCGATTCCGCGACGAGCGACTACAGCAAGGAAATATTGATCGCCTTCGCCGCCGCCGCGCTTGCGGAAGCGGGCAAGCCGTCCGAAGCGCTGCAACTTACGCAGACTGTGCAGGATCCGCGCCGCAAAGCCTGGGCGCTTTGGGAAGTTGCTTCGAAGATGGCGCCTTGAACCCTACTGCCATCATGCGCCCTTCGCTCCAATAAAAGTCGCATAAGATAGATTATGGAACTTTCACTTGGCGAAATTGATGCGTTGAATCCGAAGCGAATGTAGGATCCGACCCTTTTCCCGCGTCTTAAACCTATTGGAGGGTCCATGATCACGCTTTATGGCTTCGGACGTGTTTATCCTGAGATGCTTGGCCATGGTCGCGATCTGCGTGCCCAATGGGCGCTTGAGGAAATCGGGCTGCCCTATCGATTTCATGCCCTCGACTTCATCGCCGGCGAGCTAGACAGCCCGGCATACAACCGTATCAGCGCCTTTCGCCAGGTGCCTGTCATTGATGACGATGGCGTCATCGTTGCCGAGTCAGGCGCGATTGTTCTCTATCTTGCCGAGAAGGCTGGCAGGCTGATTCCGGCCGATTTCACCGGACGTATGCAAGTCCTGCAATGGTGCTTTGCCGCGCTGGCCACCGTTGAGCGGCCGCTGTCTCAGATCGACGGGATCGACGCGGGCATGGGCGGCGTGGGCGCAGTCGAGCGGCGGGCAGTGCTCGTCGAGGAGGCCTGCCGCTGGTTTGCCCGGCTGGAGCACCGGCTCGAAGGCCGCCAGTGGATAGCCTGCGAGACGTTCACCGTGGCAGACATTCTCCTGGCCACCGTCCTGCGCCAAGTCGGCAAGACCGATCTTCTCGAACCCTACCCCCAGCTGAACGCATACTACGCGAGGGCCCTGGCGCGCCCCGCGTGGCAGCTTACGCGTAGCCTTTGCGCCGAGCGCAGCGGAGTGCCCCTTGCCGATATCCCCGAATGACTCCCATCGCTGCGTAGCGGGTGGACGATAAACTGCACCGTCAACTGAGCAATCGTCGCTATCGCTCTGACTCGTAAGGAATTTCAATTGCCATGCCGTCATGGGCCGGCACCACGTGCTCCGGCGTCTCGGCCATCACCACGGCATAGTCCAGCGGCACATGCATATGCGTCAGCACGGCCTTCTTCGGAGCCAGTTTCTCGATCCAGCCCAGGGCCTGGCCGAGCGACAGATGGCTAGGATGGGTGTTGTACTGCAGCGCGTCGATCACCAGCATTTCGAGGCCGCGCAGACGCTCGACGGTAGCATCCGGGAAGCCGCTGATATCCGGACAATAGGCAAGCCCGCCAATGCGGAAGCCCAGCGAGATGATGTCGCCATGGAATTGCGGCAGCGGCTCGAGGGTGAGGGCGCCCCCCTCGCCTTCGATCACCACCGGCTTGGCGTGATGGATGATGTGCGCATCGACGATCGGCGGATACGAACTGCCGGGCGGCGTCTCGAAGCAATAGCCGAACGCCTGGCGCAGCCGCAGCATGGTCGGCTCGTCGGCATGGATGTCGATCCTGTGCCGCTGGTCGTGCACGTAGCCGCGCAAATCGTCGATGCCGTGGATGTGGTCGGCATGCGGATGGGTGTAGACGACGGCGTCGATACGCCTGACCGAAGCCATCAGCATCTGCTGGCGGAAATCCGGCCCGGTGTCGACGACGACCGTGGTGCGCGCGCCGTTGGCGGCAATCCGCTCGACCAGGGCTGCCGTGCGCATGCGCCGGTTCTTCGGATTGCCGGGATCGCAATTGCCCCAGTCGCCGGTGATGCGCGGCGCGCCGGGCGATGAGCCGCAGCCAAGAACGGTGAAGCGCAGCCGGTCGCCCATGCCTCAGCTTGCCGCCATGTCCGGACGCGGCATCTTGGTGAACAGCCGAAAGAAGTTCCCGGTGGTGATATCGGCGATCTCAGCTTCGCTGACGCCGATCGTCTCGGCGAGCATCTTCGCCGTGTTCGCCACATAGGCCGGTTCGTTGCGTTTTCCCCGGTGCGGGATCGGCGCGAGGTAGGGCGCGTCGGTCTCGACCAGCAGCCGGTCGCGCGGCACGTCGGCGGCGATGGCGCGCAGCTCGGCGGAATTCTTGAAGGTCAGGATGCCGGAAAAGGAGACATAGCCTCCCAGCGCCACACCGACTTCGGCCAGTCTGCGTCCGGACGAAAAACAGTGCAGGATGAAGGGGAAGGCGCCCTTCCCTGTTTCGTCCTCGAGGATTGACGCCATGTCGTCGTCGGCATCGCGCGCATGGATGACCAGCGGCAGGCGGGTCCGGCGCGCGGCGGCAATGTGGGTGCGGAAGCTTTCAGCCTGCGCATCGCGCGGCGCATGGTCGTAGAAATAGTCGAGCCCGGCTTCCCCGATCGCCACCACCTTTGGATGACCGGAAAGCCGCACCAGCTCGTCGGCGGTGACGTCGAGCTCTTCCGCGGCATTGTGCGGATGGGTCCCGACCGAGCAATATACCTCGTCGAAAGTTTCAGCGATTTGAAGGATTTGCTCAAAACGCTTCACCCGCGTCGAAATGGTCACCATGCGGCCGATCCCTGCAGCGAGGGCGCGGGCGACGACAGCCGCCCGCTCCTCGGCGAAGTCCGGAAAGTCTAGATGGCAATGGCTGTCGACCAGCATCAGGCGTCCTGCTCGACATAACGCGGGAACACGCCCTCGGGCGCCGGCAGCGCAGTGCCCGGCACCAGCGCGTGATCGGCATGGACGTGCTCGAAAGCGCGCTTGTCCGCCGGCACGGCCAACAGGTCGAGCAGCTTGGCGGCCGACCCGGGAATGAAGGGCTGGCAAAGCACGGTTACCCGACGCACGACCTCGGCTGTCGTCCACAGCACGGTTTCCATGCGCTCCGGATTGGTCTTGCGCAGCGCCCACGGTTCCTGGGACGCGAAATAGCGGTCGGCTTCCGCCACCACGCCGAAGATCGCCGCCAGCGCCAGGTGGATCCCCTGCTCCGCCATCGCCCTGCGGGAGATGGCAAGCGCCTCGACGGCCTGGTCCAGGATCGCCGTGTCGGCTTCGGTAAGGTCGCCGCGCTTCGGCACCTTGCCGCCGCAGTTCTTGGCGATCATCGACAGCGAGCGCTGCGCCAGATTGCCGAGGCCGTTGGCGAGGTCGGCATTGGTGCGGTTGACGATCGCTTCATGGCTGTAGTTGCCGTCCTGGCCGAACGGCACCTCGCGCAGGAAGAAATAGCGCACCTGGTCGACGCCGTAATGCTCCACCATGGTAAACGGGTCGATGACGTTGCCGACCGACTTCGACATTTTCTCGCCGCGGTTGAACAGAAAACCGTGGCCGAAGACGCGCTTCGGCAACGCAATCCCCGCCGACATCAGGAAGGCCGGCCAGTAGATGGCGTGGAAACGCACGATGTCCTTGCCGATGATGTGCGCATCGGCCGGCCAGAAGCGCCATTTCTCATCTTTTTCATCGGGATAGCCGACGCCGGTGATGTAATTGGTCAAGGCGTCGACCCACACATACATCACGTGTTTCTCGTCGCCCGGCACCGGCACGCCCCAGTCGAAAGTGGTGCGCGAAACCGACAGGTCCTTCAGCCCCGATTTAACGAACCTCATCACTTCGTTGCGGCGCTCGGCCGGACCGATGAAATCGGGCTGGCCTTCGTAGAGCGCAATCAGCCTGTCCTGATAGGCCGATAGCCGGAAGAAATAGCTTTCCTCCTCGACCCATTCGACAGGCGTTCCCTGCGGCCCATAGCGCACATTGTCGGCGCGGACCTCGGTCTCTTCCTCGCCGTAATAGGCCTCGTCGCGCACCGAATACCAGCCGGCATAGCCGCCCTTGTAGATGTCGCCATTGGCGGCCATCGCCTTCCAGATCGCCTGCGAGGACGCGTAATGCCGCTCCTCGGTGGTGCGGATGAAATCGTCGTTGGAAGTGTTGAGCGCGGCGGCCATGCGCCTGAACTGGGCCGAGTTGCGGTCGGCGAGCTCGCGCGCCGTAATGCCTTCCTTGCGCGCCGTCTGCAGCATCTTGATGCCGTGCTCGTCGGTGCCGGTCAGGAAGAACACCTGCTTGCCGTCGAGTCGCTGGAAGCGGGCAAGCGCGTCGGTGGCGATCAGCTCATAGGCATGGCCTATATGCGGCTTGCCGTTCGGATACGAAATCGCTGTCGTGATGTAGAATGTGTCGCGTGACATGAATGAACCGTCATGAATGTCTGAATGAGTTGCGGCGGTGGATATCCTATCGGCATGGCGATTGCCATCCCGCAGGGGCCGTCACATTCGCATCACAGAATTCAGGCGGTCGATCATGGTCAGGGCGTGCTGCTTCTTGTCGAGATTGTAGGTTTCGGCCTCAGATATCGTGTTTAGCGCCTCGTGCCAAGCCTCCGACAGGGTTTTGGCCCTGGCGATGTCGCCGGCCAGCGCTGCTTCGCAGGCGGCGGCCGAAAGCAGGTCGAGCGCGCGACGGTTGAAGATATCGAACTGGATCGCCTGGTCGCGTCCCGCCACGGCCTCGGCAAGGCGGTGGGCGCCGGCAATGTCCGGTTTCCTGGCCGCCACCAGCGTGTCGAGCGCGCCGGCGATCTCCAGCCCGCCATATTGGGTGAGCAGGATCGCGTTGCGGGCGCTGCCCCCTGCCCGCTCGGCAAGCGCTGCGCGCGCGGCCGGATCGTCCGGCGGCGGCGGCTCGACATTTTCCAGCACCGCCATCAACTCGTCGGCGGCCAAAGGCGCCAGCCGCACCATCTGGCAGCGAGAGCGGATCGTCGGCAAGAGGCTGCCCGGCGCGTGCACGATCAGGATGAACAGGGTGCGCGCCGGCGGCTCTTCGAGATTCTTGAGCAAGGCATTGGCGGCATTGGTGTTCATGTCGTCGGCCGGATCGACGATGACGACGCGGTAGCTGCCGTCATGCGAGGTCATCGACAGGAAGCGGCTGACCTTGCGGATCTCGTCGACGGTCAGCACCGTCTTGAAGCTCTTGGTCTTGTCGTTGGCCGGACGGGTGAGGTGCAGCACCGAAGGATGCGCGCCTGTGGCAATCTGGCGAGACAGCGAGGAAGCCGGATCGGGAACGGCGAGCTTATCGGGCGCCATCTTGAAATCCGGATTCTTCAGAAGATGGTGCGCCAGATGGAACGCAAGCGTCGCCTTGCCGATGCCGTGCGGCCCTGCAAAAATCAACGCATGCGGCAGCTTGCCTGAGCGATAGGCCGCGGCGAGCATGTTTGCCGTCTGGGCATGACCGATGAGCCGCGGCGTTTCGGAGGGCTCCGGCACGCCGTCCAGCGTGTCGTGCTGTTCTGGGGCGATGCGTTCGAAGATCATGCCGGCGCCGTCTGTTTCCTCGGCGCCGGCATCCGCTCTTCCAGCGCCGTGAAGACGGCGGCGGTGACGACATTCTCCACCGTATCGGGATCGGCGGAAGCGTCGATGACGATGCACCGTTCCGGTTCCGCCTCGGCAATGGCAAGGAAAGCCTCGCGCCGGCGCCGGTGGATGTCCAAGGTCTCCTTCTCGAAACGGTCGGCGGCATCACCGGCGCCGCGCCGCGCGGCGGCCCGCTTCAGGCCTTCAACGGGATCGATGTCGAAGATCAGCGTGATGTCCGGCATCATGCCGTTGATGGCCACCGCTTCCAGCGCCTTCATGAAATCGGCATCGAGACCGCCGGTGACGCCCTGGTAGACACGCGAGGAATCGATGAAACGGTCGCACAGCACGATCGAGCCGTGCTCTACCGCCGGCCGGATAACCTGCTCGACATGGTCCGAGCGCGCGGCGGCGAACAGGATCGCCTCCATCTTCGGGCCGAACGGCTCGGCCGCGCCGGACAGAAGCACATGCCTTACGGCCTCGGCGCCGGGCGACCCACCTGGCTCACGGGTGACCAGGACCTCGTATTTCTTGGCGCGCATGCGCCGCGCCAGCCGCTCGATCTGCGTCGACTTGCCTGCTCCTTCGCCGCCTTCGAAGGTGATGAAAAATCCGCTCGCCAATCGAGACTGCCTCTGCCCGTGCTGGCCGCTGTCATAGCTCCCGTCCGACAAAAGGTCCACGAACTTGCCCGATCACAAATGTTTCTGGCGCAGCCAGCCGACAGCGAGTTCCTTGACTGCGTCGAGCGCACGCTGCGGCAGCGTGCCCACTTTCACCGACTCGGCGGCATAAAGCGGGGTCTTCTGGCTGAGCGTGTCGCCTATCCAAACGCGCAGTTCCCCGACTGGTTGCCCCTCCTCGACCGGTGCCGCCACCGGACCCTGATAGACGATCCTGGCGGTCAGCTTGTCGCGATTGGCTATCGGCAGGAATATGTCCACCGGACCTTTTGCTTTCAAGGCCAGGCCGGACTTGGCGCCGCCGAAGACCTGCGCCTCGCCGACCACCTCGTCCTTGGCGAAGATCTCGGTCTTCTGGAACGAGCGCGAGCCCCAGTCGAGCAGCTTGCGCGCCTCCTCGGAGCGTTCGCGGTCGTTCGCCAGGCCGGCGAGCGCGGCGATCACGCGCGTGCCGTTGTGGCTGACGGTGCCGACCAGGCCGAAGCCCGCCTGCTCGCTGGCGCCGGCGACGAAACCGTCGGCTTCGATGCCCATCGCGATCAGCGGATTGCGATTCCTTTGCGCGATCTTGTTCCAGGTGAAGTCCGGCTGGCCGTAATAGTGGAAGAACTCGGGATAGTCGCGCCACAGATGCAGCGCCAGCATGGTCAGCTCCCGCACCGTCGTCTGCTGGCCGCCGGCCGGCAGGCCGGTCGAATTGACGAAGGTCGATTTCTGAAGGCCGAGCTGGCGGGCGCGATCCGTCATCTGCGCGGCGAAATTCGCCTCCGAGCCCGCCATGCCCTCGGCAAGCACGATACAGCCGTCATTGGCGGCCTGCACGGTGACGCCCTGGATCAGATCCTCGACGCGGACCGCGGATTTGAGCTTGGCGAACATGGTCGAGGTCCCGGACGGCGCACCGCCGGTGCGCCAGGCGTTCTCGCTGACGACAAAAGTGTCGTCGAGCGTCATGCGCTTCGACTTGATGGCGTTGAAGACCATTTCCATCGTCATCAGCTTGGCCATCGATGCCGGCGGGATCGGCTTGTCGGGGTCCTTGGCGAAGAGCACGGTGCCGGTATCGGCATCGATCATGAACGCCTGCGTCGCCTTGGTCTCGAAAAGCTGCGCGCTCGCCGGAACGGCGCAAAACAGTATCAGCGCCAATCCCAGAAGGCTGGCGAAAGGCGGGAAAATGCGCAATTGCATGAAATCTCGACCCAATCTGAGCAACACCGGAAAGTGCCGAGCGGCTTTCCGCCCCGGAGTTGCGCATGACTACCCCGCGGCTAAGCTATCAGGGTTTTTTCGGCCGGATCAACGGGCAGCGCGAATTTGATCAGTTACGCACAGCCAGCGCGTCCGGCGCGCCATGCGACCAGGCCGCCTGGAGCAGGTCGTCGATGCTGCCATGGCCGTCCGGATAGACATTGACCGCGTACCAGTCGTTGCCGTCGAGCTCGGTGCGCTGGATCTCGGTCCGGCCGAACGGCTCGAGCGCCGCGGCCACGCGCTTTGCCTCGGTTGCTTGTTCGAAGGAACCGGCAGCGACGTAGTCGGATCCGGGTGCCTGTTCCTGGCGGTTGGATTTCTTCCACGACTGCAGGATATCGGCCGGCGACATGCCGCCGGTATCGAGCGCGGCAAAGACATCGGCGCGCCGCACCCGTTCATCGGCATAGGACAGCGAAGCCATTGCGAACGGCGAGTTCGGCGGCAGGCCGACGTCCGGCCGTTCCGGCACGATCGGTCCGAAATCAGGCAGCACGACATCGCTGGCGCCCTGCACCGAGAATGCCGCCGGTTGCACGGTCGGCTGATCCGACAGGCCCGGCTGTGCGGCAAAGGCTTGCCCCGAATCGGTCAACTGGCCGGGAAACGGCACGGCAGCCGACGCCGCGCCGACCGGTATGCTCGGCGACGGGCCGTTCATGGCCACCATCACGCCGGTCGGCAGGCCGTCCGACGGATCCGGCCGGTTGTTGCCGGGGTGGTAGGAGGCCACCAGATACTGGTCGTCATCGCCGTCGAGCGGCGCGCGGCCGACATATTCGACTTTGACCTTGGCCGTGCCGACCTTGTCATAGTCGAGCATCTGCGCGGCGCGTTCGGAGACGTCGATGATGCGGCCTTCATGGTAGGGACCGCGGTCGTTGACGCGCACGATCACCGAGCTGCCGGTCTCCAGGTTGGTGACGCGGGCATAGCTCGGCAGAGGCATCGTCGGATGCGCCGCCGTCAGATGCGTCATGTCGTAGACTTCGCCATTGGCGGTCAGACGGCCGTGGAAGGCATCGCCATACCAGGAAGCCAGGCCGACCTTGGCGTAGTTCCTGTCTTCCTTGGGGTAATACCACCTGCCGCGCACCTGGTAGGGCTTGCCGAGCTGGTCGCGGCCGCCGCCACGCCGCATGAAGTCAACGCGCGGGCTCGCCTTCACGCCATATTCGGTTTCGGCGAAATATTCCTTGGAGCGGGCCTTCTTGTGGACCATGCCCTTCGGCTCGGGCTGCGAAGCGCAAGCAGCCAAAAGCAGGCCCGAAAGGGCGCACAAGGCGAAGGCAGAAGCGCGACGAAGACGCGGGCGCGCCGAAGTCTTCATGTTTTCGATTGTCCCCTACCGTGCCGCCGCCTGACGGAGCCAAGCGTCCGTCAAATGCCGACAACACCTTGATCCCCAATCCCTTTTGCACAGGAATTGCTTATCACGATGTTAATCGATTATGGCCGCAACAGGGCGAGATTATGGCGAGAGGCGCCGAAGCTGGGAGGTGCCCACACGAAGTTGGCATTAGCGGCTGGTTTCGACACCATGCGCCGCGAGCCATCGAGGCTCCGTGAGAGGCTCAAGCCTCCAGCTTGTTATTGCGGCACCAGCACCGGCGATGCGGTGGCCACAACGTGCGAAAGCTTCTGGCGCTTCGTCAAAACCGGCTTCTCGTAGATTTTCTTCATAATTTCCCCCTTTGGAACATTGGCAAGTCAAGATTGGCAGGGTCTCGGCGACATTGTCAATGCATCGGACCGGCTTTCTGCCGCTGTCCCGGCTGTCGCAAACAATGATTGAGCCATTCCTTGCGATTGACAGATCTTTGCGCATCGCACTAGAGCATGGGCGCTCTCGATCCTGTCGGCACGGCCTTTGGGCAAACGGGACGGAGCGCCTCGTGAAGGATCACGATGGAGGGATGGCCGAGCGGTTTAAGGCACCGGTCTTGAAAGCTTACGGAAGGGTGGCAGAGTGGTCGATTGCAGCGGTCTTGAAAACCGCCGATGTGCAAGCATCCGTGGGTTCGAATCCCACCCCTTCCGCCAATAAATACAGCCACTTAACCACAGTTCATATATAGGCATTTCTAAATTTGCGGCTAGCGAAGATCAATCTCCTCCACGTGCGCTCTGCGGCGCCGTTGGCCGGTCAGACCGGGTCGCCGGCTTGAAAAGCCACGATAATCTCGTATAGGCCATGAATGAGTGCTTGCTGTAGCCGGCCCAAGGGGAAGCGCGGCGTTCGGGTGATAGAACTTGGTCGGCGTGTAGATTAGCTGTTTCTAAAATGCTATCTTTGATGCGAGGGGCTTCCATGAGGCTTTCGCAAAATCATATAGCATGGATGTGGCTTGCCCTGGGCGGTCATGCGGACGCCCATGATTGGTATACCGGCAGGACCGATCCCGTTCTTCATTATAACTGCTGCGGCAACAAAGATTGTCATCCAATCAACGCTAGCGACGTAAGGGAGACGAAAGACGGCTATTACGTCAGATCGCCTCGCCCCGCCTACATGAATGAGCCACAAGAACCGGAGTGGTTTATCCCGAGAGAGCGCGCCCAGGAGGCGGCCGATGATCGGTATCATATTTGCGAGCGTCTTATGACGTTCTATCGAACGATCACCCCCCATATGAATTTCGAGACCTATCAGAGATATAGGTGGACGTGTTTCTTCGCACCGATGGGTACCGGTTCAATCGCGCGAAGTCGTTAGACGCATTTAAACAAGGGAAGGGTATAAGGCCGGGTACTTTTGTCGAACCCAAAGAAAAATGTGATGTGAAAGCAACAGTTTGGCCACATCTATTCCGCGGCCACTCCCTCCGCATATGCCCTCTATTTAGCGTACGATATCGCCGCCGACTTCCCATTCTTCCGGGTAGCATGGCGAACCGCCGTCATGGTCTTGCGCGGAAGCCGGACTTTTATCTGCTGCAGTGACATCGACCGAAAGGGAGTCTAGGCTAGTAAGCCGTTCCGCCAGCCTGAGCGCGCGTCGCATGCCTCGCTTTCTCGCCGTCTATACCATGAAGCCCGAAGATCTTGCCCGCTTTCGAAACCTGCCCAAATCCGAGCAGGACGCGATCGACGCCATCGGGTTTGAGCAGTGGGCGGATTGGGAGGCCAAGAACGCCGCGTCGTTCCCCGATCGCGGGGGGATGGTCGGCAAGGCGAAGCGGGTGACCAAGGATGGCATCGCCGACGCCGTGAACGCCTTTTGCGGCTACATTGTCGTCGAGGCCGAGACGATAGAGGCTGCAGCTCGCCTCTTCGAGAACCACCCCCATTTCTCGGTCTTTCCAGGAGACGGCATGGACGTCATGCCCTTCCTCACTGAGCCTGCGTCCTAGCGTCTCCGCGTTTCACGGAAACGCGGGACCGCTCGGAGCCGCCCGCATCGCCGCCACCGCCAATCGACTGAGCCAAGATGCGAAGGCGCCGACACCATTGGCGGCTGTGTTCGGTTGGAACTCATATGGCGCCCACGCGGCACTCGCGGTCAACGATCGGTGAAGCAGCGTTTATTTGATTTCTCGGACAAAACATGCTGCTTCTCGCGCCCATGAAAAAACTCAGCCTGATGGTTCTGGCGTCGCTGGTGCTGGTTTGGCCGGCCAAGGCGATGGACAACGCATTGCGCGCCGGCCTGTTGAAACTCGACCCGCAGACTCGCCTTGAGCAGCGGTGTGATGCCGAAGTGCTCGACCGCATCAGTCACGACGATCGCAACTACAAGGCCGACCGCGTCGTGGCCTACGCCTTCGCCACGCCGCAGATGAGCGCCGACGCCATAAAGAGCTCCGGCGCCGCCTTCCGCAGCAAGGGCCAATGGTACCGGCTGAAGTTCAAGTGCGAGACCGGGCCGGACCACATGCAGGTGCTGCAGTTCCGCTACAAGATCGGCGACGAGATCCCGGAATCCGACTGGGCCAGATATAATCTCTACGACTAATGCATGTCGCCCAGAAGTGTGCAGCGGTTCTGAGACAACGACATCATCAAAACAAGGACGTAAAGCGCGTCGCCTGAATCCGTTTCAGCGCGACGCGCTTTAGGTTTTCGGCCTTGCCCCTTGCCGGCAACCACCCGAAATCCTTGGGGCTTGTGCCGGCAGTGTTGTTTTCCGGCGATGTCCAAGCCTGCGTCTTGACGCCGGTGGACCATGCCTTTAGGCCCGTCGGGTAAAGGGCTACGCTCATTTCAGGCAAGGGTTTCTAGTCGATGGAAATATTCACTGCCGCAGGCCTTTCAGCTCTCCTCCAGGTCGTCGCAATCGATCTCGCCCTCGCCGGTGACAACGCGATTGTGATCGGCCTCGCGGCAGCCGGCCTTCCCGCGGATCAGCGCAAGCGCGCCATCCTTGTCGGCATCGCGGCGGCCACCATCCTGCGCATCGGCTTTGCCCTGATCACGCAATGGCTGCTGAGCATCGGCCCGATGCTGCTCATCGCCGGCGGACTGCTGCTTCTGTGGGTGTGCTGGAAGATGTGGCGCGAGCTGCGCGTCAGCCATGAGGATGAGCGCGACGCGACAGAGGCGCTGTCGAACGGCGACTACGATAAGGATGGCAAAATCGCCGGCAAAGCGCGGCGCAAGACCTTCTCTCAGGCGGCCTGGCAGATCGTGATTGCCGACGTCTCGATGTCGCTCGACAATGTGCTCGCCGTCGCGGGTGCCGCCATGAACCATCCGACGGTGCTGGTCATCGGACTGGCTTTGTCGATCGCGTTGATGGGCTTTGCCGCGTCCTTCGTCGCGCGCCTGCTGCACAAATACCGCTGGATCGCCTATGTCGGCCTCGCGATCATCCTCTACGTCGCCGTGAACATGCTTCTGGGAGGCGCCGTGCAGCAGTTTCCCGACCATTTTGCTTTCCTGGCGCCCTGGTTCGGTTCGGGCGGCCACTAGCGTTCTTTCAGGGCGAACGGCTGCCGCATCGCCTCTGCCCTGGCCGACAGGCAGGTTTGCTTCTCTGCCGAAGCATGCTATTGCGCCGCGCGAAACGGCTCAAAGCCGTACCGCAGATCGATCTTCAGAGTCTTAGCGTCTCAATCCTCGATCTCGCTCTCAAATTTTCTTGGAAAACAAGTCTATGTCCGCCCCACGCGTCAGCTTCGTCAGTCTTGGATGCCCGAAAGCGCTCGTCGATTCCGAGCGCATCATCACGCGGCTGCGCGCCGAGGGCTACGAGATCGCGCGCAAGCATGACGGCGCCGACCTTGTCGTGGTCAACACCTGCGGCTTCCTCGATTCCGCGCGTGACGAGTCGCTCAACGCCATCGGCTCGGCCCTTTCGGAGAACGGCCGCGTCATCGTCACCGGCTGCCTCGGCGCCGAGCCGGAGGTCATCCGCGAAAAGCATCCCAATGTGCTGGCGATCACCGGCCCGCAGGCCTATGAGAGCGTGATGGCGGCGGTGCATGAGGCGGCTCCGCCGAGCCATGATCCCTATATCGACCTGCTGCCGCCGCAAGGCGTGAAGCTGACGCCGCGCCACTACGCCTATCTGAAGATCTCCGAGGGCTGCAACAACCGCTGCACCTTCTGCATCATCCCGGCGCTGCGCGGCGATCTCGTGTCGCGGCCGGCGGCGGATGTGCTGCGCGAAGCCGAAAAGCTCGCCAAGGCAGGGGTCAAGGAGATCCTCGTCATCTCGCAGGACACCAGCGCCTACGGCATCGACATCAAGTACCAGACGTCGATGTTCGGCGATCGCGAGGTGCGGGCGAAATTCCTCGACCTCGCCGAGGAGCTCGGCAAGCTCGGCATCTGGATACGCATGCATTATGTGTACCCCTACCCGCATGTCGCCGACGTCATTCCGCTGATGGCCGAAGGCAAGATCCTTCCCTATCTCGACATCCCGTTCCAGCATGCCTCGCCGCAGGTGCTGAAGAACATGCGCCGTCCCGCCCATGGCGAAAAGACGCTGGAGCGCATCCGCGGCTGGCGAGACGTCTGCCCCGATCTTGCCATCCGCTCGACCTTCATCGTCGGCTTCCCCGGCGAGACGGACGGCGATTTCCAGATGCTGCTCGACTGGTTGGACGAGGCGAAAATCGACCGCGCCGGCTGCTTCAAATACGAGCCGGTCAAGGGCGCGCGTTCCAACGATCTCGGGCTCGAGCAGGTGCCGCAGGAAGTCAAGGAAGCGCGCTGGCACCGTTTCATGCAGCGCCAGCAGAAGATTTCTGCTGCGCAGTTGGGCAAAAAAGTCGGCAAACGCTTGCCGGTGCTGATCGACGAGGCGCATGGCACATCGGCCAAGGGCCGGACCAAATATGATGCGCCCGAGATCGACGGCTCGGTGCACATCCAGTCGCGGCGGCCGCTGCGCGCCGGCGAGATCGTGACGGTCAAGATAGACCGCGCCGACGCTTACGATCTCTACGGATCGGCGGTCTGAGCGTTCTCGCGAAGAAAAGCACCGCGAATAAAAAGGGCGCCGCGCGGCGCCCTTTTTGCGTTTTGGTTTCGCGACTTGTCGCTTACTGCGGCAGCTTGTCGTCGATGCCTTTGACGTAGAAATTCATGCCGAGCAGCGTGCCGTCGTCGGCGACCTCGCCGTCCTTCAGCCAAGGCGAGCCGTCCTGCTTGGACACCGGGCCGGTGAAGGGGTTCCAGCCACCGGCGATCTTCTTCTCGGTGGCTTCGGCCATCGCCTTCACGTCGTCGGGCATGTTGGTGAAGGGCGCCAGCTTGACGGCGCCGTCCTTGATGCCAAGCCAGACATTGTCCGGCTTCCAGGTGCCGTCGAGAGCGGCCTGGACGCGGCTGATGTAATACGGGCCCCACTCGTCGGTCAGCGAGGTCAGCTGCGCGTTCGGCGCGAACTTGATCATGTCGGACGACTGGCCGAAGCCATGCAGCTTGCGCTCCTCGGCGACCTGCAGCGCGGCGGTCGAGTCGGTGTGCTGGACGATGATGTCGGCGCCCTGGTCGAACAGCGCCTTGGCCGCGTCGGCTTCCTTGCCCGGATCGAACCAGGAGTTCACCCATACGATCTTCACCTTGAAGTCGGGATTGACCGACTGCGCACCGAGGATGAAGGAGTTGATGCCCATCACCACTTCCGGGATCGGGAAGGAGACGATGTAGCCGGCGAGGCCCTTCTTCGATTCCTTGGCCGCGATCTGGCCGAGCACATAGCGGCCTTCATAGAAACGGGCGTTGTAGATGCCGAGATTGTCGCCGGTCTTGTAGCCGGTGGCATGCTCGAACATCACCTTGGGAAACTTCTTGGCGACCTTCACTTCGGCATCCATGAAGCCGAACGAGGTGCCGAAGATGATCTTGCACTTTTCGCGCGCCAGGCGCTCGAAGGCGCGGTCGGCGTCGGGGCCTTCCGAGACGTTCTCGAGATAAGCGGTCTCGACCTTGTCGCCGAGCGCCTTCTCGACCTCGAGGCGGCCCTGGTCGTGCTGGTAGGAATAGCCGAAGTCGCCGATCGGACCGGTATAGACCCAGCAGGCCTTCAGCTTGTCGGCGGCCTCGGCGGTTGCCGCCAGCGACAGGGCCGCGGCTGTTGTCATCAACGCAATAAGCAGTTTTTTCATTGTGTTACCTCTCTGAGTTAAGCCTTGGAGCTTCCCGTCTTTTTGTTGTCGTCAACGATCCGGAACGAATGGCTGCCCCAACGAAGCCGGCGTGTTCATCATCGTCAGCCGCTTGTTGCGCGAGATTAGAACGAGAACCACGATGGTTGCCAGATAGGGCAGCGAAGAAAGAAACTGCGAAGGCACGGGAATGCCAAAAGCCTGTGCATGAAGCTGGCCGATCCACACTGCGCCGAAGATGTAGGCGCCCGCCAGCACCCGCCACGGGCGCCACGAAGCGAACACCACCAGCGCCAGCGCGATCCAGCCGCGGCCCGCGCTCATATTCTCCACCCATTGCGGCGTGTAGACCAGCGACAGGTGCCCGCCGGCAAGGCCGGCGCAGGCGCCGCCGAAGATCACGGAGAGATAGCGGTAGCGGATGACCTTGATGCCGAGCGCGTGCGCGGACGTGTGGCTGTCGCCGATCGAGCGAAGCGTGAGCCCTGTGCGCGTCTTGAACAGGAACCACATGACCGCCGCGGTCAGCGCGATCGAGATGTAGAAGACCGGATCCTGGCCGAAGATGAGCCTGCCGATCACGGGAATGTCCGTGAGGACCGGAATATAGAGATTCGGCAGTCTCTCGCCGGGTTGGCCGACGAAGCTCGTTCCCATCATGCCGGACAGACCAAGCCCAAGCAGCGTCAGCGACAGGCCGGTCGCCACCTGGTTGGTCGCAAGCGACAGCGTCATGACGGCGAACAGCAGCGAGAACAGCGCGCCGACGATGATCGCCGCAAGCAGGCCGATCCAGGGCGATCCGGTGAGGTAGCCGGCGCCGAAGCCGCCGACGGCGCCCATGATCATCATGCCCTCGACGCCCAGATTGAGCACGCCGGAGCGCTCGACCACCAGTTCGCCGATCGCCGCGATCAGAAGCGGCGTCGCGGCGGTCGCGATGGTCAAAAGGATGTTGACGGTGATGTCCATCAGCGGGCCTCCTCGAGCTTCGGCGCTGCTTCGAGTTTCGCCGCGTCAGTCGGCTTCGTCAGCGCCATGCCGATCAGGCGGATGCGGTATTGGATGAGCGTGTCGCAGCCGAGCACGAAGAACAAAAGCATGCCCTGGAAGACGCGCGCCACCTTGTCGGAGATGCCGAGCGCGCTCTGCACCGCCTCGCCGCCGAGATAGGTCAGCGCCAGCACCAGCCCCGCGGCCACGATCCCCAGCGGGTTGAGCCTGCCGAGGAAGGCGACGATGATGGCGGTGAAGCCATAGCCGGGCGAGATCACCGGCTGCAGCTGGCCGATGGCGCCGGAGACTTCCGAGATGCCCGCCAGGCCAGCCAGCGCCCCGGACAGAAGGAAGGTGAAGAACACCATCCGATTGAAGCCGAAGCCGGCAAAGCGCCCTGCCCTTGGGCTGGAACCCATCACACGCACCTCAAACCCTTTCAGCATGCGGCCCATCATCAGCCAGACCAGCACGGCGGCAACCAGGGCGAAGACGAAACCCCAGTTGGCGCGGCCGGCATCGGGCATCAGTTCCGGCAGCACGGCCGAATCGCCGAACTGGATGGTCTGCGGGAAGCCGTGGCTTTGCGGGTCGCGCCACGGGCCGCGCACCATCCAGTCGAGGAAGAGCTGCGCGACATAGACCAGCATTAGGCTGGTCAGGATTTCATTGGTGCCGAAGCGCGTCTTGAGCAGCGCCGGGATAGACGCATAGAGAGCCCCGCCGACCATGCCGAACAGGAGCATCAGCGGCAGCACCAGCGGGCCTTCGAACCCGGGAAACAGCACCGGGATGATCGAGCCGAAGATAGCGCCGAAAATGAACTGGCCTTCGGCACCGATGTTCCAGATGTTGGCCCTGTAGCAGACCGACAGGCCGACCGCGATCAGGATCAGCGGCGCCGCCTTGATCGCCAGCTCGTGCAGCTGCCAGACCTGGCTGATCGGCTCGACGAAATAGATCTCGAAGGCATTGAGCGGATTGACGCCGAGCAAGGCGAACATGATGGCGCCGGCAATGATCGTCAGCGCGAAGGCGATGAAGGGTGACAGCACCGAGAACAGCACCGAGCGCTGCGGACGTTTGACCAGTTCGATGCGCATCATGCCACCTCCAGGCTGTGTTCGGCGTGGCCGGGCTCGGCGCCGCCCATCAACAGGCCGATCTTCTCGAAAGTCGCCTCGGCGATCGGCAGCGGCGTCGACAGTTCTCCGTTGTGCATGACGGCGATCGCGTCCGACAGTTCGAACAATTCGTCGAGGTCCTGGCTGATGACCAAAACCGCGGAGCCGCTGCGGGCAAGCTCGATCAACGCCTGGCGGATGTGTGCGGCCGCACCGGCGTCGACGCCCCAGGTCGGCTGGTTGACGATCATGACGCTCGGCTTGCGGTCGAGCTCGCGGCCGACGATGAATTTCTGCAGATTGCCGCCCGATAGCGCGGCCGCCTCAGGATCCGACGCGCTCTTGCGCACATCCATGGCGGTGATGATGCGCTGGGCGGCGCTGTAGACGGCGCCGTTCTTGACCATGCCGCCCGAGCCGACGAAAGCGTTGCCGTCGGTGGCGTGGCGGGAAAGCAGCAGGTTCTCCGAAAGCTTCATGCGCGGCGCAGCGCCATGGCCGAGGCGCTCTTCCGGCACGAAGGCGGCTCCCATCAGCCGGCGGCTGGTGATCGACAGGCCTCCGGCGTCCTTGCCGCGAATGCGCACGGAACCGGCATCCTGCTGCAGCACTTCGCCGGAGACGGATTCGAAGAACTCGCCCTGGCCGTTGCCGGCGACGCCGGCGATGCCGATCACCTCGCCGGCGCGAACGGTGAGGTTGATGTTCTTGAGCGGGATGGCGAAGGGCGTTGCCGGCTTGCGGGTAAGGCCGCGGATCTCCAGCAGTGCCGGTGCGGTCTCGATGCCTTCCGCCGGCGCGCGCACGACCGCCTTCACCTCGCTGCCGACCATCATGCGGGCCAGCGATGCGGCGGTCTCCTGGCGCGGATTGCAGTGGCCGACAACCTTGCCGTGGCGCAGCACCGTGGCGCGGTCGCAGATGCGTTTGACCTCTTCCAGACGGTGCGAAATGTAGAGGATCGATTTGCCTTCCGCGCGCAGCCTTTCCAGCGTTTCGAACAGCTTGTCGGCTTCCTGCGGCGTCAGCACCGAGGTCGGCTCGTCGAGGATGATCAGTTGCGGGGTCTGCAACAGGCAGCGGATGATCTCGATGCGCTGGCGTTCGCCGACGGAGAGGTCGCCGACCAGAGAATCCGGATCGAGCGGCAGGCCGTAGCTGAAGGAAAGCGCCCTCGCCTTCGCGGCAATCGTGCTGATCGGCGAACCGTCATTGAGCGAAAGCGCGATGTTCTCTGCCGCCGTCAGCGCCTCGAACAGCGAGAAATGCTGAAACACCATCCCGATGCCAAGCTTCTTGGCGACGCCCGGGCTGGTGATCGTGACCGGTTTGCCGTCCCAGAAGATCTCGCCCGAGTTCGGCTCGAGCGATCCGAACAGCATCTTGACCAGCGTCGATTTACCGGCGCCGTTCTCGCCGAGCAGCGCATGGATTTCGCCTTTTGCGATATTGAGATCGATGTGATCGCACGCCGTCAGCGTGCCAAAAATCTTGGTAAGACCACGAACCTCGAGCAGGTTCGCCCTGTCATGATTTGCACTCACGGTGCCTCCCATCCAGTTGCCCGGACATGTTCTGTGTTCCCGAAAGCATGGTATGCGCGGCCGGCTCCCATCGGAAAGCAGCACCCAACTTGAAAGAGCTTCAAGAATTTCAGCGGAAACTCAAGGGCTAAGATAAGCCTGTTGAGAATGCTGGCAAATCCGGGGCGGTTTTCAGGCAAGCCGTGCCTCCGGGCACGGCAAGTCGCTGAAAAACAAGGCAGCCGGCCAGGGCATGATGCCGAAACCTGTAAAGCGGTTTTCGGGCAACATCATACCCTACGGAATGAGGATGGTCGTTCCCGTCGTCTTGCGGGCTTCGAGATCCGCTTGCGCCTTGCCCGCGTCCTTCAGCGCATAGCGCTGGTTGATCTTGATCTCGACGGCGCCGCTCTCGACCACGTCGAAAAGAGCTTCAGCCGACTTCATCAGATCCTCGCGCCTTGCGTTGTAGACGAAGAGCGTCGGCCGGGTCGTGTAGAGCGAGCCCTTTTGTGCCAGCAGCGACATCGAGAAAGGCGGGATCGGCCCTGATGACTGGCCGAAGCTGACGAACATGCCGAGCGGCCGCAAGCAGTCGAGCGATGCCGGAAAGGTGTCGGCGCCGACGGAATCGTAGACGACATCGCATTTTTTCCCGCCGGTAAGCGCCGCAACGCCAGCGACGAAATCCTGCTCCTTGTAGTTGATGACGTGATCGAAGCCATGCGCCCTGGCGAGTTCGACCTTGTCGGCGGAACTCGCGGTGCCGATCACGGTCGCACCGAGATGCTTTGCCCATTGGCCGAGGATCAGCCCGACGCCGCCGGCGGCGGCGTGGTAGAGGATCGTGTCGCCGGCCTTCACCGGGAAGGTACGGCGCAAGAGATATTCGGCCGTCATGCCCTTCAGCATCATCGCCGCCGCCTGCTCGTCGCTGATGCCGTCCGGCACTTTGACCACACGGTCGGCAGCGATCACCCGTTGCTCGCAATAGGCGCCGACATTGACGGCATAGGCGATGCGGTCGCCGGGCTTCAGCCAGTCGACGCCAGTGCCGAGCGCAAGGACGACGCCCGCCGCCTCGCCGCCTGGGATCAGCGGAAAACCGCCGGGTGGCGGATAAAGCCCCGAACGGTGGTAGACGTCGATGAAATTGAGGCCGATCGCGGTGTGCCGGATCAGGATCTGGCCTTCTCCGGGACGGCCGGGATCGGCGTCCTCGTAAGTCAGGACCTCAGGGCCGCCATGGGCGTGAATGCGGATTGCCTTGGACATCGCTCAACTCTCTGAAGGGTACGGACAGGATCCGGAGCATGATCCCGAAAAGGCAGGACCGATTTTCGGAAAGATCATGGCTCCGGTAGACAGCTAGGTCAGGATGACGATGCAATCAAAAATTATCCTGATCCAGGGTCAGGACTTCTTGGCGCCCAGATTGGGAAACATCTGCATGACTCCCCCGATGCTGGCGAGATAGAGGCCGGTGATCGTGATGCCGATCTTGGTGAAGTCGCTGACCTGCTCGCCGAGCACGCCGATCTTGTCATAGAAGGCGGCAAGCGCCGCCTGCGCCAGCGCCAGCGCGCCGAAGGCGCACCACAAGAGCGTCATGCCGAGATTGAGCGGCCTCAACCTCACGACACGCACCGGATGAATGAAATTGATCGGCAGGAAGGTCAAAATGCCGGCAACAACCACCACGGCGAAAGACACCCATTGCCCCGGCTCGATGACAAAGAGCGTGAACACCACCATGTTCCAGACGACCGGGAATCCCTTGAAGAAGTTCTCCTTCGTCTTCATGCCGGTATCTGCATAATAGATCGCGCTCGACACCACGATGATGGCAGCCGACAGGAACGACAGCCTCTCGCCCATGAAGCCGCGCTGATAGAGCGCGAAGGCCGGGATAAGGACGTAAGTGACGTAGTCGATGATGTTGTCGAGCAACTCGCCCGACCATGTCGGCAGGATCTCCTTGACCTCGAGCTTTCTCGCGATCGGGCCGTCGATGCCGTCGACGAAGAGCGCCAGTCCGAGCCACCAGAACATCGAAGTCCAGCGTTCTTCGCTTGCCGCCACCAGCGACAGGAAGGCGAGGAACGAACCGGACGCAGTCAGCAGATGCACCGAGAACGCGCGCGCCTGCGGCCATGTCACTTTCTTCTTCGGTCGCGGAATCCGCTCTGCGATTTTCTTGGCCGCTTTCCTGGCCGTCTTCCCGGGCGTTGTGTTCTTGCTCACGGTCCGCGCCAGTCCAGCTTGCAGATTTCGGCCGAGCGGCCAGCGAAATTCCAGTTGCGGCCGAAGGCGCGCATCTTGCTCTTGTCGGACTTCGCCACGATGATTTCTGGCGCGATCCAATATTCGGAATTGGTGATCACCGTGTCCTTTTCCCGGTCCTTGCCGGGGATTGGCGTCACCGCGCCGTCGATGATCCGCGGTATCTGGAAGACGCGTGTCTTGTCACGCGTCTCGTAGGTGATCGGCACCTGCTCGACGCCGAGGAATTTTCCGACGAGGATCGACAGCAGCGAGGTGGTGCCACCGGCCTTGCCGGTGAAGATTTTGGTCAGCGCCTTCGCCGCATAGACCGAGGCGCGCTTGTCGATGAACAGGCCGGCCGTCCAGTTGCCGCGGCTCATATAGCCCGGGATTTCCATGATCAGGCCGAGATTGAGGCCTGAAAGGTCGACCTCGCCGAAATGGCCGGCATCGATGCGGAAGCCCGCCCAGGTCTGGCAGTAGCCCTCCGTCGGCGGATGGCTGCCGAGCGATAGCACGCAGGGACAGAAAACCGTGCAATTGCAGGAGAGTACCAGATCTCCTTTCATTGCCCAGCTTTGGTCGGTCATCGAATTCTCCCCCTTACGCCGAAACTAATAGCAGGGCAGCCGCCCACACAAGAGTATCGCACCGGCAACCCGGCTGGCCACCCAGCCGGTGGTCTGTTTTTCGATCAGGGTGAACAGGCCGATCAGAGCCATCCAGAAGACGTTCATCGCGCCGACGGCAAACATCACCAGCATCAGCGCCCAGCAGCAACCGAGACACCAGGCGCCCTGCTCCAGCCCCAAACGGAAGATGCGGCCCGGCTTCGCGCTCCAGTTGGCGAACAGGATTGAGAACGGGTTGCGGCATTTTTCCAGGCATGCCTGTTTCAGGCCGCTGAATTGATAGAGGCCGGCGACGAGCAGCGCGGCGGCGCCGGCAAGGCCAACGGCGGGATCGAGCATCTGTCCGGAATTGGCAAAGGCGTAGATCGCAAGCGTCAACACGGTGAAAGCCGCCGATGCGCCAAGCCATGTGGTGAGGTACCCGCCGACAAGCACCAGCGGGTGAACGGCCGGCTCGCCTTTGATCTTCGCCGTGTCGGCGATTTCGCAATAGGTGCGGATCAACGGCGCCGCCGAAGGCAGCATCGTCGCCACGGCCATCAGAAACCACATCACCACAAGCGCCGGCGCCTGCAGGCCGGCCGGGTCGGAAAGCGGTGCCGGCGCAAGGCAGAGAGCGAAGAACCGGTCCAGAAAATCCGGCAAAGGCGGGCTCGGCAGATTTTTGAGCAGCACGTCGCCGGGTGCCCCGACAAGGCTGCTTTCAGCCCCGCGGATCGCCATCGCGCCGAGAAGGAACCACGCAAGGGCGACGGCAATACAGATCGTGAGCATGACGGCGAGACGCGGGCTGCGCGCCACGCCCGCCGTCGCGCGGCCGGCGCGGTCGAGATGGCTGAAATCGTGCTCCTGGCCGCTCATGGCAATCGAATGGGCTGAATCGCCGCGTTGATCAAGCCGGCTGATCTGACCTATATCCAGATAAAGGCCCGACGGGTCGCCTCCCATTGTGGAAGCCTGGTGTGGAACACAACGACAAAGCCCGCATTCTGGTTGCCGGCAGTGGTCCCGCCGGCCTGATCGCTGCGCTCGGCTTCGCCGAGGCCGGCTTTGACGTGACGCTGGTCGGCCCGGAAGCCAACGGTGCCGACGGCCGTACCACGGCTCTCATGAATCCGGCGCTGAAAGTTCTCGACCGGCTGGGCGTTCTTGGCGAACTGACACCACAGGCCGCGGCGCTCAAGGTGATGCGCATCGTCGACGCTACCCGGCGGCTGATCCGCAGTCCAACCGTGACCTTTCGCGCCAGCGAGATCGGCGAGGAACAGTTCGGGCTCAATCTGCCGAATAAGGTTCTTATCCCTATCCTCGCCCAGGCCGTTTCATCTCATGGCGGCATTCAATGGCTGAAATCGATCGTCGAGTCATGGCGCCTTGACGCCGACCAGGCCCATGCCCGGCTGACCGATGGCAGCGAAATCTCGGCGTGTCTGGCAGTCGCCGCCGACGGACGCCTGTCTCCGGCACGGGAGGCCGCCGGCATTCGCGCCTCCGCCCGGCCCTATCTGCAATCGGCGCTTGTCCTCAATTTCGGCCACCGCAGCGAGCACGGTTTCGTTTCGACCGAGTTCCACACCGAAACAGGACCGTTCACGCAGGTGCCGCTGCCCGGCAGGCGCTCGAGCCTTGTCTGGGTGGTCAAGCCTGAGACGGCAAAAGAGCTTGCGTCACTCGACGACGCAACTCTGTCGGCGCGTATCGAGGAGCAGATGCAATCGATGCTTGGCCGGGTCTCGGTCGAGCCGGGCCGCCAAGTCTATCCTTTGTCGTCGGCCTCGCCCGGCCGCTTTGCGCAAAATCGCGTCGCGCTTGTCGGCGAGGCGGCGCATGTGTTTCCGCCAATCGGCGCCCAAGGCCTCAACCTTGGCATCAGGGACATCGACGATCTGATTGGAATCGCCGGCGAAAACCGCGACGATCCAGGGTCGCGCAGGGCTCTCGCCGCCTATGACATCAGGCGCCGGCCCGACATATGGGCACGCAGCGGAGCGGTGAACCTGCTTAACATGTCGCTGCTGTCCGACATGCTGCCGGCCCAGCTAGCGCGTAGCGCCGGCCTCACCGCGCTGGGCGGCTTCGCGCCGCTGCGCGCCTTCTTCATGCGCGAGGGACTACGGCCCGGCAGCGGTTTTCGCGCGATTGCCGGCGGCCTGCGCAAACAGCCCGGACGTTAATTTTGAGCAACTCCAGGAAAACTGCGCCGCGACGAAACCTTACGCCCAGCCACCCGTAGCTAGCAGCATAGGGCTGCGGCATTGATTTGACGCCGCGTCTGCGCCAAATAGGCAACAGCCGAAAGTCGGGGTCGATTTTTGGCAGCGCAGCGCGTAATTTCAAGATGTTAGGGGCGTTTTGCGTCGAGCAAGGAGCCCGATGGTGAGTGCGATGAAAACGGCCAAGTTCTCGATTGGGCAAGTGGTTCGCCATCGGCTATTTCCGTTCCGCGGCGTGATCTTCGACGTCGATCCCGAGTTCGCCAACACCGAGGAATGGTACGAAGCTATTCCCGCCGACGTTCGCCCGCGCAGGGATCAGCCTTTCTATCATCTTCTGGCGGAGAATTCGGACACCGAATACGTCGCCTATGTGTCCGAGCAGAACCTGCTCGAGGATCGGTCGGGCGAGCCGGTGCGGCATCCGCAGATCGGCGAGATGTTCGACAAGCTGCCGGACGGCCGCTACGAGCCGAAACGCCACTCGAAGCATTGAAGCGCGGAGGCTCGGCAACTTCGCCATACAGTGGCGACAACAAAAAAAGCGGGGCGAATTGCCCCGCTTTTTTTCCGAGAAACGCTCGTCAATCAGTTCGCGGTCTTGGCCTTGTCCTGCTCATCCTTGAGCTTCTTGGCGAAGTCCTGGTTGTTCTTGGCAACGAAGTCCTGCAGCTTCTTCTGCCGGTCCTCGATGTCCGACTGCTGGAGCGGCGGGCCATCATAGGCGCCGCTGAAGCCGGTGAGCGCGATCTTGATCGGGTTCGGCTGGTTCTGGAAGTTGATCGACGTGAGCGTGATCCCCTGCCCCTTCTTGAAGGAGGCGACGAGCTGGTCGCTCAGCGGCACTTCCGCCACGCAGCGGTCGGGGAAGCAGATCACATAGTCGAGCTTCTGCGCCTTGCCGGTATCGATCTGCAGGGCGATGCCCGGAGGAACGAGGCGGCCGGTCGGAACCGTGACCTGGAAGACCTTGCGGTTCACCTTGCCCTTGAGTTCGATCAGGCTGACGCCGGTGACGAGCTGGCCGTTGCCCGCGGTGACGATGTTCTGCACATTGCAGATGTCGACGTCTTCCTGCTTGGTGCAGGCCTTGAACCAGCCCTGTGGGATCTGCGGCTGCTGTTGAGCCGAGGCGGTGAAAAGCCCGGCGCCCAGAACGCCGACCACGCCTGCGGCCAGCACCGAAAGGCGGTACGCGTTGATCGTCATATGGTGCACTTCCTCTCAAATGATCCCGGGGACCGGCTTCTTCGTGCCGTGGTACAGCTACCTGTTGCCCAAATGAGGCAACAGGATGACTTCGGAGCGCGTGTTACACTGCCAGCGGCGTCGAATCCAGCCCGGTTTCCGCGATTTCTCGTGGTTTCGTGCCCCACGGGCGAGCATCGATTGGCCGATGGAGCGGCAGAACCCGATTCCCATCGGCGCGCCGATTCAATCGGGTAACGAAATGCTCTAGGGTGCGTGGCGAATCACAAAACCGCCCGGCAAGGAGACGGTCATGGACCGCATTCTCGTTCGGCTGATCGCCGCGACCTCGTTTCTGGCCTTTACGCTCCTTCCGGCACAGTCGGAGCCGAAGCACGGCATAGCCATGCAAGGCGAGCCGGCGCTGCCGCCCGATTACCAGCATTTCGACTACGTCAATCCGGACGCGCCGAAAGGCGGAAACGTCACCTATTGCGTCGTCGGCTCCTTCGACAACCTCAACCCGTTCATCCTGAAAAGCCTGCGCACCACGGCGCGCGGCATGATCGATACTGTTTACGGCAATCTGGTCTTCGAGCCGCTGATGCAGCGCAATTATAACGAGCCCTTCAGCCTTTACGGACTGCTTGCCGACAGCGCCGACATGGATCCGGAGCGCAAGAGCATCGAGTTCCATCTCAATCCCAAAGCCAAATGGTCGGACGGCCAGCCGGTGACGCCGGAGGACGTGCTGTTCACCTATGACGTTTTCAAGGACAAGGGCCGCCCGCCCTACAGCGATCGCATGAGCATGATCGCCAAGCTGGAGAAGACCGGCGACCACAGCGTGAAATTTACCTTCAACGACAAGGCCAATCGAGAATTCCCGCTGATCGTGGCGCTGACGCCGATCGTCCCCAAGCACGCATTCGACAAGGACACTTTCGACAAGACCACGCTGAAGCCGCTGATCGGCAGCGGCCCCTACACCGTGGACAAGGTGCAGCCCGGGCAGCGCATCGTCTTCAAGCGTAACCCGGACTATTGGGGCAAGGACGTC
The DNA here is from genome assembly GCF_055811115.1 of Mesorhizobium sp. WSM4832. Lineage (NCBI taxonomy): Bacteria > Pseudomonadati > Pseudomonadota > Alphaproteobacteria > Hyphomicrobiales > Phyllobacteriaceae > Mesorhizobium > Mesorhizobium sp. WSM4832. The sequence continues at coordinate 314,694 of NZ_JBVVQH010000003.1, read as the reverse complement.
CCGTCGAAGCGCGGCTTCGATAATTTCGACCGGATCACCATCGAGTATTTTCTCAACGCCAACGCCAGGACGGAAGCGTTCAAGAAGGGCATCTGCGCCCTCGATGACGAGGCCGATCCGGTCAAGCGCGACCGCGATGTCGACTTTCCGGCCTTTCGCAAGGGTGACGTGAAGCAGGAATACTTCGACACCGGCATTCCGCCGGTGGTGACCGGCTTCTTGTTCAACACCAGGCTGCCGAAGTTTTCCAACCCAATCGTGCGGCGCGCGCTAGGCATGCTCTACGACTTCGAGTGGGCGAACAAGAACCTGTTCGCCGGCAAGTTCAACCGCACCGCCAGCTATTGGCAAAATTCCGAGTTGTCCGCGCTCGGCCATCCGGCTGACGATCGCGAAAAGGCGCTGCTGGCCCCCTATCCAGGCCGCGTGCCGCCGGATGTGATGGACGGCACCTGGCGCCCGCCCGTGACCGACGGTTCGGGTCAGGATCGCAAGGTGCTGCGAGCAGCTTTCGAGCTCCTGAGAGGTGCCGGCTATCACGTGGAAGGCGGCCGGATGCTTGATCCCCAGGGCAATCTTTTCGGCTTCGAGATCATGACGTCATCGCAGGACGAGGAGCGGCTTGCGGCCCTCTATCAACGCACACTGGAGAAGCTCGGCATCGATGTCACCATCCGCAGTCTCGACGGCGACCAGATCCAGTCGCGCAAGCAGCGGTTCGACTTCGAGGTCCTGATCGGCACAAGCGGCTTCAACAATTCGCTGTCGCCAGGCAGCGAGCAGGTTGGGCGCTGGGGATCTGCCGCGGCCAGGCATGAAGGTTCGTTCAACCTGGCCGGCGTCGCCGATCCGGCGGTCGACGCGGCGATCGACGCGATGCTGAATGCGCGCGCCAAGGACGACTACGTCGCTGCCGTCCGTGTTCTCGACCGGTTGCTGATCTCAGGCAACTACATCGTGCCGATGCAATACAACACCCAGCAATGGCTCGCTTACTGGAGTTATCTGGAACATCCGCAAAAGACCCCCATATTCGGCTATCAGCTGCCGGCATGGTGGCGAAAGCCCAACTGACGCCAGAGCATGATGCCGAAAAGTGTGAGCGGTTTTCGGACGACATCATGCTCTCTTTGATTGAGAGCCCAACCCGATCGGGACCAGACAGGAGACGAGCATGAGCGCCGAGAACTCCATCACCATCGATGTGGTGTCCGACGTCGTCTGCCCCTGGTGTTTCATCGGCCAGAAGCGGCTGGACAAGGCCATCGCCGCAACCGGCGTCGAAGTCCAGGTCCGTTGGCGGCCATTCCAGCTCGATCCGACCATCCCGCCGGGCGGCATGGATCGCCGCCAATACATGCTCGGCAAGTTCGGCAGCGAGGAACGCATCCAACAGATCCACGCGCGCATCGAACCGCTCGGCGAAGCCGAGGGAATCCATTTTGCGTTCTCCGCCATCAAGATCGCCGCCAACACGCTGGACGCCCATCGCGTCATCCGCTGGGCCGGCGCCGCGGGTGAAGACGTCCAGAACCGGCTGGTCCGCCGCCTGTTCCAGTTGAATTTCGAGGAAGGCGCCAATCTCGGTGACCATGCCGTGCTGGCGAAAGCCGCCGGCGAAGCCGGCATGGATGCATCGGTGGTCGAGACGCTGCTGCCGACCGACGCCGATGTCGACGCCGTCCGCAACGAGATCGCCACCGCCTCGCGCATGGGCATCACCGGCGTGCCCTGCTTCCTGCTTGAGGGCAAATATGCCGTCATGGGCGCGCAGGATGCCGACACGCTTGCCGACGCCATCCGCCAGGTCGCCCAGGCCAAGGCGCGCGGCGAGCTGGAAACCACAGGCTGAGCCGGAGTTACTTCGCGATCGCCCTGGCCGCCCGGCGAATTTCACCCTCGGCGGCAGCGCTGCCAATCCGGTCTGTCCACGCTGGTGAAACACGATCTGGTGAATCGCCTTCGACGCAGCGCTGATCTAGAGCAATTCCAGGAAAAGTGTGAGCGGTTAAGTTCGGCGTCTTCGCTGTAACCTTCCGTCCGGAATTGCGTCAGAACAAAGAGATGGAGCGGTTCGTCGTTTCCGTGAAACGGTGAAACGCTCTAGAGTTGGCAAGGCTGATTTAAGGGCAAGGGCATATGGCAGTCAGGCGTTGCGCATTGCTGCTGCTGTCTTTGCCTTTCGCCCTGGCGCTCCCATTGTCATTGCAACGCGTGTCCGCCGAGGAAGCCGTCATGTCGGCGACCCTCGACGGCAACCCGTGGACGGCGTCTTTCACCTTGGCCCAGACGATGCAAATGGCCGGCAAGCCGGTCTTGAACTTGTCAGGGACCGAGCAGGGCTCGCCGACCGGGACCTTCAATTCGATGCTGGAGCTGAAGGATCCGAACGACCTTTTCGGCAGCTATTCGCTCAAGGCCGGCTCCCTCGCGAACAGCGCCAACTTCAACCTTCTCGATTCCGGCGCCATGGTCGGCCATGTCCGCTTCAGCAGCGGCGAGATCGTCATCGACAAATACGACGCCGACAGCAAGACGATTTCGGGCCATTTCAGCGCCTCCGGAAAAGACGAATCGGGCAAGCCTGAAGCGCTCACGGACGGTAGATTTTCGGGCATTCCGGTCACCGCGCAGTAGCCATTTCCGCTGACCGACACGTCTTTCCCGTTCACAAACCCGTGTTTTCCGCTTCCCCAAGGGAAGCTTTCCGCCGGCTGGCGCAAGCACGTTTAACGGTCTGGAATAAAAGGCGAAATCCGCGCGATCGGCGGTCCCTCCGCACAGGCTTTCTGTTGCTCTCGCGCCACGGCAGGTAACCCTCTTCACATTCACCGGTAGAAAATTAATGGAAAATGATCAATTGGTGTTACTCTATGTAACAAAACTAAAAAAGGTTTGGGCGGGATCGTGATTGGGGTCGGTAGACCGCGACGTACAGTACCGGAGCAAACATCCAACGAGGCAAAGACCTCGTTTCTGACACCGGTATCGTCGATGCGTACATTCTGGGGGCTGATGCGAGCCTACTGGTTGTCCGACCGGTGGAAGGAAGCCTGGACGCTTACCATCGTCATCGCACTGCTGACGGCGTTATCCAGCAAGGCTGGCGTCTGGTTTGCGATGGCGTTGGGCGAGTTGGGCAATTCGATCGCCTTCCTCCATGATGCCGCAAACCCTCACCCGCTGCAGACCATCCTGACCAATGCCGGAATATTGGTGCTGCTGGTGGCGCTCAAAGATGCCGGCTTCACCGGCGTGCGCAATCTCGTTTCAACGACTCTGCACCGCAAGTGGCGGGGCTGGCTGAACGGCCAGTTCAACCAAGCCCTGCTCGATGACAACCACACCCATTTCCATGCCCAGCATGGTTCGCCCGTGGGCGGCATTGTCGCTCCGGACAACATCGACCAGCGCATCCAGGAATCGATCAAGGACATGACCGGCGGCGCCATCGGGCTCGCCATGGGTGTCCTTGGCGTGGCGACTTCGCTCTATTTCATCGGCGAAAACCTGATTGGGTCCTCGGTCGAGGTCAAGGGCCTGGAATTCCTTGGCAGCTACGGCACCGCGGTGCTGGCTTTCCTTGCCGTCGCCGTCTACGTGCCGCTGAACACCTGGATCGCGGTCAAGCTCGGGCGCCTGCTGGAGCGGCTCAATGTCCGCATGCAGCAGGCCGAGGGCAGCTACCGCAGCGAACTGACGACATTCCTGCGCCGCAGCTTCCACGTCGCCGCGTCGCATGGCGAGGGCGTGCAAAAGTCGATGCATGACCGGCTCTATGTCGATATCGACAAAACATGGGGGCGGCTCAATGTCGTCAACACCAGCTACGCGTCGTTCGAGCTGATCTACAATTTCGTCGGCGCCCGTATTGTCGCCTACGCACCGGGCCTCGTGTCGTTCATCCACAACCGCCTCGACTACAAAGGCTACATCACCGGCTCCGAGATGGTCGCCCAGTTGATCAGCCATTGCTCGTGGTTCATACATGTGATGCCGGCGATCGCGACGCTCAGAGCCAACAGCCAGCGCGTGACCGAACTCGCCGACGCCATCGAGAACGTCCAGCACCCGCGGGAATTCTATCAGCAGACCGGCCGCTCCGACTTCGCCTATGCCACGCAGAACCCGGTATTCGGCCTGACCATTCAGAAGCTGGAACTGGCGCACCAGGGCGAGGACGCGACGCCCTTCCTCAGCGCCGCGAACCTGCGCTTCCGCCGTGGCGAATGGACCTTCCTCAAGGGCGAGTCCGGCTGCGGCAAGACCTCGCTGATCAAGGCGATCAACGGCCTGTGGCCTTATGGCCGTGGCACCATCGTATTCCCCGAGGGTGTGACGAATTTCTATGCCGCCCAGGAGGTCAAGCTGCAGCAGGTGTCGCTGAAGCAGCTCGTTTGCCTGCCGGGTTCCGAGAGCGATCACACCGACACGCAAGTCGCTGCCGCGTTGCACAAGGCCGGCCTCGGCGACTTCATCGAACACTTGGGCGACGAGAGCCGCGAAGGCAAGGTCTGGGACCAGGTGCTTTCCGGTGGCCAGAAGCAGAAGCTGGTGGTCGCGCGCATCATCCTGCAGCAGCCGGGACTGCTCTTCCTCGACGAGGCGACCGGCGCGCTCGATCCGGAGGGCAAGATAGCTTTCCACCAGGCGATCAAGGACAATTGTCCGAACGTCACCGTGATCAGCGTCATGCACGAGGCGGTGCCGCCGCGCTCGCTTTCCGGCGAGGAATTCTACCATAGCGTGGTCGCGATCGCCGACGGCGTCGCCACCAAGAAGCCGCTCGCCCCCAGCCTGCCGCGCGAGCTCACCACCATTCTCGCCCAGCCTCAGAGGCCGGTCGAGGACAAATGGCTGCGCTTCCGCCGGCTGAAGCAGAAATAGCAGTCATATCAAGCCTTTGACCGGCCGCGCTGGCTCAGCTCAGGCTGCCCTCGATCACAGTCTCGCGATCCGGCCTTCCCGCATTTGTTTTCAGCTCTCTTCGCGATTGACTCGCAAAAATGCGCGCCTATGTTGCGCCCGCTCGCAGAATTCAAAACTCGAACCCGGCGAGCAGAAAGGTCACCCGCCATGCCTGGCGACAGTCACAGTCGAACGCAACCGCCGTCCGCCCTGACGTGATCTGAAGGCTCACGTCCTGCCGGACGGCAAGGAGTGAGCCATGAACGAATTCGCACCCGTATTGGACGACGAGGCGGTCGCCGTCGCCCGTGTTCTTGCCAACGATCACGTCGCCGACGTCGTCGAGGCCCTCAACCGCGAGCCCCGCGAGACGGCCATCGAGCTGCTCTGCGCCGTGCCGTTCGAGCGGCTGGTCGAGCTTTTCGACCAGCCTGAACTCGAAGCAGCGCCTGAGCTGGCGGAAGCCCTGCCGCGTCCGAAGGCGAGCAAGCTTTTGACCGCCATGTCGGTAGACCGCGCGGCCGACATTCTGCGCGAGCTGGATGAACCGGCCCGCTCGGAGCTGCTCGGCGCGCTGGCCCCGCCGCTGCGCGCGACACTGCTTTCCATCCTGGGATATCCGGAGGGCAGCGCCGCGTCGATCATGACGACGGAATTCGTCAGCGTGCCCTCGGACTGGACCGTCGGGCGCACGCTCGACTACATCCGCAAGGTCGAGCGCACACGCGAAACCGTCTACGCCATCTACATCGTCGATCCGGAGACCCAGCTCCTGCTGCGCGCCACCGGATTGCGCCGGCTGATCACCGGCAATTCGGAAGATTCGATCCTGTCGGTGGCGCCCGATCGCACGCCGGTGACGGTTACGCCGCTCACCGATCGCGAGAACCTGGCGCAGACCATCTCCAAATACGATCTGCTCGCCCTGCCCGTGGTGGACCACGGCAAGATCCTCGGCATCGTCACCATCGATGACATCATCGACACGATGATCGAGGAGACGACCGAGGACGTGCATCGTTTCGGCGGCATGGAGGCGCTCGACGAGCCCTATATGAAGATGAGCTTCCTCGCCATGATCCAGAAACGAGCCGGCTGGCTCTGCGCGCTGTTCCTCAGCGAAATGCTGACGGCCAACGCCATGCAGAGCTACGAAAGCGAGCTGGAGAAGGCGATCGTGCTGACGCTGTTCATCCCGCTGATTATGAGCTCCGGCGGCAATTCCGGCTCGCAGGCGACCTCGCTGGTCATCCGCGCGCTGGCACTGCGCGAGATCGGCCTGCGCGACTGGTGGCGGGTGGCGCTGCGCGAGCTGCCGACCGGCCTGGTGCTGGGCTCGATCCTCGGTGTCGTCGGCATATACCGTATCGCGCTCTGGCAGTATTTCCGCTTTTACGACTACGGCCCGCACTGGATGCTGATCGCGGCAACGGTGGGAGCGGCGCTGGTCGGCATCGTCACCTTCGGCTCGCTGTCTGGATCGATGCTGCCTTTCGCCCTGAAGCGCGTTGGCTTTGACCCGGCGAGCGCCTCGGCGCCGTTTGTCGCCACCCTGGTCGATGTGACCGGGCTGGTCATCTATTTTTCGGTGGCGCTGGTGATCCTGCGCGGCACGCTGCTTTAACCTTGGACACCGTCGCCGGCCTTGCGGCGACGGTGTCCGGTCCACGGCCTAATGCATGTCGACCAGAAGTGTGCAGCGGTTCTGGGACAACGACATGCATCAAAACAAAGACTTAAAAGCGCGTCACCTGAATCCGTTTCAGCGCGACGCGCTTTAGACGCGTTCGCCGTTCTTCACGCGATAAGTCGGCTTGTACATGGTCACCAGTTCCTCGGCCGCCGTCGGGTGCACGGCCATGGTGCGGTCGAAATCGTCCTTGGTCAGTCCCGCCTTCAGCGGGATACCGAGAAGCTGCGCCATCTCGCCGGCGTCAGGCCCGAGGACATGGGCGCCGATTACCTTTCGGCTGGCGCCGTCGACCACCAGTTTTATCAGCATCTTCTCGTCGCGGCCCGACAGCGTGTGCCGCATTGGACGGAAGGATGCGCGATAGATCTCGACATCCGGATAGCGCTTGATCGCGTCGTCCTCCGACAGGCCGACGGTGCCGATCTCCGGCTGCGAGAACACCGCCGTCGGAATGGTGTCGTGATCCGGCGCCGTGGGATTGTCCTTGAAGGCAGTTTCGATGAAGCATATCGCCTCATGGATCGCGACCGGCGTCAGCTGGACGCGATGGGTGACGTCGCCGATCGCCCAGATATTATCGATGTTGGTGCGCGAATATTGATCGACCACGATCGCGCCCGTCTTGCCGAGTTCGATGCCGACGCCTTCGAGTCCCATATTTTCCGTGTTGGGGATGCGACCGATCGCCAGCATCACTTGGTCGGCCGTCAGTGTCTGTCCGGTGTTGAGCTGCACGTCCAGTCTGCCCTCTGCTGTCTTGCGCACAGATTCCGAAACCGCATGGCAGAGAATCCTGATCCCCTTCTTCTCCATCGTTTCGTGCAGAGAGCGGCGCAGATCAATGTCGAAGCGGCTGAGGATCTCCTGGCCGCGATAAACCAGCGTGGTCTCGACGCCCAGGCCATGGAAGATGTTGGCGAACTCGACGGCGATGTAGCCGCCGCCTTCGATCACGATCGCTTTCGGCAGTTCCTTGAGATCGAAAGCCTCGTTGGAGAAGATGCAATATTCATGGCCGCTCAGCGCGGGATGCGGCGCCGGCCGGCCGCCGGTCGCGATCAGGATCTGGTCGGCACTGACGGTGCGGTCTTCGGCAACCAGATAGATGGAATGCCGATCGACCAGCACGGCACGCGAGTGAAAAGTCTCGCCGCCTGAGCCCTCGACGTTCCTCTTGTAGATCGCTTCGAGCCGCGCGATCTCCTTGTCCTTGTTGGCGACCAGCGTCGGCCAGTCGAAGCTCGCCTCGGGCACCGTCCAGCCATAGCCGGCCGCGTCGGCGAAATGCTCGGGAAATTGCGAGGCATAGACATAGAGCTTCTTCGGCACGCAACCGCGGATGACGCAGGTGCCGCCGAAGCGGTATTCTTCTGCGATGGCGACGCGCTTGCCGAGCGCCGCCGCCACCCGGGCCGCCCTCACGCCACCGGAGCCGCCGCCGATGACGAACAGATCATAGTCATAACCGGCCATCGTAGGGGGCTCCTGAGGATGAGAAAGACGGGTCACAGGTAGGCCGCAAAGCGGCAAAAGAAAAGCCCGGGCAAACCCGGGCTTTGTGGTCCAGCGGCCGTCGGCCGATTGATGGAGATCAGTTCTGCGAATCGTCCGCCGGGGCCGAATTGTCGGCCGGTGCGGAACCATCCGCCGGCGCGGCGGCGTTCGGAGCCGGTGCTGCCGGCGCGGCGGCCTTGGCGGCGGCGGCGATCGTTTCGCCGACCTGCTGGGCGAGATCGCGGGCAACGCCATTCTGCCAGATGTCGGCGGCCTTCACGAGATCACGCGTCACCGCGGGGCCGTTGTCCAGCAGCTTCTTGCCGGCCTCCGAGCTGTAGAAAGCGGCGATGTCGTTGAGGTCCTTTTCGGAAAACACCTTGGCGTAGGCCATCGCGGCTTCCTTTTCGAGGTCGGCGCGCCGCGAAGCAAGGCCAATCGCCTTCTCGGACACGGTCTTGCCGATCAGCTCCTGCATATCGGGGTTCTTTTGGATGAGCTGCGCCTCGAGCGCGCCGGCCGCCTGCGGCAGGATGTTGTCGAACGAGTCCGTGGCATGGATCGCCGCGACGGCCGCGCGCGCGGCCTTCAGGTGCGATTCGCTGACATCCTGTGCAAACACCGGCGAGGACAGCGCAAGGACGGCCGAGGCCGCCAGAAGCATCGAAAGGCGGCGAACTCGTTTATGCAACATCATAGTCGGTAGAACTCCCTGGTTTCAGGCTGCATGGACGGTTTCGATACCGTCGCCGCCGGCGATGATGGCCGTTGACGCCAGCCCGATGAATAGACCGTGCTCGACGACGCCTGGAATGGCGAAGAGAGCATTCGATAGCGCTCTTGTATCCGGAATGCGGCCAAAAGATGCATCGAGGATAAAGTGGCCGCCGTCTGTAACAAATGGCTGGCTTCCCGTCATCCTCAATGTAACCGGGCCGGAAAGGCCGAGCTTTGCCACCGCGGCAGCGATCGCGATCTCTGTGGCGCGCAGGCCGAATTTGTTGACCTCGATCGGCAGCGGGAACCGGCCGAGGGTCCCGACCATCTTGGACTTGTCGGCAATGACGATCATGCGATCGGATGCCGCCGCGACGATCTTTTCGCGCAGCAGCGCGCCGCCGCCACCCTTGATCAGGGTCAGGGCCGGATCGACCTCGTCGGCGCCGTCGATGGTGAGGTCGAGCTCGGGTGTCTCGTCGAGCGTCGACAGCGGCACGCCGAGCTCGCGGCAGAGCGCCGCGGTGCGCTCGGAGGTCGGCACGCCGATGACCTTAAGACCGGTCGCGACCTTCTCGGCCAGCAGCCGCACGAATTCTTCCGCCGTGGTGCCGGTGCCGATACCGAGCCGCATGCCACTGCCGACATGGGTAAGCGCTGCCCGCGCGGCTTCGACCTTCAACTGCCTTGCATCCATGGGGAACCCCGATTTCGCCGGTTTCGCGCGCCTCCTAATGCATGTCGCCCAAAAGTGCGCAGCGGTTTTGGGAGAACGACATGCATCAAAACAAGGACCTAAAGCGCGTCGCTTGGATCCGTTTCAACGCGACGCGCTTTAGCATTTTTGCCTGTCCCGTCAAAGGCTCCCATCAAAGGCTCTGTGGACCGATCGAGGCTTCTTGCTTGAACCCGGGCCAGCCTGTATCGGCTGCGGCAACCCAATTGTTGCAGGATCGCCCATGACCCGCCCGATCATTGTCTTCGACCTCGACGGAACGCTGGTCGATACGGCGCCGGACCTGCTCGACAGCCTCAACCACAGCCTTGCGGCAAACGATCTGGCCGCTGTCGACGAGGCCGGCTTCAGGCGCTTCGTCGGCCATGGCGGCCGTGTCATGATCGAGCGCGCGCATGCCGCGCAGAACAAGGCCCTGGTGGCCGAGGAGCACGACCGGCTGCTGAAACTGTTCCTCGACCATTACACGCTGAACATTCCCGGCAAGTCCCGCCCCTACCCCGGGGTCATTGCCGCGCTCGACCGTTTTCAGGCCGCCGGCTATCTGATGGCGGTCTGCACCAACAAATACGAAGCCAACTCCGTGGCGCTGATCGGCGCTCTAGGCATGTCGAACTATTTTGCCGCGATCTGCGGCCAGGACACTTTCGCCTTTCGCAAGCCAGACCCGCGCCATCTCAACGAGACGATTAAACTGGCCGGCGGCGATCCTGACGACGCTCTAATGGTCGGCGATTCGCAGACCGACATCGACACCGCCAAGGCAGCCGGCATTCCGGTGGTCGCGGTCGATTTCGGCTACACCGACCGCCATGTGCGCGAATTCGAACCAACCCTGGTGATCTCGCATTTCGACACGCTGACGCCGGCACTGGCGGAACGGCTGATCGCGGCGGCGCGCTAGGCTTGCAAGCACTAAACAAAATTTGGTGGAACTCGTGAGATCATCCAACCTTTTCAGCAGGTTGGATGGTGGGCGATGCAGGGATTGAACCTGCGACCCCACCCGTGTGAAGGGTGTGCTCTCCCGCTGAGCTAATCGCCCGCTCGTCGCCCGAAGGCCAAGCGAGCCGCGATATAAGGGAGGCAGGCTCTCGAAGTCAAGGCGATCTGCCGACGATCTTCCAAAGCCGCCAAGCCTCGATCACGCGAGAGCTAAATCACCCCTCTGCGCACATTCATGCGCGTCACGGCGGTCACCAGAACAGCGCCTGTCATGAAATAGAGCGTGGCAACGATGTGGCCTTGGTGGAAATGCAGCCCGGCAAACAAAAGGGCCATGACCACGGCAAGGAAGGCGATGACGCGGGAGAATGCATCGGGCATGGGGCGACCTTGTGCAATGTGTTGAGTGGCCGCCCTCATTCAGCCGATCGCTCCATAGATCAGTTTTCGATTTTTCGCAAATCGGCTCGGTGACGAACTCTCAGGCCAGGTCCACCTCCACCCACAGCCCGCCCGGCCCGCGTGCCGCATCACGCGGCACACTGCGCACCGCCTGGATAGAACCGGACGGCGCGGCAAAGGCGGGCTTCCCTTTCTTATCGGCAAGCCACGCATCATCGGCGCGGATGACGCGGCCCTTGGTCTTTGTATCGAGCGCGGTCAGGATGCCGTCATATGGCATCTCGCCCCAATGCACTTTCAACGCGTCGACCTTGTTGGTGGGGATGAAGGCCGACAGGTCGGCGCTGGTCAGCAGATCGAACCCCTGTTTCTGCGGCGTGGCGTTCTGGCTGCCGTGATGGGCGACCTTGAGATAGACGGTGCGCGCCAGGAGATCGGCCGATGTGACGGTGCCCTGCCCCACCGGCCATTTCAGGTCCTTCCAGCTCAGCCAGTTGCCGATCTGGGCGTCACCCGGGAACAGCAGCACCCGGCCCGAGTCGACGAACTCGAAGGCAAGCACCAGGCTGGTGTTGTTGACGCCGCGGTCGAGCCGCAAGGCAAGGTCGGCGGCGATCCCCATCCAGTCGGCATCGACGCGCCGCCAGGACTGGTCGCGGTCTTCCATCGAGGCCGCGGCCGAAACCGGCCCGGAATAATGCTTGCGGACATAGGCTCCGATATCGATGGCCGGGTCGCTGCCCTTGTCGCCGTTCAGCGCCGCGGAAAGCGGCGTGCCGACATTGCTTTCGAACGGGCTGAGCTCGTCGACATAACCGGCGTCGGCTGCCTCGTTCATCCTGAGGCCGCTCGTCAGCGCCCGCGCGAACGGACCGCCGCTGGCCAGCGGGAACATCTCGCTCGCCTTTTCCTCCAGCCGAAGCGCCGCCTTGTCGCGCGGCGGGCCGAGCACATAGATCCGCAAGTTGGGCAATGCATCGATCGACACCGGCGGCCCGCCGGGCTCGAAATAGGTCGGTGACGGTTTTTGCGAAAGCCTGGCCGCCGCGTCGCGGGCCGAGCGCACCCGCTCGCCGGCGGCGCCGAACTGGAAGCCGAGCACCGATTGCAGACCGTCGCGGACGCCGGCCATGTAAGAGCTGAGCTGCTGCATGCCGTCGAGTTTTTGACCCACGCCTTGCAGCGCCGCGAGCGCCTGGCCCTTGAACTTGTCCAGTTCCACGGCCTCGGCGTCGGCGGGATTCTCGGTCCATGCCATCCAGACATCGGCGACGGCAAAGTCCTTGAAAAGGTCCTTTGCCGTCAGAAACCCGGAGACATGGTCCCAGTGTTCGTGGGTGACGACAAGAATGTCGATCTTGCCGCCGGTCTCTTTCTTGAGGTCGGCGACGATGTCGGCGACCAGCGCCGGGCCGCCGGCGATCGACACATGGATACCGCAGTCGATCAGCACGCGGAAAGGCTTTCCATCGGCCTTCTTGAACGTAAGCAGATGGCAATCGCCGATGCCCTGGCAGTAATGCCGAACGGTCACGGCCGATGCCTGTGTCGCCGTGGCAGTCGTTTTTGCCCGCCTTGTCCTCGTCACCGGCTTTCTAGACATGGTCGTCGTCCCCGTCGCTGGCATGCAGCAAGGCAAAGGGCTCCGACACCTCGCCGCCGAAATAGAGCGCTCTCAGCGGTGACAGGTAATTGGCCGCCATCGTCCCGGCCTGGCGCTTCTGCCGGTCGGCGCTGCCGGTGTTCTTGATGATCGAGTAGCGGATCTCCTCAAAGCCCTCGCGGGGGTCGATGATGATCGTGGCGCCGCCGCGGAACCAGAAGAACCCGTCGCCCTTGGCCATGCCCTGCGGCATCGCCGTGCCGTCGAGCGCGACCGGAATGCGCTGCTGGATGACGGCCACGACCTCGACGCGGAACGAGCCGTCCGGCTCGACGCGCCGCGTCGGGCGCACGCTGTAGATGTCGAAGGTCGTCTCGCCTTTCCTGGCCGCGTGCATAATCGTGCCGTCCTCATTGTAGCGCGGCAGATCGGGCAGCAGGCCGAACTGCTTGTAGACGTCCGGATTGGAAGCGAAGGCCTTGTGCATCGCCTTCCACAGCGCATAGCGGTTCCTGTCGTTGAGCGCGAAGATCTCGGCCCGCTTCAGTTTCTGGTTCCAGCCGAGGTCGATCTTGCTGAGCAGCCCCTCCAGCCAGGTCGGCGACGGGTCCTCGGGCGCGCTCCAGGCAAGCGTTTCTTCCGAGATGGTGCGAACATCGCGCGGCAGAAGCTTCCATTTGCGGAACGATTCCAGGAAGGCCAGGCGATAGTGGAGCGGATCGTCGGGGTAGGCGTCGCGATCGGCGGTGATCAGCGCGCGCAGATATTCGCCGAAGGTGATGTCGACCGCCGGGCAATAGTCGAGCGCGCGGATGCACATGGTCAGCATCTGCCTGGCGATCTTGGCGACCTCGTCGGTCAGGCGCTCGATCAGGCTAGGGTGCAAGGTTCCCGCCGGCAGGATGCCGGAGCCGCCGGTCGCAAGCTGGATCAAGTCGTCGGTCCGCCGATCGGTGATCGCGAGGAAGGCCTGGTAGACGGCGAAGACCAGGATCGAGCCGCGGTCATGGGCCTCGAAGGTCTTGTCGTAGTCGAGATCGGCCATGCCGGCGCCGCCATATTCGCGCAACGGCCCGGCCCGGCCGCTGCCTTCGCCGAACTGCTTGGCAACACCGGAAAGCAGCGAGGCGGCCGACAATTCGCCCCTCGCCTTGCCGATTTCGAAGCTGACCAGTTCCTTCAGCGTAAAATGCTGGAACAGCGCGACGATGTCGGCGAAAGCCTCGTGGAACGCCGGCACATCCGGATTGGACGCTTCCTGAAAGCGGCGATGCAGCCCGTCGAGCAGCGCGTGCGACATCTCATGCGCGACGATGTCGCTGGACAGGCACGAGAACACCGTCGTTCCAGGTGTGGTGACGTCGCCCTGGTTGCTGGTCGCCGGGAAATAGCCGAACAGCAGCGCCTTCTTTTCCGGGCTGTAATAGGCATTCTCGGCGCGCAGCGCATGCGGATAAATGCGCAGGCGCGGCACATAATGCGCCTTCACCGCCATGTCGCCGGTCCGGCCGGGAGCCTCGGCGTAGTGCGGCGCCCACAATGCGCGCCGGCCAAGCGCACGCTCGAAATGGCCGATCGTGGTCATGGCGACCGCGTAGACCATCTGCTGGTGGAATTTCGGATTGCCCTCCGAAGGCGGCAGGCCGTCCTGCGCCAGGAGCACTTTGTCGTTCAGGTCGACCGGGTCGTAGACGCGGTCGGACGCGGGGTCGACATCGACCACCTCGAGATATTCGCCGATAGGACCGGGCAGCAGCGGCCTGTCTGTCGCAGGCTCGTCGTCCCATGGCACAGAAAGCGTCGCCTGGTAGACCGAGACCGAATCCAGCCGCTTGGCCACCGACGGATCGAGGGCGTAGATGCGCAAGCGCCGTTGCGGCGGCGGCAGCGGCCGCGGCTTGCGCTTGATGGCAGGCGCAGGCCCAGTGACCGGCGCGGGAACGGCCGCGCTGGCGCCTGGCCGGCCGAGCCAACCTTCCAGAAAGGCCTTGAGCGGCTTTGACGGGTTGCCCTGGTCGAGCGCCGCTTCGAGATAGCGGTTGCGTGCCGCGGCCGAGACCTTGTCCGGATCGCCATCCGGATCAGCGATCGCCTGTTCGATTGCCGCCGTTGCTTGCGCCATCTGCGTCAGTTCCAGCGCAAACATCATTCGCTGCCGAAGTGTCGCCGGCGGCGGCGGAGCCAACGAATTCCCTCCGGTCAAAAGCTCCAGCCAGCTCCACGTGTAGGTGGCGGGCACAAGCTTCGTGAGGCTTGCCGCCGCCGGCGGCGCAAAGTCCAGCGCATCAAGGGCGCGCAACACGCCCTGCCCGATCTTCTCCTTCGTCTGCGCCGCATTCATTTTGGCTGTCGATTTCGAGGCCTTGGCGAACAACGCCTTGCGTACCGCCTCGATGCGCATCCACGGTTGAGGATAGTTCTTCACCACGTCCCAATGCTCGGCCAGCCAGAGAGCGGCGGCGGCAGCGACCTGCGGGGTCGCGGCCGAAGTGCCGCTGCCGTCCATGTCGACGATCTTGCGACAATCGATCTCGGCCCAGGGAACGTTCGGCGTGTAGGCTCCGAGCGCGGTGTCCATCTTCGACGGCGGCCCGTAATTGCCTTGCATGGTGCCGAAATCGAGCCCCGTATAGGCGCGCCCGTCGCCCATCACGCCGCATGCCGCAAGCACCCGGTTGTAGCGCGCGGGATAGACGATGCTGCGCGGCGTGATGGCAAAATTGTTGCCCGCCGCCGTGACCATCACCAGGCCGTGCTCATAGGCAAGGTTGACGGCGTCGACCAGAGCCTGCGAAGTCAGACCGCCCATGCTCATCGACAACACTTGCGCGCCTTGCTGGCGTGCGTAGTCGATCCCTTGCACCATGGTGCCGGTGGTCAGCCGCACCACCCAGTCGGCGATCCGCACCGGCAGGATTTTCGCCAATGGCGCGCCGCCGACGAAATCGGTGAAGCCCGGCCAGTGCGGCGAGCTGCCGTCGAGCTTGTTGCCGGCAAGCAGGCTGAGCGTGCCGGTTCCATGGCCGCGGTTGCTGGTCAGCGTGCCGGCCGGAGCCCGGTCGGTCGCATCGTACGGACGGGTTCGATCGACGAAATTGCGCTGCCCCGCAAGCCCGGACGGAACGGTCTGGTGGCCGGGATCGAAACCAGTGTCGAGATGGGCAATGGTGATATTGGCCTGCTTGGCGCCGACCCTTTCGCGCGCCGCCTTGAACTGGCTGAAGTCCGGCGCGGCATTCCACGCGACCCGACCCGATACAGTTGCCTGCCCACCGCTCGAATCCTGTTCGTCAAAAGTGCATGCCGGAGCTGCGCTCGCCGCCATGCCGCGATCGCCGTCGCTGTCCTTGTAATCCCATTGCTGCACGATATCGGGCTCGACCGCGAGCACTTCCGCGCCCGCGGCTGACAAGGCCGGGTTCCGGGCGATAAGGTCGTGGGCGTGGTCCCAGGGATTGTCCGAATCGGCGGCATCCGCCGCCAACCGCAGCCAGGTGGCGCCGCGATCCCCGGCCGCGGCCGGACTTGCGCTGCCGGCCCCAGGCGGAAGAGTGAGGATCGGTTCGGCTTCGATCCCGCCAATCCGGGGCGGTCCGCCTCGCACCGAAAGCCCGGCGCCGTCGCCGCGAACCTTTACAAGGAGTCCCTTCGCGGCTGCCATGGCGTGCCCCTCACCATTTATCTTTAAATATCAATCGCTCTGCCGGACCAGCATATCTGTGATCGCCTTCACATACGTCAAACTGGGTTCGCGCGCAGATATGGCAACGGCGGCATCAACGGCCTCAGCTGATCCACAGCGTCCGAAGACGGCTTCCGGATTGCAATGTATGCGGTTTCTCACGAAGGAATTTTATCACCTAGCCATTTTCAGATTTGCTGTCTGCGCGCTGGGTACCTCCCACCCAAGCGCGCGGACGGCGTTCTCGAAGGATCGGCTCGCAACCGCCAGTGCGCCCGGTCTCCTTACAGTTTGCCGGCTTATCCAATTTCGACGCGACAGGCGTGACATTCGAACTTCTGTCAGCCACCTGCCGAACTCGGTTAGCCACCACAGAAGGAGACGACACTTTGATCGAGCACGCACTTGTCATACAATTTCCGCTTAACGAGAGGCGGAATCGCATCATGATTGCAAACGGCGCGGACGACAGGAACCTGCCGCGCCTGGCGCGTATTGACCCGCGCCAGTTCGACCTGCTGTTCGGCGGCTGCAAGCTGGAGCGCTATGCCGCCGGCCAGCATTTGTTTGTCCAGGAGGACGCGTCCGACCGCATCTATGGCGTGATGAGCGGCACCGTCGAGATTTCCATCTATTCGCCGGGCGGGCAGAAGCTGGTGGCCAATATCGAGCTGTCGCGCAGCCTTGTCGGCGAGATCGGGGCGCTGGACGGGCGCCCGCGCACGGCAACCGCCATCTGCCTCACGGCATGCGAGCTGGTTTCGCTGAGCCGGACACAACTCTTTGACCGCATTGAGAAAAACCCGCTCCTTGCACGCGCGATGATCGAATTGCTGTGCACCCGGCTGCGCTGGGTCAGCGGCGAACTGGGCGACCAGGCCTTTTTCGGCATCGAGGCCCGGCTGGCGAAGCGGCTGGTGTTCCTGAGCGGCGTCATGGCCGACTCCGCCGGCTGGATTCCGATTTCACAATCGGAGCTAGGCGAGTTCCTCGGCGCAACCCGCGAATCGGTCAACAAGACGCTCAACGAATGGCGCAGCCGGCAGATGATCGCCATCAGGCGCGGCGGGCTGCGCGTCACCAACGCCGCCGCGCTGAACCAGCTCGCCGATTCGCAGGACGACGACTGAGCCACCGCGCGGCCCGGATCAGAGCCGCGAAATCAGGTAGCGCATCGAGGAGCGGCTCGGCATGAAGAAGTAGCCCCCGCCCTTCGTGGTGACGAATTGCGGGACCTCCTTAAGTACAGTGACCTTCTCCCACGAGGGGATGGTGAAGTGGCCGCAACCTTGGCGCGCGCCGATCATCGGGTCCTTCTCACCGACAAGGCCCTCGAACGACGTCGACGAGACCCAGGTCTGCTGAACGAATTCGTACTGACGCTCGATGTCGGCGTTGAGGCACATGAAGAGCATTCCCTTCTCGACCTTCCCGCCGCTGTCCTTCTTCTCATAGGTGCGGCCCACACGCAGCATGCGGTGTCGCTTGCCAATCTGGATCTGTGTTTCGCGATCCTCGCCAAGCGAATCGCGCGGATTGGACCGGCGAATATGCGCGCCGAGCGGACAGGCGTGGCCCTGAGGGTCCTCGGCGCCGAGCGCGAAGTCATTGTCGACGGCACGTCCCGGATGATCGGGATTGCGCACCAGCGAACTGCCGTTCTGCCAGCGGCCGAGCATCTTGGCGGCAACCCACTCTCGTGTGATGGCATCGTTGCCGGTTTCGCTCGCCGCCCGTGCGGCGGCCTCTTCGCAATATTTGTTGAAGAGGCCGACATGCTGTTCGAACTGGCGCACGACAAGAAACGAGCCGTTGCGGCCGAAGTCCCGCGGCGGCGGAGGCAGGCCGGGAATCAGCCGGCTGCGGCGCACCTGCGACAAGATCCTGTTCTGATCGCGTGAAGCGCTCACCGAAGGCGAGGCCGGATAGAAGCCATGCTCGTCGCGATAGCCGAACAGGAACTCGCCGGGCTCGACCAGATGCATGGGCGCGGCAGCCTTGCTGGCGCGCGCCGTCCCCCGCACGATCGGCTGCGATATACCGTCGACAAATCCGAAATGCTCATAAGCCGGCGGGCGCCCTTGCCTGCCGTTGTGCTTGGCGGCCTCGGCTGCCTTTGCTTCGGGTTCGGCCGGTTCGCGCTTCACAATGAGCGGCAGTTCGGCGGCGATGTTCATCCCGGCCTCTGCCGTCATTTTCTTCACGGCGGCGACGTCGCTCTTCAGGATGGCTTGCGTCTTTGCATAGCACACGACAACTGCGTCGACCGGCTTGCGCTGCGAGCCCCACTCCCAGTTGTCGGATCCGTCGCTGCCCATGTCGTCCAGGATTCGCCTACGCTCGGGATTGCCCATGCCGTGGCGGAAGGCGATAGGGAACGTATCCAGCGGATTGTCATCAATGCCCTCGTCGAGCCCCAGCTGCCGCAAACCACCAGGGCCGAAAGCCACTGTCATGGCTCGTTTGACCGGCTTGCCATCGCCGAAACTGGTCTGTTCGATGACGAAGGTCAGCCAAGCCTTGCGTTTGGCTCGAGGAAGGGTTTCCGGCACTTGGATAGCCATCATATGGCCATAGCCAAGCGGGCCGAACGGACCGAAGAAGATGGACTGGATCTCGCCGGTTTCCAGTTGCTGTTCGAGAGGCGGCGGAAAGGCTGAACTGACATTGGCCAGCAGCGAGGTGGTCTTTTGAACCGTGGTTCTTTCCGTCATCGTGCGCGGCAGCGAACCGAACAGGCTCAACCAATCGCGCGCCTCGTTGCCGGTTGCGGAAGCGATGCCGCGCCTGATGCGCGAATTGGTCCGGATGCGAACGGTGTTGAGGTCGCGATAGGCCGAATACCAGAAGAGTGTCGGCACCTGCTGGCGCCGCGCCCAGCGCTTGAAGCGGTCGCCGTCACGCGCGCCATCGAGAAACAGCCAGCGCGTGCGCGGATAGCCCACGGCGTTGCTCCACACGCCAGTCAGCCCCGCAGATGCCTTGGCGATGAAATCCTCCAGGTAGCTTTCCCAGCTCCCGCCATAGTTGGAGAAGAACATCAGCTTGTTGGTGCCGGGCAGCAGTACCCAACGGGCGAAATGGATGGTGTTGATTGTGTTGAGAAAGCCCGGCCTAAACACTTTTTGCGCCGAGATCGAGATCAGGTAAAAAGAGAGCCTGAGCGCCAGCCGCCTCAAGATGCCGGGCTTCATCGTCGAAATCGCGGTCAGATTGTTTTGCGCCCCGTGGTCCTCCCTAGCGAGAATCTCCTTCAGCACGGATATCTGGATCGAGTTAGTCTCCGGCCGGTCACTGTCTTCGAGGCGTCGCAACGCCCAGAAGCAGAGCCCCAGCAGCAAACCTACGGACGACAGAATGCCAAGCGCGCTCAAAATCAGCGAGGCGCCGACGATAAAAATGGTGCGGAAGGTCCACCAGGGCGGGTCACTGAACACCGTCACATAGGTCAGCCAGGTGAAAAAGAGCCAGACCGCCAACACACTCACAAACACGGCCGGCGTGAACAGCGTCGAGGTGAAGGCATACCGCCACTTGCCCGGCGGTTTCTCGAGCAGGCTTTCGGCCGGCTCGAATGCCCAGGCGAATCTTCCCAGCGAACGGACGTGCTCGCGGGCTTCGGCGAGCACCGCCGGAGCGTTGCCGGTACCTTTTCGGGGCCGTTCGACGATACCGCGCACAGCTTCGGCAAGCTCATGCTCGGCGCGGATGCGGCGCACCGAATGTCCCGGCGTACCTGAGAAAACCAGCCCGGCAGTGCTGCCAAAGGACGGCGATATCTCGATGTGGCGCTTCTTCAGGAAGTCCTCCAGCGCGCGGCCATCCGGCAGGCCGCAGACATCCCTGAAGATTGGCTGCAACCGGTGACCGATGGCTTGCACGATGGCCGCAATGACGTCGTCAGCGCTGCCATCACCGGATATTTCGAACACCAGCGCTCCCGTCTCGTTACCCGATTTCTCATCCTTGTCGGTAGCGACGACAGCCAGGCTGGTAAAATGGATGGTGCCAACCTTGTCGAGCGCCTCGCGGAGCTCGCCAATGCACGGATTGCCGAGGCCGGCGACCGTGTGGCGCACGGCATCGAGTGGCACTGTGCGGGTGATCGGACAGACCACCGTAACCATGGACTGACCAACTGTGCGGCAAAGCGGCGACGGTTCGAAATCGACCTTGAGATTTGCCGGATAGGCGCCGACATCGACCATCTTGCCGGCCCTGCCTCGAGCGCGGGCAAGCTTCGGTTTGCTGAACAGGGCGCGAATGCATTCGCCGATCTGGATACGGGCGATCTCGGCGCCGATGCACAGGTGGATGCCGTGGCCGAAAACCATGTAGTCGCGATGCGGACGAGAGATATCGAACTCGTTCGGCCGCTGCACGATCTCGGGATCGAACATGGCTGAAAGCGTCGCCGGCATCACCACCGTTCCGGCCTTGACCAGGCGCTCGCGGCGGGTGCCCTTGCCGATGACCGCGTCGCGCCTGGTGTAGCGCCAGGGCCCGATCCAGATCGGCTTGAAGCGCATGGCTTCCATGATCGCCCGGTCGAGCTTGCCGGTATCGCTGGCAGCGACAGCCTCATCCACGGCCTGCCGCGCATCGGTTCGCGACAGGATCAAGTCCAGGCAATTGCTGCCGGCAAGCACATTGGTCGGCACAAAGCCGGCGATCATGCCGAGCATGATGGAATGAATGTCCGGCAGCGACAGGCGCCCCTGGTCCATCAAAGCGACAAGGCGGGCCAGCGGCCGGTCGTCCTTGCCTGCCCTTTCCCTGGCCGCGGCGATCGAGCGGTCTATGACCTTGATCAGGCGATCGCCGGCGACCACGGCAAGCTGGCGCGTCGCGGGATTTGCCGTCGGATCGGAAAAGAACAGCGCGCTGAGCGCGATCGACCAGTCGGCGAACTCGCTTTCGTCATCGATCTCGAGGCCGAAATAATCGCGGCAGATGCGCACCGGCACGATCTTCATCAATCCGGCGATCGCATCGAAGCCGGGGCTGGCGCGGGTCATGATATCGCGCGAATGGCGCTCCGCGATCGGCCTGACGGCGGCTTCGACTTCCGCCGGCGGGAAGGCGCTCAGAACCGCCGATTTCATCTGCCGGTACGCGGCGCCGTCCTGCATGCCGAGAATGAAATTCGAGCCCCGGGCCAATTCGGCCATTTCCGGCCCGTAGGGCGTCTCGAACTCGTCGCCGCGCTCCAATATGTCGCGAACATCCGCGCCCTTGGTGACGAGCAGGAAATTGCCGAAGCCGAAATTCGGCCAGAAACGGCGCAGCAGCGCCAGCAGCCAGCGCGTATCTCCGAGAAGAAAGCCGGCGATGCGGGAAGCAATGCCACCCTTGGAACGCAGCCGACCGATGTCGAACGGCGGCATCTCTCCAACCGGACGCTGGCTCTTCTGGGCGGCCCGGACAGCGGCGAAGTACTTCAATGTGATCATGCGCGTTCAAGCCCCCCGGCTGTCCACGTCAGTGCGATGCCGGCATCTTACTGGCCTAGGTTTGCATCGGTCCGGCGTATGTGAATTCGTTCACAGTCATATGTTGTCGGTCCCGGCGATCATGCGGCTGACTTGGCCAGGTCGAAATTGGCGATCAGAACATTGTTCTTGGTCGGGTCGACGAACGGTATCCAGCGTATCCGCTGTTCGGAAAAGTCGGGATGCCTAGTCATGAAAATGGCGAGCTCCCGCGCCGCCTCGTCGCGCCTGCCGCTTCTCATCAAGGCGCCGATCTTCAGGAACCTGGCGTAAAAGTAACCTGGCGACAGGTTGAGCGAACGCTCGGCGGTGGCGATTGCGGCCGGCCAGTCCTCGACGAAGCAATAGGCGGCGGCCAGTTCCCCAAGGTTGTGGAAGCGGTAGAGGTCGAACGGGCTCAACCGTTCGGTATCGAGGAAGAACGATATCGCGCTGGTCGCGTCGCCGAGCAGCAGATGCGCGCTGCCCATGGCTGAGCGGGCGAAGGCGAAGCTCGGATTGATGTGGATCGCCTCGGCGAGGTGCTCGGCCGCCAATGCCGGAAGGCCGCGCATGATGTCGGCCGCGCCGAGATAGGCATGCGGGCGCGCATCGAGGCTGTCCATCAGAAGCGCCTTGCGTGCAAGCGTCTCGACTTTCTCCAGGTCGTCGCTGTCGCCGAAACGCAGCCAGGCCCGCCAGAAGTACCACCAGGCGAGCTCGTTCAGCACGGCGCTTGAATTCGGATCGTCGCGGTAGCCCTTGTCGAAGAAATCGAGGGCGATTTCGGTGTCGCGGCGCGTGCGCCTGTTCATGTGCCAGCGGCCGCGTCGGACCAGTTGCCACGTCTCCAGGCTTTCCCACGGCACCTGGAACGTGCGCGCCTGCTCGGCGCGGTCGACCTCCTTGTCGAGGATGGAAACGATCTCGCTGCCGATCTGGTCGCGCAGGCTGAAGATGTCAACGAGGTCGCGGTCGAAGCGCTGCGACCAGACCAGGCGTCCGTTCGACGTGTCGGTCAGCGACGTGTTGAGACGGATCTGCCTGTCGGAGCGCGCCAACGTGCCGCTGACGATATAGCGCGCGCCAAGCGCGTTGCCGATGAGCCTTGTGCCCAGGCTGTCGTCGCGAAACTGGAAGCTGGACCCCTTGGCGATGACCGAGAGCCAGCGCGTGTTGGAAAGACCGTAGATGATGTCCTCGGCAATACCGTCCGCCATATAGCCGACGTCGGGTTCGCTGCCATTGCTCTGGAACGGCAGCACTGCGATTGCCGGGGGCCCCTTTGGGGCGGGCCTGTAATGGCCGGGCGCGGTGGGGATAGAAGCAAAGGATGCCGCCCCGGCGGGCCCGTTGCTGCCGCGGCCGGCGATCAGGACCTGCACCGGCAGGGCGATGTTCTTCAGGCTGAACTCGCCGAGATCGGTGAAGACCGCCGCTGTCTTGTCCTTCACATGGTGCCATGTCGTCGCCGAGATGGCGACGCCGTCATGCGGTGCGAACTCCTGAAGCCGGGCGGCGATGTTGACGTCGTCGCCGTAAAGACGGCCTTCACGGACAATGACATCACCGGTGTTGATCCCGGCGCGAAACGGCATGCGCATGTTTTCGGCGACCGAGGCATTCAGCGCCACGATCCGGGCCTGGAAATCGAAGGCCGCCCGCAAGGCTTCGATCGGATTGCCGAATTCGGCCATGATGCTGTCGCCGGCATCGCCGAAGGTGCGTCCGCCAAATGCGCCGCAACTGCCGGCGATGATGTCGCGCCTCTCCTCGAAGGCAGCGACAGCCAACTCGTCGTCGATACCCATCAACCGAGAGAATCCAACTGCGTCGATTGAAATGATTGTCGCAAGCTGACGGGTATAATTCCGTTCAGCCATGATTGAGCCCCCAGTCCCGCTGCACTCCTGAACGGGCGACCTGCGCTCAAAAAAACGCGTCGCCGTCTGCCGACGGAAATCCTCGGCAGGCCCGGCGCACCGTTGCCACCCTGTTATGTCCGGAATTCTATCAGGGTCTTGCTGAAAGCTCTACCACGAACAGCTAATATGACGAACTCGGCGTCCGGCGCATGGTTAGTCATTCGTTACATCGAGGGACACATTCGTACCACGCTGCTACCCTTTGAAATCACATACTCTTTCGTTTTCGGAAACACTGAATTTCTTGCTGTCCGGTGAAGTTCGGCCGCATCGGGGTGAGCGCATTGAGAGGCGTTTTTTTACGCTGCGGAACCAATCCGCCCGCATACGAGTTTCTCACCGCGTCCATGCCAACGAGATTTGAGGGGCTCTCATGCGCACTGTTCTTCTGGCAACCGGTATCGTGGTCTTCCTTGCCGGCGGAGCGGCCTTCGCGGCAGACGACCAGCCACTGCCGCCGCAAAACGCCAAGAAACTGTCGGAGATCATCGCCAAGGTCGAGCAGCGCAAGGACTTCCGCTATGTGAAGGAGGTCGATTGGGATAGCGACGGCTATACCGTCACCTACTACACGACGGACAAGGCCAAGGTCGAAATCACCTACGATCCTGTGACCGGCGAGCCCAAATAGGCCGCGCGCGGCCTGACGACCCGCACAGCCCAGGGGCGCACCCCTGCGCCTCTGCCCTTGCATCGTCACAACTTTGGTGGCTGACTGCCCGCCATGATTGCGGGCGCGGGGGTGCATGGCAATGATTGGCTACGTCCTGAAGCGTATCCTGATGGTGCTTGTCGGCTATCTGGTCGCGGTGCTTGTAGGGTTGATCGCAGTGGCGGTGATCTACGCGATATTGAGCGCGCTGCCCAATGCGCCGGGTTACTTCGATCTCATGGCAATCACGCCCGTCGCCGTGCTTGCGGTGCCGCCGCTCGGCATGTTCGTCTACTTCCTGACGATCATCTTGACAGGGATGCAGACGCTGATCTTCGCCCTGATCGCCGAGTTCTTTTCGCTGCGAAGCTTTTGGCTGCACATGCTGTTCGGCACTGCTGCGGCGGCCGCCGGTTTCATGCTGATCTGGCCCGACGCCGCCGACGATCCGGAACGCTGGGCCGATATGGGCATCATCGCCGGCGCCGGCCTCGTGGCCGGCCTGGTCTATTGGCTGATCGCCGGGCGCGGCGCCGGCTTCCGCCGGCCGCTACGCGCTTTAGGCTCGGCGGCTTCGCCGTAGCCTTCCGTCCGCAATTGCTTGAAAGCAAACAGCGCTCAGCTTGACGGCGTGCGCACCGCTTCGGTCGCGTCGAGCGCCTGCATCAGCTTGGTATCGCGGTCATAGACGTCGTCGAAATATTCGACCTTGCCGGACATGTCCGGCCAGGCGGTGAAATAGGCGACATAGACCGGGATGACACGCGTGACATTCTCGGTCGAATGCCCGTGCTTCAGCTTCTCGGCGATATCGTCGACAGAGGTGCCGAGCACCGCCGCGGCCATGCCGCGCGGATCCTGCAGCCGGACGCAGCCATGGCTGAGCGCGCGCATGTCGCGCGCGAAGAACGACTTCTGCGGCGTGTCATGCATGTAGATGGCATGCTTGTTGGGGAAAAGTATCTTCAATTCGCCCAGCGCATTGGCCTCGCTCGGCTGCTGGCGCACGCTGAACGGGATGTTGGAGCCATAGGCGCCCCAATTGACCGCCGAGGACGGGACGCGCTTGCCGCGCGAATCCGTCACCTCGTAGCCGGCGCGGTCGAGATAGCCTGGATCGCCGCGCAGCCTCGGCAGCATCTCGTTGACGATGATCGACTGCGGCACGCCCCAATAAGGATGGAAATCGACCTGCTTGATCTGGTTGTAGAAGAAGGCGGTCTGGTTGGCGACCCGGCCGATGACCGCGCGGGTCTTCAGCTTCTCCTCGCCATCGTCGATATAGCTGGCGGTAAAGGCCGGCTGATTGATGAAAACGCGCGGACTGCCGAGATCCGACGGCAGCCAGCGCAACTCCTCGAGCGCGACCTTGACCTTCTCGATCTTGTCGGCCTTCGACGCACCGGCCAGTAAAGCCACGGTGCGCGGGCCGATGACGCCGTCGCCCTTCATGCCTTCCCGTTGCTGCACTGCCTTAATCACCGGCACCAGTTCGGGATCGTAGAGCTCGCTCTTGCCCAGCCTGGCGAGGATCTCACCATAGCTGCCGCCCATCTCGTCATCGAGATTGCGGGAGATAAGCGTCAACAGCTTTGGCAATTCAGGGCTGCTCTCGCCGGGCTTCAGCAGCAGCTTCGGATCGACGACGATCTCGTTTTCCTCGCTCGCCTCGAGCGCTTCCAGCTCAACGCGCAGCGCCTGATACTCGGGATTCTGCGGATGCCGCGATTCGAGATAAGTGCGCACTTCCTGGGTATGCGCCAGCGTCTTGAGCGCGCCTTCCAGGTCGAACGGCTTGGCCGGAAAATCGTAGTAGGCGGTCATGCGGTTGGGCTCGACGCGGCCGCTTTGCGCATCCTGCGCATAGCGCAGCACGCGCGCCGACAGCGCCATTTCGAAGCGGACCAACTCCTTGGTGCGCTCTTGGGGAGTGACCGCGGTCGCAGCCGCCGGGACCTCGACATTGTAGTCGGCCGGTGTCAGCCCGTAGCTTGCCGCTTCGCCCAACACCCGCACCGCATCCTGCGCCCTGCTGTTGGGGACGTTGTCGCTCACCCAGATGAAATCCGGATTGGCCGAATAATAGGCGATCAGCGCCTTGGCAACGTCAGGCTCGGCAAAGAGTTCGTAATCGGTGAGGTCTGCCAGCGCGTCGCGAAAAGCGCCATTGCCGGTTACGGACGGCACATAGGCCGCGTCCTGGGCCGCGGCCGCGACGGGTTGAGGCGCCCGCAGCAGCGACTTGAAGTCGACACGAACAAGCTTGTCGGCCCGGTAGGTGTTGTAGGTCGGGCTGCTGATCCTGACGCTGCCACCATCCTCTCCGGCAGACGCGCCTGGCCGTATCTTGCGTGGCTTCGGCGGCGGCGGAAATTCGCCTTGCGGGTTGTGCCGGATGCCGCCTCCGAACAGCATGTCGAACAGCCCTTGCGCGCTGGCCGGCTGCTGCCCCAAGGCAAGAGTGGCCGCGATCGCGATCGGCATGACAGCCTTTTTGTTCCCGAGGATTTTCATGCTTCACCCGCACCGGTTGTGACCGGTTCCCGTTCCGCGCCGCTGGACGGTCCCGCCTTCCGCATGGCGGATGTATGACGTGACTATACCGATTCATACCGATTTCGTTAAGCTTCCATAAATTTTCGAAGCCGTGTTGCAGAACAGTTTCACATCATTGTGAGACCCGGGCAGCAATTTGCTCCGGGCCTCACGCGCTCGCCAGCGTTGAAAACAATCAGGCGTTGGCGCCGCCGTCTATCGTCAACGAGGCTCCCGTGACGAAGCGGCCTTCCGGGCTCGCCAGCCAGGCTACCATCCCCGCGATCTCCTCGGCCTCGCCGAAGCGCGGTGTCGCCATCTTGCGGCGCTGGTGCTCGGCATGCGGCCCGTTGGCCGGGTTCATGTCGGTGTCGGTGGAACCTGGATGGACGATGTTGGCGGTGATGCCGCGCGGGCCGAGATCGCGCGCCAGGGCTTTCGTCAATCCGACCAGCGCCGCCTTGCTGGTCGAATACGCGCTGAGACCCGGATCCGTCACGCGCTCAGCCAGGTTGCTGCCGATCGAGATGATCCTGCCGCCATCCGCCATATGCCGGGCCGCGGCCTTCGAAGCGACGAAAGGCGCCCGCAAATTGACCTCCATGCTCTCGTCGAAATCGGCGAGCGACAAGGCATCGATCGGCGCCGCGCGCCAGATGCCGGCGCTGTTGACCAGGATGTCGAGCCGTCCGAAAGCATCCATCGCCCCGTCGACGGCGCTCTCGATCGCCTGGGCATCGCGACCGTCGGCCTTGATGGCGATGGCACGCCCGCCGGCCGCCTCGATCTCATCGACGACGATGCGCGCCTGCTCCTCGCCATTCACATA
Source organism: Mesorhizobium sp. WSM4832 (assembly GCF_055811115.1). Taxonomy (NCBI): domain Bacteria; kingdom Pseudomonadati; phylum Pseudomonadota; class Alphaproteobacteria; order Hyphomicrobiales; family Phyllobacteriaceae; genus Mesorhizobium; species Mesorhizobium sp. WSM4832. The sequence continues at coordinate 287,102 of NZ_JBVVQH010000003.1, read as the reverse complement.
GGTCAGGGCGACGCTCGCGCCGTCACGCGCCAGTCTTTTTGCGATAGCCGCGCCGATACCGCGGCTGCCGCCGGTCACGAATGCGGCCTTGCCGCGCAATTGCCTGGAAGACATCGGTTTTCTCCTTTATGTAACGATCGATACATAAATCCCTGCCAAGCTTGCCGGGTGCCGTCAAGTGAATTATGTATCGATCAACACAGAAAGGATGCCAACTGAAGGACACCATGTCGGAGAGAGGCCGCCCGCGAAGCTTTGATCGAGCGTCCGCCCTGCATCGGGCAATGGAGGTTTTCTGGGCAAAGGGTTATGAAGGCGCGTCGCTCAGCGACTTGACCGCGGCCATGGGCATCAATTCGCCCAGCCTCTACGCCGCCTTCGGCAGCAAGGAGGCGCTTTTCCTCGAAGCGACCGACCTCTACACGCGCAGCGAGGGCACTGGTATCTGGTCGACGCTGGAAGAAGCCCCGACCGCGCGGCTTGCGATCGAGGGATTTTTGGCCCAGACGGCCAAGGCCTATTCACAAGCCGACCGGCCGCAAGGTTGTCTCATCGCACTTGGAGCCCTGCATCAGGACTCGACCCAGGGGCTGATCTGCCAGGATTTGCGCCGTCGCCGCGCCGAAAATCAGACAGCGCTCGAAAGGCGTCTGGAGCGCGCCGTGGCCGAAGGCGAATTGCCCGTGGATTTCGATTGCCGGACCGCGGCCACTTTTTTCGCCACCGTACAGCATGGCATGTCGATCCAGGCGCGTGACGGCGCAACGTATGCCGCCCTCATGGCGACCGTTGCCGGCGCCATGGCGGCCTGGGCGACGATGGCCGGCGTCCACGCCTGACCCCGTGACAAACGCAAGGCTTTGTGATCGAAATTTCAGCGGCCGCAGCAGTGGCCAGGAGGATTTGCCGTGAAGAAAGGTTATCGCCAGCTTCTCGACGAGGCGAATGCCGAGATCGAGGTCGTGTCGCCGGAGGAGGCAGCCGGGCTGCTGGAGCATGACGACACGATCTTCGTGGACCTGCGCGATCCTCGAGAGGTCGAGCGTGACGGCAAGATCCCCGGCGCCAGGCACGTGACGCGCGGCATGCTGGAATTCTGGATCGATCCCGAAAGCCCCTACCACAAGCCGTTCTTCGCCTCGGGCAAGACCTTCGTCTTCTTCTGCGCCGGGGGCTGGCGCTCGGCGCTCGCCACCAAGACGGCGCAGGACATGGGCCTCACGCCGGTCAAGCACATCCTTGGCGGCTACACCGCCTGGAAGGCGGCCGGCCTGCCCGTCGAGCCCGGGCAGAAGAAAAAGGCCGACTGATCACGGTTTTCCGCAACGTGGAATCGATCGACGTCAATGGTTTTCTGGATAGCGAGTGCGGTTGGATTGGCGATCGCGTACCTCCTCGGCTCCACGCCTACCGGCTATCTGGCCGGCAAACTGCTCAAGGGCATCGACATAAGGGAGCACGGCTCCAAATCCACCGGCGCTACGAACGTGCTCAGAACCTTGGGCAAATGGCCCGCGCTGGCGGTGCTGGTGGTCGATGTGCTGAAAGGCGTGGCTGCGATCGTCTTTGCCCGCTGGTTTTATCCCTGGTGCTGCACGCTATCGTCCGCCGCAACGCCGACGGCGCTTGACCTGCAAACCTTGGCGCCTTGGGCCGTTTGCCTTTCCGGACTGGCGGTCTTGCTGGGGCATGGCCGGTCGATCTGGCTGAATTTTACAGGCGGAAAATCCGCAGCGACGGGCCTGGGTGTGCTGCTGGCGATGTCATGGCCGGTAGGGTTGGGCGCCGCGACGACATTTGTCGTCACGCTCGCTCTTTTCCGGATTGTTTCGCTCAGCTCGATGCTGGCGGCGCTGACGGCGGTCGCGCTTGTCTGCGGGCTGGAGCAACCGTTGCCCTATCGGTTGCTGGTTATCGCGGGCAGCCTCTACGTGATTGTGCGCCATCGCGCCAACATCCAGCGACTGCTGGCCGGAACAGAGCCGCGCCTTGGCCGCAGCCTAGGATAGCACCTAGTGCAGGATCGATTCCCGCTGCCCGGTCACGAAACCGACCGCGCGTGCAACGACGTCCCTGTCGGCGAGGATACGGCGATGGCCGAGCCCATCGGCCCAGTGCAGGTGGACATGCTCGCCAGCGCCCGCATAACGCTTGGCATGGTCGGCGTGAACCTCGCGATCGTCCGGCGCATGGATGATCAGTGTCGGCACGGGCGCTGCCGCCAGCTGGCGATCGCCGGTGAATTCGCTGAGCGGCCGGCCCGAAAGGTGTTTCACCCGATCCGCCATGGCGACGCGGGAGCGCGGCCCGACATTCATCATGCGACTGAAGTCGTCGAAGATTGCCGGCAGCGAGCTCGGCGCCGCGATCAGCACCAGCTTTTGCGCTGCCAGCGGCGGCATGCCCTTGACCGATGCCGCGACGGCATTGGCGGCAATCGCGCCGCCGAAGGAGTGGCCGACGACGGCAGCAAACGGACCGAACCATTCGCCGGCGACGCGCGCCGCGTCCACGGCATTCACCATGTTGAGATGGCGGCCGAGCGAATGGCCATGCCCGGGCAGGTCGAGCGAGACGACCTTGTAGCCGGCGCCACGAAAACCTTCGATCAGGGTGCGCATATACTCGGTGCGCGAGCGCCAGCCATGGATGACGAGCACCGTGCCGCGCGGCTCCCTGCCCGGCTCCGGCCGGAATTCATGCACGGCGACGCAATCTCTCTTCGTCTTGAGCCTGTGATGGCGCGCCTCGGCCATGAAAGCTGAGGCACGTTCGACGGCACGGCGTTCGCCATCGCTCAAGGCCTTGGCGTTCGGCGTGCGGCAAAACAATTCGAAGGCGGCGCGGCCGCTGAGGCGCGGCGCAACATGCTCAGCCGCGCCAAAAACGCCCCGGATGACCTTCATTCCAAATGATGCCATATTGGCAGTCCATCCATTCGTTCAAGCATGAACATAATAGTTCAAACATGAACATTAAGCAAGAGCTGCCCTGGGACAACCCGCGCTTCCGCAACTGGGTCGCGGTGGCGCGCGCCTGCCATGCGCTGGAGCGCACGCTGGCGGTGAAGCTTGCCCCGCTCGACCTCAAGCCGGCACAGCTCGACGTGCTGATGAACCTCTACCGGCACCCCGGCATGTCGCAACACGACCTTGCCCGCAAGCTCTTGGTCGGCCGCTCCAACATCACGATGCTGTTGCCGCAGCTCGAAGCGCGCGGCCTGCTGCGCCGCGAGAGCGACGAGAAGGACAAGCGCGTGCTGCGGCTCAACCTCACCGAGGCGGGCGAGGCTCTGCTGATGAAAGCGCTGAAAGTGCACATGGCGCTGATCGAGAAGGCGATGAGCCAGTCGACGCCGGAACAATGCGACATGATCGGCGAGCAGATGCGCAAGATCGCCGACGTGTTGAAAGAAGCCTGAGCCAGGCCTCCATTACCACATGGTTTTCTTCGCCCGCTCCGGCCATTCCTTGTCATAGGTCTCGGCGTCGATGTTCCTGCGGCTGGTGACCTCGAGGATCTGGCCGGGCGTCGGCAGCGACTTTGGGTCGACATGCCTGGCCGGGCTCCAGAGATCGGAGCGGACGATGGCGCGGGCGCATTGGAAATAGACCGTGTCGACATCGATAACGGTGACCGAGCGCGCCGGCTTGCCGTCGACCATGAAGGAGGCGCAAAGCTCGGCATCGGTGGTGATACGGGCGCGGCCGTTGACGCGCAGCGTGGTGCCCGAGCCAGGCACAAGAAAGAGCAGCCCGACGCGCGGATCGCGGATGATGTTCTTCAGCGAATCGGCGCGATTGTTGCCGCGCCGGTCGGGCATCATCAGCGTTTTCTCATCGACGATCCGCACGAAGCCGCCGAGATCGCCGCGCGGCGAGCAGTCGAGACCTTCCGGTCCGCTCGTCGCCAGGGCGACAAAGGGCGAGGCCTCGATGAAAGCGGCATATTCTGGAATCACATGGTCGAGTTCCTTGACGACCGAGGCTTCGCCCGGCAGCCCATAGAGGGCTTCGAGCTGCTCGACGGATGTGATGAGCGACATTTTTTCGCCTCCTGACTTTTTGCCGGCGCTACTCGATATCCATGACGCTTTAACGACAGCCGGCCGACGAGATTGAAACTTCCTGGAACCAGGCTAACGGTCGCGGCTCAGCCCCTTCTCGTGGAGTTCCGCGAGATAGGCGTTCCAGCGCTCGTCTTTTTCGTGGCCGAGCGTATGCAGATAGTTCCAGGTGAAGATGCCGGTGTCGTGGAGATCGTCGAAGGTGATGCGCACCGCGTAGTTGCCGACCGGCTCGATCTTGAGGATCCCGACATTGCGCTTGCCGGGCACCGTCACCCGCTGCTCCGGCGAATGGCCCTGCACCTCGGCCGATGGCGAGGCCACGCGCAGGAACTCGGCCGGCAGCTCGAACGGCTGGTGACCCGGAAAGGTTACGGTCAGCAGCTTGCGGTCCTTCGAGACCCTGAGTTCCTTTGGCGCGGTCATGACTGGTCCTGTCTGGGGTTGCGCCCTTCCCTACGCCGCTTCGCACGATCCGAAAAGATGATTAGGAAGCAGCCGACATTGAATGTCGGTCGGGGAATGTTACCAAAGATCAAGACCTTCTATCTTGAATGCGCGGTTGGATCGTATCACATAGCCATATATAACGACGTCGTTCAGGCCACGGGAAACGCTTTGCAAATGGACATGATCGACCCCTTCGGTCGCACGATCAGCTATCTGCGCGTGTCGGTTACCGACCGCTGCGATTTCCGCTGTACCTATTGCATGGCCGAGGACATGACCTTCTTGCCCAAGAAGGATCTGCTGTCGCTCGAGGAGCTCGACCGGCTCTGCACCGTTTTCATCGAAAAAGGCGTGAAGAAGCTGCGGCTGACCGGCGGCGAGCCGCTGGTGCGCAAGAACATCATGCATCTGGTGCGCCAGCTGTCGCGCCATCTCGAAAGTGGCGCGCTTGAGGAGCTGACGCTGACCACCAACGGCTCGCAGCTATCGCGCTTCGCCGCCGAGCTCGCCGACTGCGGCGTCAAGCGCATCAATGTCTCGCTCGACACGCTCGATGCCGAAAAATTCCACCAGATCACGCGCTGGGGCAATCTCGGCAAGGTGATGGAAGGGATCGATGCCGCGCAGAAGGCCGGGCTGAAGATCAAGCTCAATGCGGTTGCGCTGCGCGACTTCAACGATGCCGAAATCCCTGAGCTGATTCGCTGGGCGCATGGCCGCGGCATGGACCTCACCCTCATCGAGACGATGCCGATGGGCGAGATCGACGCCGACCGCACCGACCAGTATCTGCCGCTGTCGCTGCTGCGTGCCTCCCTGGAGCGCCAGTTCACGCTTTCCGACATCTCCTACAAGACCGGCGGCCCTGCCCGCTATGTCCACGTCGCGGAGACCGGCGGCCGGCTCGGCTTCATCACGCCGATGACGCATAATTTCTGCGAAAGCTGCAACCGTGTCCGGCTGACCTGCACCGGCACGCTCTATATGTGCCTAGGCCAGGAGGACGCGGCCGACCTCCGGGCGCCGTTGCGTGCGTCCGAAGGCAACGAACTGGTCGGCGAGGCGATCGACGAGGCGATCGGCCGCAAGCCCAAGGGCCATGATTTCATCATCGACCGCCGCACCAGCCGCCCCGCGGTGTCGCGGCATATGAGCGTCACCGGCGGCTGATTTTTTCTCTGTGTTGATGCATGATCGGCCCTGGTCAAAACCTGGGGGGCACGATGCTACGTCTTCGCTCTATCGCTGCGTCATTGGCGATCGCTTTGTCCTTGTCGGTGATCGCCACGACAGCCGCAATTGCCAAGCCGTTCACTTACGTGAACGCCCGCTTTGGCCAGTCGTGCACCTTCCCTGACGAGATTTTCAACAACCCGATGCCCGAGCCGGAAAATGGCGACGGACAGCAATGGCTTAGCGCCGATGGCGCCAGCCTGACCTGTTCCGGCATCTACAATGTCGACAATGACACCCCGCAGGGTTTCGTCGCCGCAGAGAAAGCAAGCACCGAGCCGAGCTACAAGGTCACCTACAGCAAGACGGGCAAGAACTGGGCAGTGCTTTCCGGCACCAAGGACGGCAAGATCTTCTACGAACGGCGCCTTTTCGGAAAGGACGACGTCATCCGCACCGTCTGGATCGAATATCCCGCCGCGCTGAAGACGAAATACGATGCGCTAGCCGGGGCCATCGCCAAGAGCCTGCGCGGCCCTTGAGGCAGCCCTGGCTACACTGAAAATAAAGCGCTCGCGCCACCTTCCGTCCGATTTACCGCCAGCCATTTCCAGCCTAGCTTCTGGCTGCGATTTTTCGCTCTTAGGGGGAGTGCACATGCGCACATTCATGCTTTCACTTGCCATGCTTGGGGTTGCCTCGCTACCGGCTGCGGCTCAGTCGATCGGCGGCACCTACACGGTCGCCGGCACCAATTTCGATGGCTCGAAATATGACGGCGAAGCGACCATCACGCTGACCAGCGACACGACCTGCACGATCCACTGGGAAACCGGCGGCTCGACCTCGGACGGCATCTGCATGCGTAACGACGATGCCTTTTCCGCCGGTTATGCGATGGGCAAGGAAATCGGTCTCGTCGTCTACAAGATGGAGAAAGACGGCTCGCTGCACGGGCTGTGGACCATCGCCGGCCAGAACGGCAACGGCACCGAAGTGCTGACGCCGAAGTAAGCCTTCGTAAATCGATCTCATGGGTTGCGCAGAAATTCGTGGCCCATTTCTTTGGCGTTGCTGGTTCCCGGCTGCCTGCTACAGGCTCAGTCCAAAATAGAATCCGGAAACGCCTTTGCCCCTCTCGCCAAATCTGCGCGGCGCGCTGTTCATGATCGTGGCCATGGTCGGCTTCACCTTGAACGACGCGATCACCAAATTCTCTTCCGAATCGATGAACATGGCGCAGGTCATGCTGGTGCGCGGCGCCTTCGCGTCTCTCTTCGTCGGCCTGCTTGCCTGGCGGCGCGGCGCGCTTGCCAATCCGGCCGCCATGCTGCAGCCGATGGTGGCTGCGCGGGTGGCAGGCGAAGCCGGAGCCACGGTGTCGTTCCTGATCGCCCTTGCGCATCTGCCGATCGCCAATGTCTCGGCCGTGCTTCAGGCGCTGCCGCTGGCGGTCACGATGGGCGCGGCATTGGTGTTCGGCGAAGGCGTCGGCTGGCGACGCTGGATTGCCATTGCCGTCGGCTTCGCCGGCGTGCTGATCATCGTGCGGCCGGGTTTCGAAGGGTTCAGCGTCTATTCGCTGCTGGCCTTGACAAGCGTGGTTTGCTGCGCGGTGCGCGACCTCTCCACCAAGCGTATCCCGCAGGCCATCCCGACCATGCTGGTGTCGACGGCGACCGCACTTGCCATGACGGTCCTGGGCGCGCTGCTTTTGTCGCCGATGGGAGGCTGGACGCCGATAAGCGGCCGGGCGACCGCGCTGCTGGCGCTGGCTGCGGTGCTGGTGCTGATCGGCTACCAGTTCATCATCATGGCGATGCGCTCGGGCGACATCTCCTTCATCGCGCCGTTCCGCTACACCGCGCTGCTGTGGTCGATCCTGCTTGGCCTCGTCATCTTCGGCGATATCCCCGATGTGCCGATGATCGTCGGCGCCGCAATCATCATCGGCTCCGGCCTCTATGCACTCTACCGCGAGCGCGTCGTGGGCCGCAGGCAGCCTGCGGCCGAAAGCGCTGGACCCGACATGGCGCCGGACGGCATATAGGTGCGATGGAGCGAAATGCTGCGGGTATCATTCTGGCGGGAGGCCGGTCGCGCCGGATGGGCGGTGGTGACAAGCCGTTGCTTTCGTTGGGTAAAGAGAGGCTGATCGATCACGTCGTCGCGCGCTTGAAGCCTCAGGTCGCGATCTTGGGGCTCAACGCGAATGGCGATCCTGCGCGATTTGTCGCCATGGGCCTGCCGATGATCGAAGATACGGTGCCAGGCTATGCCGGACCGCTGGCCGGCGTCCTCGCCGGTCTCGAATGGGCGGCAACGCAAACAAGCTGCCGGTGGCTGACGAGCGCCGCCGGCGACACGCCGTTCTTCCCCGACGACCTCGTCGAGCGCCTGGTCGCAGCAGCCCGCGACCGGCCAGGCGCGATCGCCGTCGCCAGTTCGGACGGCAGATGGCACCCGACCTTCGCGCTATGGCCGCTCGGCCTGCGCGACGCCTTGCGTCATTTCCTGGTCGACGAGGATTACCGGCGGGTTTCCGACTTTATGCAGCGCCAGGGTTATATCGAGGTAGAGTTCCCCATGATCGAGGCTGGCGACCAAAGGATCGACCCGTTCTTCAACATCAACACGCCGGACGACCTTGCGGCGGCGAGAAGTCTGTTGCAAAGCCTCAGGCCATGAGACGCGTGTTCGGCATCACCGGCTGGAAGAACTCCGGCAAGACGACTTTGACGGAAAAGTTGGTCGCCGAACTGGTGGCGCGCGGCTGGACGGTCTCGACGGTGAAGCACGCTCACCATGACTTCGACATCGACAAGCCGGGCACCGACAGCTTTCGCCACCGGCAGGCGGGCGCGACGGAGGTCGCGATCGTCTCCGGCCGGCGCTGGGCGCTGATGCACGAACTGCGCAACGAGGACGAACCGTCGCTGGACGACATCCTGTCGCGCCTGACGCCCTCGGATATCGTGCTCGTCGAAGGCTACAAGCGCGAAGCGCATAAGAAGATCGAGGCAAGGCGTCTCGAAGCCAAGGACCGGACGCCGCTTTCGACCAGCGATCCCAACATTATCGCGGTCGCCGCCGACTTTCCGGTCGAAGGCGAGAAGCTGCCGGTCTTCGACCTCAACGACACAAAATCGATAGCCGACTTTGTCGAGCGCAGCACAGGTCTCGTGGCTCAAACCAAGTAACGCAGCGGCAGATCGCGATTGTCGTTTGCCGTTGATTTGCGGTTGCTTTTTTCTCGCAAAGAGTGGGAGTATCCACTCTAGCGGGTGGTCAAGAAACGACCGCCCACAAGAGCCGCACGGAACAGCGGCCATGACAATATGAGAGGATTATCATGCGTATTGCACTGCGTATCGCGCTTGCCGCTTCGGCCGCGCTGCTGACACTTGGCGTCGCCCAGGCTCAGGAAAAGACCCTGAGGATCGGCACCGAAGGCGCGTACCCGCCCTTCAACAACCTGACCTCTGACGGCCAGTTGGTCGGCTTCGACATCGATATCGCCAAGGCTCTCTGCGACGAAATGAAGGTGAAGTGCACCTTCGTCGCGCAGGATTGGGACGGCATCATCCCGGCGCTCCAGGCCGGCAAGTTCGACGCCATCGTCGCCTCGATGTCGATCACGCCCGAGCGCCAGGAAAAGGTGGACTTCACCCACAAATACTACAACACGCCCTCGGCGATCGCCGTGCCGAAGGACTCGCCGCTCAAGGGCGTGACCAAGGAAGACCTCGCCGGCAAGAACATCGGCGTCGCCACCACGACCACGCACTACAACTATGCTTCCAAGACCTACACGGACAGCACCATCAAGGGCTATCCGAGCAGCCCCGAGGAACAGGCTGACTTGGCCAACGGCCGTCTCGATGCGATCGAGGACGACATCGTCGTGCTCCAGCAGTGGCTGGATACGCCGGACGGCGCCTGCTGCAAGATCCTCGGCCAGCCTTCGCCGCAGCCGGTCGAGATCTTCGGACCGGGCGCCGGCATTGCCGTGCGCAAGGGCGAAACCGATCTGGTCAACAAGCTGAACACCGCGATCGACACCATCCGCAAGAACGGAAAGTACAAGGAAATCAACGACAAATACTTCAAGTTCGACGTCTACGGCGCCGAATCCTGATCGATAGCCAAGGGCGGCGAGCAACCCCTCGCCGTCCTTAAATCCTTCCGGGATCGCCACGGAGACATCACCCGTCAATGCCGGCCCAAAGCATTTGGACACTTCTCAGCTGGGGACCGGACGGCTGGAGTGACGACATTGCGTCTGGCGTTCTGGTCACCATCGCGCTGGCGCTGGCCACATTGCCGATCGGCCTGATGATCGGCTTTTTCGTCGCCTTCGCCAAGCAGCAAGAAGAGCCCTCGCTTCGGCTCGCGGCCAACATCTACACCACCGTATTTCGCGGCCTGCCCGAACTGGTGACGCTGTTCCTGTTTTTCTTCGGCATGCCGCTGCTGCTGCAACACCTCGTGCGGCTGTTCAATCCGGACGCGACGATCGACGTCAACAGCTTCGTCGCCGGCATGATCGTGCTGTCGCTGATCTTCTCCTCCTATGCCAGCGAGGTCTTCCTCTCCGCCTTTCGGGCCATTCCCAAAGGCCAATATGAGGGCGGCTACGCCATTGGCCTGTCGAAATGGCAGACGATGCGGCTGGTTGTCCTGCCGCAGCTGATACGCATCGCTTTTCCCGGCCTGGAGAATTGCTGGCTGAGCCTGCTCAAGGACACTTCGCTGGTCTCGGTGGTCAATCTCGCGGAGACCTTGCGCCAATCCGGTGTCGCGGCGCGCGTTACCAGGCATTCCTTCCTCTTCTACAGTGTTGCCTCGCTGATTTTCCTGCTGCTGGCCGTTCTGTCGTCGATCGCCACGAGCTACATCCTGCGCCACCTCGGCCGGAGGGAAGCGCGATGACCGTCAGCCAGGCTATCGCCATCGACAAGCCGCCTCCGCAAGCGCGCGGCTGGCCGCGAGCCCGCATCCTCGGCTACGCGCTGGTCGGCATCTGGGTGTTGTTCGGTGCCGGCATCGTTGCCTACCTGGTCTATGCGTGGAACGCCGAGTTCTTCGCCAGATATGCTCCAGCCTATCTGCAGGGCCTGGGAACCACGCTCTCGCTGGTGAGCATTTCAATGGTCCTCGGCGCCATCTTCTCGCTGCCGGTCGCCTATGGCCGCATGTCGGAGAACCGGATCCTGTCGGGGCTTGCCTATTGCTACGTCTATTTCTTCCGCGGCACGCCGCTGCTCGTGCAGACCTATCTGGTCTATTACGGCGTCGGCTCGTTCCGGCCCGAGCTTGAAACGGTCGGGCTGTGGTGGTTCTTCCGCGAGGCCTTTTATTGCGGTGTCTTCGCCTTCTCGCTCAACACCGCCGCCTATCAGGCCGAAATCCTGCGCGGCGCCATCGAAAGCGTGCCGCGCGGCCAATGGGAAGGGGCAGCCTCGCTTGGCCTGCACAACTTGCAGACGTTGCGCAAAGTGGTTCTGCCCCAGGCGATCATCGTCGCGCTCCGGCCCTACGGCAACGAGCTCATCCTGATGATCAAGGCTTCGGCCATCGTCGCCATCATCACCGTCTACGATCTGATGGGCAACGCCAAGCTAGCCTACGCAAAATCCTTCGATATCCAGGCCTATATCTGGGTGGCGATCGTCTATCTGGTGATGGTCGAGATCCTGCGTCATGGCGTCGAATGGATCGAGCGCCGGATCACGATCCACCTGCACCGCTAATGCATGTCGCCCAAAAGTGCGCAGCGGTTTTGGGGGAACGACATGCATCAAACAAAAAACTTAAAGCGCGTCGACTGGATCCGTTTCAGCGCGACGCGCTTCAGAGTGGCGCGCATCGCCCTGCACTAGTCGATGCGGCGCTGCGTGCCTTGACGAATTTTTCGCATGGCCTAGACCTTCCGGCACTGAAATCTCTGTTTTGTTGGAAGGCAGGCTTATGGCATCGGTTGCATTTCTCGGTCTTGGCGTCATGGGCTACCCGATGGCCGGGCATCTCAGGAACAAGGGCGGTCATGACGTCACCGTCTATAACCGCACCAAGGCAAAGGCCGAGCAGTGGGTCGCCCAGCATGGCGGAAAGCTGGCGCTGACGCCGGCGGAAGCGGCAGAGGGCAAGGATTTCGTCTTCTCCTGCGTCGGCAATGACGATGATTTGCGCTCGGTGACAACCGGTGCGAACGGCGCCTTCGCAGCGATGAAGAAGGGCGCAGTCTTCATCGACAACACCACCGCCTCGGCCGAGGTCGCGCGCGAGCTCGACGAGGCCGCGCGCAAAGCCGGCTTCTCCTCCCTCGACGCGCCGGTATCCGGTGGCCAGGCCGGCGCAGAGAACGGCGTGCTGACCGTCATGGTCGGCGGTGAGCAGGCCGCCTTCGACAAGGCCAGGCCGGTCATCGACGCCTACGCCCGCATGGTCGGCCTGATGGGGTCGGCCGGCGCCGGCCAGTTGACGAAGATGATCAACCAGATCGCCATTGCCGGTCTCGTCCAGGGGCTGGCCGAAGGCATCCATTTCGGCAAGAAGGCCGGCCTCGACATCGAAAAGGTGATCGAGGTGATCTCCAAGGGCGCCGCCGGCTCCTGGCAGATGGAAAACCGCCACAAGACGATGAACGCCGGCAAATATGATTTCGGCTTTGCGGTCGACTGGATGCGCAAGGATCTCGGCATCTGCCTGGCGGAAGCCAACCGCAACGGCGCCAAGCTGCCTGTGACGGCGCTGATCGACCAGTTCTACAAGGATGTGCAGGACATGGGCGGCAAGCGCTGGGACACGTCCTCGCTGCTTGCCCGTCTCGAAAAATAGGCGTCGCGATGCCCCTGCCCGATCCGAGCTGGAGCGCCGACGACATCGTGGCTCACTTGCGCGCGATTGGCACCGCGGAAAACCGCGCCGGCATGGCGCGCTTCGGCATCAACACCGCCAAAGCGCTCGGCGTCGGCAATTCCGACCTGCGGCCGCTGGCGCGCAAGCTGAAGAAGAACCACGAGCGATCGCTTCTGCTGTGGGATAGCGGTGTTCGGGAGGCGCGGCTGATGGCGGCCTTCACCGGCGAGCCGAAGAGGGTCGACATCGATCAATGCCGGCGCTGGGCCGCGGATTTCGACAGCTGGGAGATAGTCGACACCGTTGCCGACCTGTTTGCCGAAACACCGTTCTGGCGCGAGCTGATCGACGAGTTCGCCGAAGACGAGCGCGAATTCGTCCGTCGCACCGCCTTTGCCATGCTGGCCTGGAGCGCGGTGCATCTCAAGAAAGAGCCTGACGCGACCTTCCTTGCCTATCTGCCGCTGATCGAAAAACATGCCGGCGATCCGCGCAATTTCGTCCGCAAGGCGGTCAATTGGGCGCTGCGGCAGATCGGCAAGCGGTCGATGAGCTTGCACGCCCCTGCCCTTGCGCTGGCCGAGAAACTGGCGGCATCGTCCGGCAAGACGGCGCGCTGGATCGGCAAGGATGCGGTCAAGGAACTGACGGATGCCAAACAGCTTGAAAGGCTCGCGGCCGCAAGGGCCTGACCTTGCCGGCATCCGCTTCGTCGAGGTGACGCAAAAGACGCGCGCCGATTTCGAGGCGCTGTTCGAGCAGCCCGGCGCGCCGAAATATTGCTGGTGCATGGCCTGGCGCCATTCCAGCCGCGAGCACATCCAGAACGACGAGAAGAAGCGCATGATGATGGCGCTCATCGATGACGGCACGCCGGTCGGCATCGTCGCCGAGTTGGACGGCAGGACAGTTGGCTGGTGCTCGGTCGCACCGCGCGAGACCTATCGAAAACTTTCAAAGCAGCAGGACGACACCGAAACCGGCATATGGTCGATCGTCTGCTTCTATGTCCCAAGGGCCTTGCGCGGCGGCGGGTTGGCCTCCGCCCTGCTTGATGCGGCGATCGAGCATGCTTTCGCCAAGGGAGCGCGCATCGTCGAGGCCTACCCCGTCGACGAGGCCGCACCGAGCTACCGCTTCATGGGGTTTCGCGACATGTTCGCCGCGCGCGGCTTCCATGAGATCGGCACCGCCGGCACGCGCCGGCATGTGATGCGGCTGGACCGTTGATCCCGGTCCGGGTGGATTGTCACGACACGGATACCGAGGTTGCTATCGGCGCAGATCGTGAACGCCGAGTTCCTTCCACATCCACTCGAAGCTGTAGGTCGCCATCGGATGGGTTGGGTCAGGCTGCTTGGCGGTCTGGTTTTCGAGGTATTTCAGCCACTCGGCCACTTTTTGGCGCCCGGCCGCGGTTTTGGCAGCCTGACGCGGTGTCTTGTTGCCGAGCATTTTGACCGGTAGGTCGAGCGTTTCCAGATAGTGCCGGTCCAGGTGCTCGCGGATGCCCTGTTCGGCGATTTCTGGCGGGATGTTCGATCGCGATGTTTCGGCACCTTTACGTGGCCGTTCGGCCTTAATCTGCTCGACTGGGCGAATTTCGGTAAGCGGAGTCCGGACAAGACCGCCGAGGGCCTGCCGGATCAAGGCAGTCCCCTTTTCCGCCCGTGCAGCGGAATTGGGGACAGATGCAGGGAACGGCCCTTCAACTCGACATTGCCAAGCACGAGCGGACCATTATCCATCCTGGTATCAATGGCAGGACCGGCAGCTGCTTTTGCTTTGTTACCGCTTTTCGGGGTCTCCTCCAGCCAGTTCCAGAATTTCGCGTCCGCCTGCGACAAGGCTGGAATATCGTTCAATAGAACAGCGATGTCCTCCTGTTTAGCGCCTGCAGCAAGCGGAAAGCGGACGCTGTGGAATACGATTTCGTCGCCATCGGTGTTTTGCAACCGCGGCCCCGTCACCCTGCCAAGGGTGTCGAACAGCCATGAGAGCGTGAACATGAATGCTGCAGCCTGCAGCTCGTCATTCTTGATGGCCGGTAGCTTTTTCGCGTTTCTTTTGCCGAACAGGTCCCGCAGCCCATCGAACAACTTTTCCGTGGCCCGAGGGGTAAAGGACAAGACACCGCCGGCCATGACGTTTTTTCCCATGACAGGGACGATCCTCGCGGCAAGCTTGTCCCACTGCCTCAAAGTCTTGGTGGCGCTGCCCTCGCTGACGGCGATCGGCTCGCCACCGCGGATAAGGTCGCGCGCCATGAAAGATACTCCCGGAACGACGTCGCTCACCTCATACAAACTCATGACGGAGCTACGCAGCGCCGCCATATAGGCCCTTGCTTGCGCGCTTTCTTTCCAGCCACGGCGCTTCAGATACTCATCGACGATATTGCTGGATTCGCTCTCGAAATCCTGCGTCAGGAAATCCTCGAAAGCGCAGCCCCAAAGAGCGTTCGTCCAATGGTCGCCGAGGACCTCGGCAAGGTCTTCAAAATCCCCTTCGCCGTCGAGGACCGGGCCGAAATGTTCGTTGAAAACTTCCTCGAAGCATTCGCGCCATTCGTCACGAGCAAGAAATTTCATCAGCCCCTTGAGATCATGGCTGGTCGGCATGGAACTTCTCCAGGTACTTGTGCGCTGGGGATCGCGCGACACTGGCTCGCTGCCATCGTATCGTCGGGGTATTTTCGGCGCCTTTCGCATGACGAGGCAAGACGTGGACGACGATTTCCCGCTGTTTCTTCAGCGCAACGTTCCGCCAGAGCGCTTCGGTGGCTGCTGACCATTCCATCGGGCTGGAAAATGCTTCGAGATCACGGCAGTCTTAGTCCCTCGCAATCACGGATCGGCCATAATGCAGCCCATGAACAACCGTCTCGGTACAGGCGCGATCATCGCCGCGGCACTTGGCCTCGCCGTCAGTCACGCTTCAGCGGAAACCGCGCACATCTTCTGGAAGGATCTGCGCCCTGTGACGCAAGCTGTCGCGGAAGACGCCAACCTGCCGATGATCGCGGCAAAACTGCCCGATCACGGCGAGACCTTGTCACTCGGTTTGCAGGACAAGACAATACAATTAGCCGGCTATGCATTGCCGGTCGATCGCGATGGCGATCTCGTCTACCAGTTCCTGCTAGTGCCTTGGACCGGCGCCTGCAGCCACATGCCGACGCCGCCGCCGAACCAGATCGTGCTGGTCACGCCGGCGCATCCCTACAAGATGAAACAGGCCTACGATCCTGTCGCCGTCACCGGCGTGCTGAAGCCCGGCATGGAGAAGAGCCAGCTCTTCATCCTCGACGGCGTGTCGATCGTCCAGTCGGGCTACACCGTGCGCAAGGCCGAGGTGACGCGCGTCGACAGCGTGCCGGACACCGTCACGCTGCCGGTTAACTCGCCGTGGAATTTCCTCAACAAGAAGAAGAACTAATGCATGTCGCCCAAAAACGCGTCGACTGGATCCGTTTCAGCGCGACGCGCTTTAGGGCCGACCGGCGCGACTGGAATCACGCGGCGTTCGCGCCGGATTCCTTGTCCAGCATCATGTAGTCGAGCGGGATCTCCGTCGTGTACTTGATCTGCTCCATGGCGAAGGACGACGACACGTCGCGGATCTCGATCTTGGCGATCAGCCGCTTGTAGAAGGCATCGTAAGCGGCAATGTCGGGCACCACCACGCGCAGCAGGTAATCGACGTCGCCGCTCATGCGGTAGAACTCGACCACCTCCGGGAATTCCTGGATGACCTCGGAGAAGCGCCGCAGCCATTCATGGCTGTGCGAATTGGTGCGGATCGACACGAAGACGGTGACGCGCACATTGACCTTCTCGTGGTCGAGAATGGCAACGCGGCGCTTGATGACGCCCTCTTCCTCGAGCTTCTGGATGCGTCGCCAGCAAGGCGTGGTCGACAGGCCGACTTTCTTGGCGACATCGGCGACCGCGAGCGTCGCGTCCTCCTGCAGGAGGCGGAGAATTTTTCTGTCGAGGCGATCCATAGGGAAGCTCCAGGGGAATAGTTTGGCTATAATCCCTTTTATTGGAGCCTTTCACAAGAAAGAAATTCTGCCGATGACGGCAAAAGCGAGTGATTTCTTGCAAGATGCCTAATCTATGCGAAAGCGGATTTCCGACCTCAGGAAGGGCAGCAATTCCATTTCAAACCAGGGATTCTTCTTCAGCCAGCCGGTGTTTCGCCAGGATGGATGCGGCAGCGGCAGCACTTTCGGCATCGTCGGTCCATCCCATATGGAGCGCCAATTCCTGACTGTCTCGGTCAGCGACGGCAGGCGCGTCGTGCCCATATGCCATGCCTGTGCGTAGCCGCCGATGGTCAGCACCAGGTCGATCCGGGGCATCAGCGCCATCAATTGCGCGCGCCAGGCCGGCGCGCATTCGCGGCGCGGCGGCAGGTCGCCGCCCTTGGCGTCCTGTCCAGGAAAACAAAAGCCCATCGGGACGATGGCGAAGTTTTCTGTATCGTAGAATTCTTGCGCGCTGACGCCGAGCCAGCTTCTCAGCCGATCTCCCGAGGCATCGGTGAACGGCATGCCCGACAGATGCACCTTGGTGCCGGGCGCCTGGCCGGCAAGCAGGATCCGCGCGGTGGAGGACGGCTGCAGCACCGGCCGCGGCTCATGCGGCAGAGGCCGGCCGAGCGGCTGGTCGACGCAGATGCGGCAGGCCCGCACCCTCGCGGTCAGGCGCTCCAATGCTTCGCTCATATCGGGCGGATTGTCCAATTGCTGCCGCTCAGGCCGTCGCGCTCGGCCGGCTTGTAAGCGCCGCATACCAGCGCAGCACGTTCGTGCATTCCTCCGGCACCTTGATGCGGGCTGGTTTCATGAAATCGATGGCGATCATCCCGGTAATATCGGCAACCGAATAGGCATCGCCGGCGGCGAACTCCCGCTCCGCCAGTTCATGGTCCAGGAGGCGCAGGAATTCGATTGCCTTCGGCTTGTTGGCCTCGCCCCATTCCGGAATTTGCGGCACTTCCCACTCCTTCATCGCCGGATGGATATGCCGGAACGCGGCGGTGACACTGCTCATCAGGTTCAGTTCCATGCGTCGCTGCCACATCTCGACCATGGCTTTGCCGAGCGCGCCTTTGCCGAACAACGCTGGTTCAGGATGCAACTCCTCGAAATAGCGGCAGATGGCGATCGATTCGGTGATGACGGTGCCGTCATCGAGCTCGAGCACCGGCAACCGCCGCAGCGGATTGCGCCGCGCCACCTGCTCGCCGCGATGCTCCAGCGCGCCCATGTCGACAGGCACCAGCGGAACCGTCAGCCCCTTCTCGGCAAGGAAGACGCGCACGCGCCTGGGATTGGGCGCGCGACCACCATCGAACAGCTTCATTCCATCCTCCCGGTTTCCATCCTTCCTGCTTCTTGGCCGATCATAGGGCTCGGGTCCGCCCATCACCAGAAGCGAAAAATTTCGCGCACTGCATCGCCGAACGAAGCCAGCATGCCGTGTTTTCGCTCGACCGGCGCATCATGGTGGCTGTCGCGCCAGTCCCGCGGCTCCTCGAAGGTGCCAGCCCAGATGCCGACCTTGGCCGCTCTCGCTACCGCTTCCTCGGTCTCGAAGTCGCCGAAGGCAACCGCCCATCCGGCCTGCACTTGGGCGCGGTTGAGATCGGTGTCGCCTGCCCTGCAATCGCCGAGCAGGCGGCCGTAGCGGTCGCGCTGCCAGCCGCTGCAGGAAACAGGCCTGCCCGCAATCAGGCGCGTCAGCGACTGCCGGGCCAGCTTGCCGCAGGGATAGTCGGCGCCGGCCTTCCGGCAAGTCTGCTGATATTCGGGAGAATCGATACCGCGCATGCGGATGCGCTCGGCCCCCAGCGTGATCGAATCGCCGTCGTTGACGATCGCCGTGCCTTGCTCCTTGCGCGTCGCGAAGCGATCGAGCCGCGCCGCCACCAGGATCAGCAGCCCCAGCAGAACAATGGCCAGTCCGTAGTCCAGCAGCTTGCGCCAGAGGCTTCGCGGCGGGCTTGCCGCATAGCGCCGGCGCGGTCCCCTCGGCCCGAAACGGCTCATATGGCAAACAGTCTCTTAATCATTCGAACGTAGCTTAACGAACTGGAAATCGCTGCGCGCAGAAATTGAAGTCCGTATGCCTTTGCTACGCTCGAACACAGCGGATAAATTCATTGTGGACCGCCGTAAACCGCACCGCAACAGCGATGTGGCGCGCGCGGTGCGCAAGACGCGCGACCGCCTTTCGCAACAGGCCGGCAGCCTCGACTTCGACCGTGAACTCCTGAAACTGCACGCGCGCGCCATGGTGGTCAGCGCGGTCGCGATCCCACTGCTCGTGCTTGCCGTGACGGCCATCGGCCGGCTGGCGGGCTTGGACAACCAAATCACCATCTGGGCCCTGTCGACGCTGCTTTGCTACACGATCGTCGCTTTCATGTCGCGGCGCGTGGAACGAACCGAGGCAGCCGAGCTCGATCCGGTGCAGACGCGTCGCGACTTCCTGATCGGCCATTTCCTGTGCGGCCTTGGCTGGGCGTGGTTCGCATGGATCGGCTGCGACACATGCCAGGTCGACCAGTTCCATGTCGCCAAGGCCATGGTGCTGCTTGTCGCCATGGCGACGACCGCCGTGTTGGCCTCCTCGCTTGGCGGCGCCCTGTTCGCGACCTTTGCCATTCCCGTTGCCGTCTATGCCTATACCGTCGTGCGCCTGTGGACGCCGATCGAAGCCACGATGGCGGCGCTGCTGATCGTGGCACTTCCGTTCTTCGGGTACGTCGCGCGTCATCTCAATCGGGCCTCGTTGATGCTGCTTTCGTTCCGTTCGGAAAAGGACGCGCTGATTGCCGAGCTGGAGACGGCAAAATCGATGTCGGACGAGGCAAGGCGGCGCGCCGAGGACGCCAATCTGGCGAAATCGCGCTTTCTCGCCTCGATGAGCCATGAGCTCAGGACGCCGCTTAACGCCATCCTGGGCTTTTCCGAAGTGATGGCCAATGAAGTCCTGGGGCCGATGAGCAATCCGACCTACCGCGACTATGCCCATGACGTGCATGAGTCCGGCCAGCATCTGCTCGACCTGATCAACGAGATCCTCGACCTGTCGCGCATCGAGGCCGGCCGCTACCAGCTCAACGAGGAGCCGTTGGTGCTGCTGACGATCGTCGAGGACTGCTGCCACATGATGGAGCTGCGCGCCCGCAACAAGGACATCCGCGTCATCCAGGAATTCGAGGAGACCCTGCCGCGCCTCTTCGCCGACGAGCGCGCCGTCAGGCAGATCACGCTCAACCTTCTGTCCAATTCGATCAAGTTCACACCGTCCGGCGGTGAAGTGCGCGTGCGCGTCGGCTGGACTGCTGGCGGCGGGCAATACATTTCGATCAAGGACAACGGCCCAGGCATACCGGAAGACGAAATCCCTGTGGTGCTTTCCGCCTTCGGCCAGGGCTCTATCGCCATCAAGAGCGCCGAACAGGGAACCGGCCTCGGCCTGCCGATCGTGCAGGGCCTGCTCGCCATGCATGGCGGTGAGTTCGAGCTTCATTCCAAGCTGCGGGAAGGCACCGAGGCGATTGCCATCTTCCCGCTGAGCCGGGTGATGGAGGAGTTGCCCGCCCTGCCGACCAAGACGGTCGTCGCGCGTGGTCGCCGCTGAGGCAATTTCTGTCGGCTCTAAAGCCGGACAGCCATAGCCATGCCGGAACTGGTCAGCGCCGCGGCCTTGACGATACCGGCGGCGAGAGCGGCCCCTACCCCTTCGCCATGGCCGATGCCAAAATCGAGCAACGGCCGCAGTCGGAGCTCTTCGGCCGCTTTGGCGTGTCCGGACTCGGGCGACAGGCTGGCAAGCAGACAATGATCGAGCGTGCCCGGGTTGGCCGCATGCAGAACAGCGGCTGCCGTGGTCGCCGCGAAGCCATCGAGCAACACCGGGATCTTCTCCATGCGGGCCGCAAGAATGGCGCCGCAGATCGCCGCGAACTCGCGCCCGCCAACCCGTCGCAAGGCCTCGAGCGGATCGCCGAGGCCGGGGCCGTGGAAGGCCAGCGCCTGGTCGACTACTTCGGCTTTGCGAGCCATCATCGCCGCATCGGCGCCTGCCCCCGGCCCGACCCAGTCCGCTCCCTTGCCGCCGAACAGCGCAGCGCAAAGGGCGGCAGCGATCGTTGAATTGCCGACCCCGAGGTCGCCCAGGCACAGGAGATCGGCGCCGCCTGCGACCGCCTCCATGCCGAAGGCCATGGTCGCGGCGCAGCCGCGCTCGTCGAGCGCGGCCTCTTCGGTGATGTCGCCCGTGGGAATGTCCAATGCAAGGTCGAAGACCTTCAGGCCGAGATCGTTGGCGATGCAGACCTGGTTGATCGCGGCCCCACCGGCGGCGCAGAGCTCGACTTCATTGGCGGTCGCCGCCACCGGCCGCGGCGAAATGCCGTGCCTGACGGCTCCGTGATTGCCGGCGAAGATCGCCACCAGCGGGCGATTGATTGCCGGCGGCGCGCGCCCGCTCCAGGAAGCAAGCCAGGCCGCGATGTCCTCGATCCGTCCCAGCGAGGTCTTCGGCTTTTCCGCTTTGGCAAAAAGCGCACGGACACGGGCGCCCGCGGCGTGATCGGCGGGCGGCAGCGCCGCCAGAAGGCTTCGGAAATCGTCAAAAGGCGTTGCGGTCATTTATGTCGGTCGCGGTTCGTTGCTGAAGTCGCAAGCGGCATAGCCGCCTTCTCCAGCCGGCACAACCGCCTGCGATGCCGCGAAAGCGCTGCCTTTCGGCGCATTGCGAAGGGCTTGCATTGCTCCGGCCGTTGCACCATGTGGAATGAACGCGAGAGAACAGCATGACCGCCATCGAATCCCCCTGCATCCTGGTCTGTTCGATCGATATGAAAACCGGCTTCTGCTTTGGCTGTGGCCGCACGCGCGACGAGATTTCCGGCTGGCTCACGATGACCCCTGAAGTTCGCCGGGCGGTGATGGCCGAACTGCCGGCACGGCTGGAAACGGTCGAGCGCCGGCCGCGCCGGGAAACCCGGCGAACCCGCATCGCGCGCGAACGCGGCGTTTTGTGAGAAAGAACCGATGAACCGGCTGTTCTGGATCGTGATGGCGGTGATCGGCATCGGGGTCGTTCTGCTCATGCTCAACAATTCGGCCGGCCACACTTTCGGCATGGCCAACAATGATTTCGGCCGGCTGATCTGGGTCGGCGTGCTGGTGATGGTCATCGGTGCGAGCCTGCTCCGCTCCGGCCGGCCGATGGGCGACATGGCGCGCAATCTCGGCGTCTGGGCCGCCTTCGTGCTCGTGCTGATCGCCGGCTACCAATATCGCTACGAGCTGCAGGACGTGGCGAGCCGCGTGACCGCGGGCCTTGTCCCGGGCAGTCCGCTGGCGCTCGGGGTGGAGAATGGCCGCCCGACCGTCACGCTCGACAAAGCCGACAACGGCCATTTCGAAGCGCGAATCCTGGTCAACGGCACGCCGGTGCGAGCCGTGGTCGACACCGGCGCGACCAGCACGGTGCTGACGTCCGAGGATGCTCAAGCCGCAGGTTTCAACCCGGCGGCGCTCAGCTACAGCGTGGACGTCTCCACCGCCAACGGCATGGCGCGCGCGGCCACGGTGACGACCAACCAGGTGGCGATCGGCGGCATCGTGCGCAAGGACATGCCGGTGATGGTCGCCGCGCCCGGCATGCTGGACCAAAGCCTGCTCGGCATGAACTTCATCGGCTCATTGTCGGGCTTCGACGTGCGCGGCGACCGCATGATCCTGCGGGACTGACTAATGCGTGTCGCGCAGAAGTGCGCGGCGATCAGGCTGCTTCGGCTTCCGCCGCCGCGAAATCGATTGCCGAAAACGCGGTCTTCAACACCTCCGACCCAGCTCCGGGTTTATTGGCGTCGGTAGAGAGAATCTGGCGGAACCGGCGCGCACCGGGTAGGCCGTGGAACAGCCCGACCATGTGGCGGGTAATGTGCCCGAGCCGCCCGCCTTGCTCGATATGGCGCGCGGCATAGCCGGCCATGGTGTCGATCAGCGCCGCGTAGTCGAAGACGGCAACTGCCTCGCCATAGAAGGCGGCATCAACGCCGGCGAGGATGCCCGGCGTATGATAGGCCGCGCGGCCGAGCATCGCGCCGTCGACATGACCGAGATGCGCCAACGCCTCGCCAAGCGATTGAATGCCGCCGTTGATGCCGATGAATTCATTCGGCTTTCTAGCCTTCAACCGATAGACGCGCGGATAGTCGAGCGGCGGGATATCGCGGTTCTCCTTAGGGCTCAACCCCTCCAGCCAGGCCTTGCGGGCATGCACCCAGAGCGCGTCGGCGCCGGCGGCGAATACGCCGTCGGCTAGCGTGTCGAGAGCAGGCTCCGGGTCTTGGTCGTCGACGCCGATGCGGCATTTGACCGTGACGGGGATTTTCACCGTGGCCTTCATCGCCGACACGCACTCGGCCACCAGAACCGGCGTCTTCATCAGGCAGGCGCCGAACGTTCCCGACTGGACGCGATCGGAGGGACAGCCGACGTTGAGGTTGATCTCGTCATAGCCGAAGGATTCGCCGATGCGCGCCGCTTCGGCGAGCTTTCCGGGATCAGATCCGCCAAGCTGCAGCGCCACCGGATGCTCGACATCGTCGAAACCGAGCAACCGTGCGCGCGCGCCATGGATGACCGCATCCGCTACCACCATCTCGGTGTAAAGCAGCGCGCGGCGCGTCAGCTGACGATGGAAGAACCGGCAATGCCGGTCCGTCCAATCCATCATGGGCGCAATGGCGAGACGGAAGTCCCTGTAATTGCGTGATTTCCCTTTTCTCATGGCAGTTCAGATGGGTTCCATGCTGGACAGTTTCGAGCTCTTGCTGAATTCGGCCCTTTCCGGCGGCCGAAATCTGCAGTGCAGCCATCCACGCTGTAACGCAATCCAGAACGGGATGCCATTCAAGCTGCATTGCAAACCGGGCGACCGCATAAGGGCGAGCGGATGCTTGACCTGTATACAGGAGTTCAGGTATGCCGACTCATACACGAGGGATCTACAATGACTTCATCCACTGAGAAGGCGATGCGCCAGGATCTCGCGGCGGCCTACAGGCTCATCGCCCATTTCGGTATGGACGACCTGATACATACGCATATTTCCGCGAGATTGCCCGACGAGCCGAACCACCTGCTGATCAACCGGTACGGCGACCTGTTCCGCGAAGTTACGCCGGACTCGCTCGCGGTGATCGACCATGAAGGACACCAGGTGCGGGGCACGCAGGTTCCGATCAACACGGCAGGCATCGTCATTCACACGGCGGTCCATTCGGCGCGGCCCGACGCCGTCTGCGTCATGCACACGCATACTGCTTCGGGCGTGGCTGTCAGCTGCCTGGAAGAAGGGCTGCTGCCACTCAACCAGACCGCCCTGCTCTTCTACGACCGTGTCGGATATCACGCGTTCGAGGGGATCGCTCTCGACCGGGACGAGCAGGAGCGCCTGATCGTCGACCTCGGCGACAATCGCGCCATGATCCTTCGCAATCACGGCCTGCTGACGGTTGGCCGTTCCGTCGGCGAGGCGTTTTCCCTGATGTACAATCTCGAGCAGGCCTGCCGCATACAGCTTGCCGTGCTTGGCAGCGGCCGGCCTATGCACATTCCGTCCCGCGACGTATGCGCGCGCACCGCGGCGCAATATGAGGCCGATCCGGACGGTGCCGGCGAACTCGAGTGGCTGGCATTGCGCCGGCTCTCCGGCCTCGTCTTCGCCGGCAGCTGATCCGTGCGGGTCGTGCTCGCCGATCCCCTGGCCTATTCGGAAGCATTCGACACCGCCTTGCGCTCGGCTTGTCCCGGCGTGGAATTCCGCCGCTGGACAGAATGTGCGCCGGACACCGGCTACGACCTGCTGGTGACCTGGGCTTTTCCACCGGACATGGTGACACTGCCTCCTTCGACGCGCGCGGTGCTCTGCCTGGGCGCCGGTACGGATCAACTGACCTCCGATCCACGCCTTCCCGGCGACATGCCGGTCTTGCGCCTGCACGATCCCGCTCAAGCACGGCAAATGCTCGACTACGCCATGCATGCGGCATTTGCCCGGCAGCAGGACGATTTTTCCGTTCGCCGCAACCAGAGCGCTCGCAGGTGGCAGCAGGCTGTTTCCGAGATCCGCGACCGCGGAGCTTTGTCGATCGCGGTGCTTGGCCTGGGCATGATCGGCGGCCATGTCGCGTCGGGGCTTGCGGCAGCGGGTTTCCGGGTTTCGGGCTGGTCGCGCACACCCCGCGTTTGCGTTGGCGTCGCGGCGTTTCATGGCGAAGGCGGACTGGTCCCAACCGTCACGGGGGCCGATCTCCTTGTCAACCTGCTGCCGTCCAATGAGCACACACGCGGTATCCTCGACAGGCGCGTCTTCGACCTGCTGGCGCCGGGTGCCTATGTGGTCAATCTGGGCCGTGGCGACCACCTCGACGAGACCGCGCTGCGGAAGGCACTGGACAGCAACCATATCGCCGGCGCCTGGCTCGACGTTTTCCTTCAGGAGCCGCCGCCGGCCGACCATTGGCTTTGGGAGCATGGAAAGGTTCGCGTCAAGCCCCATTGCAGCGGCCTGCCAACGCCCGCGGGAACTGCCGCCGCTGTAGCGGAGGCGATCGAAGCCCTCCGTGATCCGCGAAAGCCACTCATTTCCGACAAACAACTTCTTGACTCTAAAATCACCTGAATGCCAGTATACAGATATGCTGAACCTGAACGCACCAATCGTGGCCGAGCAGAGCGAGCGTCGGAACACGATCTCCGCCAAAGCCTACAAGGAATTGCGTGAGGCGATCATCACAGCGCGCGTCCTGCCGGGCGCGAGCCTTGCCGAGACCGACGTCGCGCAAGCGATGGGGATCAGCCGAACGCCGGTGCGCGAGGCCTTCACCCGGCTCTTCGACGAGGGGTTGATCGAGATTTCGCCGCAGACCGGCACCCGCGTCTCCCTTATCGACATGACCCGGGTGCGCGAGGCCGTGTTCATCCGCTCGACGCTGGAAAGCGCGGTCATCGCCAACAGCGGCGTCCGCCCCGATCCCGGCACGCTCGACGAAATCGAACTGTCCTTGCGGGCCCAGGAACGCCTGGTCGATGGCGACGACATGGGCGCCCTGCACCGCGCCGACATGGCCTTCCACTCGGGCCTAACAGCCGCCTTCGCGCATCCCCGCGCCTGGGCTGCCTGCCAGCATGTATCGGCGGACCTGATGCGCGTTCAATTCCTGATCGGCATGAAGCCGGATCATATCCGCTCGATCATCGCGGAACACCGCGCGATCCTCGATGAGGTCCGCGCTGGCAAGACTGGCGAGGCCGCGCGCCTTCTCGCCGCGCACATTCGCAATGTCGACTTCGACCAGGCCAACCTCAAGCGCGAGCATCAGGAGTTCTTCCGCGCGGGAAACGTGCTGTGATCGCGCCCATCCCCACCCTCGCGCCCGTCTCTACCGTGGCATTGTCGCGTTCGGTCCCGGCGGGCTCTTTTTTTTGGGCGATCTACGAAACCGGTTTACCGGCCTGGTTCAACATCGTCCTGTCGGGAGGGCTGAAACGTTTGTCGGATCGACTGAAGATCACCATCCGGGATGTCGCGCGGGCAGCGGGTGTCTCAGTAACCTCCGTGTCGCGCCATCTCAACGGCCGCATCAGCCTGCCTGACCCGACGGCGCTTAAGATCGAGCAGGCGGCCGCCCGCCTCGGTTATCGTCCCAACGCCATTGCGCGCCGACTGACGCGCGGCAGTAGCGAGACGCTCGGCTTGATAACCTCGGATATCGCCTATCCGCTGTTTGCCGCCATCGCCAGCGCATCGGAAGCGGAAGCGGCGCGGCATGGTTACAACCTCCTGATGTTCAACAGCCGCAACCTGGTGGAACATGAACTGGCCTTCCTGGCACGGATCGAGGACCATCAGGTGGACGGTATCCTGCTGCTCACCAACCATTCAGACGACGGCCGGCTGGTCAAATGCATCAACCGGAACGGCGGCGTGGTCCTGCTCGACGAGGACGTGCCGGGCGCCCGGGCGCCGCGCCTTTTCGCCAGGAACGCCGACGGCGCCCGCATGGCAACCAGGCACCTGATCGAGAGAGGTCATCGCCGCATCGGCGCGATCGCCGGCCCGCGTGGTCTGCTCAGCACAACCGAGCGGCTCGCCGGCTATGCCCAGGCGCTGGAAGCGGCCGGGATCGAGCGCGACGACCGGCTTGTGGTCCACTGCGACTACGATGAGAGCCGGGCCGTCGGCGCGTTCAAGGAGCTGTTCGAGCAACTGGATCCGCCGACTGCCGTCTTCACCTGCGGCGACATGTTGGCGCTCGGCGCCATGCGCGCGGCGCGTGGCGCGGGCCTGCGCATCCCCGAGGATGTCTCGCTCATCGGGTTCGACGACATCAGCAACGCCGACCTTCTTTCGCCGGCGCTGACGACGGTGCGGCAGTCTCCGGCCGAATTTGGCCGGCGCGGCGTCGCCATGCTGCTGGACCTCATCACAGGCAGAAAAACAGAAGCGGTCACCGAACGCATCGGCGTCGAGCTCGTCGTCCGTGCATCGGTCGCGCCGCCATCAGGCCGCCGGCTTCGGCGGGCTGAGAGCAATATCGGCTCCGAACCGCCAACCGGCGGCTCAGCGCCAGCTTGGGAGGAGGTTACTGAAAACTAGGACTCCACAAGGACATAAAAAAGGGGAACAGCCATGTCCAGCAACCGCTTTGGTCAAGACGCAGCACTAATAGCACTTGAGAAGTTTAAATCCGGTCAGATCGACCGTCGCTCTTTCCTTACCGCCATAGCCGGCCTTGGCCTCGCTGTCGCGATGCGGCCCGGCGCGGCATCGGCGGAAGCCAATGAGATCGTCGTCTGCAACTGGGGTGGCGCCGCGCTCGATGCCTTCCAGAAGGCCTATGGCGAGCCCTTCACCAAGAAGTCGGGCACACCGGTCGTGATCGACGGCGCCGGTCCTGAGACGGGCGCGATCCGCGCGATGGTCGATTCCAAGAATGTAACCTGGGACGCCACCGACGGTGGCATGACCGACGCGCTCGTGCTCGGCAAGGGTGGCTATGTCGAACCGATCGACTACGCCATCGTCGACAAGAGCTTGGTCGGTGACGGCCTCGCCGCCGAATTCGGCATCTGCAACTACACCTATTCCAACGTGCTTGCCTACGATTCCAAGAAGCTGTCGAGCGCGCCCGCCAGTTGGGCCGACTTTTTCGATGTCGAGAAATTCCCCGGCAAGCGCACGATGTGCAAATGGATTCAGGGCCAGCTCGAGGCGGTCCTGCTCGCCGACGGCGTCAAGCCCGAGGATATCTATCCGCTCGACGTGGATCGCGCCTTCAAGAAGCTGGAGCCGCTCCTGCCGAACCTGATTTTCTGGGATTCGGGCGCGCAGAGCCAGCAGCTCTTCCGTGACGGCGAGGTGGTGATGGGCAACATCTGGCATACCCGCGCCAACCTGCTGCGCAAGGAGAACCCCCAGTTCACCTGGACCTGGAACAACAACCTGATGTTTGCCAGCGCATGGTCCGTGCCGAAGGGCAACCCCGCCGGCAAGAAGGTCTTTGACTTCATCAACTCGTCGATGGAGCCGGAAGGCCAGATCACGCTGCTGCGCATCATGGGCAACGGCCCGTCCAATCCGAAGGCGCTGGCTCTCATGACCGAGGAAGACAAGGCGGTCTACTCGCTGGCGCCGGAGAACGCCAAGACGGGCTTGAAGATCTCGGCCCAGTACTACGCCGACAATGAAGCCGCGCTGCAGAACAAGTTCCTCGATTTCATCTCTCGCTGATAAGGGACGGCCACCGGTTTTCCAAGCCGGTGGCCGTATTGTCGCCATGTCGTCTTTCCAGCGTTGGGCCTTCGGCCTGACGGTGCCGGCCGCGCTATTGACGATCTGTCTCTACGTGGTCCCCATCCTTCAGGTGCTGGCGCTCTCATTCACCGAGCCGACCTTCGGCTTCGGCAACTATGTCGAGATGTTCGGCAGCGCCGCGATCGGGCGGGTCGTGCGCACGACGATCATCATTTCGGCGGTGACGACCGTGCTGACGATCGTCATGAGCTATGCGGTCGCCTTCGCGCTGGTCCATATGCGGCCGACCGCGCGCCGCGTCGCGCTGTTCATGGTCATGGTGCCGTTCTGGGTCTCGGTGCTGGTGCGCGCCTTTGCCTGGATCACCATCCTGCGCCGCAACGGCGTGCTCAATTCGGCGCTGGTCGGCAGCGGCGCGATCACCGAACCGCTGGAGATCGTCTACAACCAGTTCGGCGTGATCGTCGGCATGGTCCACTATATGATGCCATTCGCGATCCTGCTGCTCTACGCCAACCTTTCCGAGATCGACCCGCGCATCATCCAGGCGGCTCGGTCGCTCGGGGCCAGGCCCGTTGCGATCTTCGCCCGCGTCTGGCTGCCGCTCAGCATGCCCGGCCTTGCGATCGCCAGCTTGTTCATTGTCATCTTTTCGCTCGGCTTCCTGGTGACGCCGGCCATCCTCGGCGCCGGCCGCGTGCTCATGGTCGCCGAATATATCTCGGTGCAGATCTCCTCGACGCTGCGCTGGGGCGTGGCAACCGCCCTGTCCACGACGCTGCTGCTCGTCGTCGGGGTGCTGATCGCGGTCGCCGTGCGCAGCCCGGCGCTTCGCGCCGCCTTCGAGGGCGGACGCCGATGAGCACGCGTTTACGCCGCATCGGCGAGCGCTGGCTGCCCTGGACGGTGGCATGGCTGCTGCTTGCCTTCCTCTTCGTGCCCGTGCTGGTGGTCGTGCCGGTGGCGCTGACGGCGAAGGACTATCTGTCGTTGCCGACCAGCGGCATCTCGTTCCAGCACTTTGCCTCGCTTGCGGACTGGCGCGCCGGCTGGCTGCCGAGCATCCTGACCAGCCTGGGCATAGCCCTCGCCTCCAGCGTCGTCGCTACGGGCGTGTCGGCGGCTTTCGCCATCGGCGCCTGGGTCTACGCCGGGCGATGGCCGTCGATCCTGCGCATCGTTCTGCTCTCGCCGCTCATCGTGCCGCCGATCATCTACGCCGTCGGCATGGTGCGGCTGTGGTCGAAGCTGTCCCTGCTCGACAGCTGGCTCGGCGTGACCGTCGTTCATGTCATCCTGGCGATGCCGCTTGCGATTCTGGCGATCGGCGCTTCGCTGTCCAATCTCGACCCGCGCCTCGTCCAGGCCGCGCGCTCGCTGGGCGCCCGCCCCGCCACTGTCTTCGGCAAGGTTATCCTGCCCAATATCCTGCCGGGCACGATTGCCGGCGCCATCCTGGCCTTTATCGTCTCCTGGGACGAAATCACGGTGACCCTCTTCATCACCAGCCGCCGGCTGGTGACGCTGCCGCGCAAGATATGGACAAGCATCGCCGACGCCGTCGACCCGGCGCTGGCCGCCATCGCCACCGTCATGCTCGTCGTCACCATCGCCTGCCTCCTGCTGCGCATGACCGTTTGGGAACGTCTCGCGCAGCGCCGGCCATAATCCTCACAAATTCCGAATTTCAGAAAGGAAATCAAAGACATGTCAGCACATACCGCCGCAATGAGTGAACACGAATACCGCGAAGCGAAGTTCTTTCAGACATTCGGATCGGTGCCGACGCCGGCGTTTCACGATCCAGAGGAACAGACGAGGGTCTGGGGGCGCCCGTGGGGCTGCACGAACGATGTGGGCAAGCTGCGCGCGGTGCTGATGCATCGCCCCGGCGAAGAGATCAACGTCGTCGACAAGAACAAGCCGATGCCCGAGATCGGCGGCTTCGGCGATCCGGAGAAGGGTTGGTACTTCATGGGCAAGACCCCGCCGGATCTCGCCGCCATGCAGGCCGCCCACGACGCCTTCACCGCGCTGCTTCGCTCTGAGGGCGTCGATGTGATCCTCACCGAGAAAGCCGCGCCCGGTGCGCTGAAGTCGACCTTCTGCCGTGACAGTGTCATCGGTGTCAAAGGCGGCGCGATCGTCACCCGCCTCGCCCGGCGCGCTCGTCGTGGCGAGGAACTGATGGTCACCCAAGCCCTGGCGAGAGCCGGCTGCCCAATTCTGGGAACGTTGCACGGCGAAGCGGTGTTCGAGGGGGGCGGCTTCGCGCTGATCGACGAAAAGACGGCCGTCTGCTCGCTCTCCGTCGCCTGCAATGAGGAAGGCATCCGCCAGGTCGAGATGATCCTGAACAGCCTCGGCGTCGAGTTGATCAAGGTGCCGATGCCGGGTTATCGAATCCACATCGATGGCAGCTTCATGATGATCGACCACGGGACCGCTATCATCAACATCAACGAGCTGCCCTATTTCTTCATCGACCACCTCAAAAAGCGCGGCATGAAGCTGATCGAGCTGCCGCCCGAGGACAATGCCTTCTCGCTGAACTGCCTGGCCATCGCGCCGGGAAGGGTCGTCATGCACGCCACCCGCACCCCCCGGCTCGCCGAGCGACTGGACAAGGCCGGCATCACGATCCTGACGCTCGACTATGAATGCATCGAACTGAACGGCGGCGGCATCCATTGTTCGACAGGTCCGCTCGCCCGGGATCCGAGCTGAATGGCCTTCCTCGACATCCGCACGCTTCGCAAGGCCTACGGGTCCGCAATCGCGCTCGATGGTGTCGACCTGTCGATCGACGAGGGCGAATTCGTGACCTTGCTCGGCCCATCCGGCTCGGGCAAGACGACCCTGCTGATGTCGATCGCCGGCTTTACCTGGCCGGACTCCGGAGCGATCCTGCTCGACGGCGCCGATATCACCGGCGTTGATCCGGAAGACCGCAACTTCGGCCTGGTTTTCCAGGGCTATGCGCTGTTTCCCCATCTCTCGGTGGCGGACAATATCGCCTTCCCTTTGCGCGTGCGTAAATGGAACAACGCCCGCATTGCCGCGCGCATCGATGAAGTCATGAAGCTGGTCGGCCTCGACACGCTCGCCGCACGCAAGCCGCGCGAACTGTCCGGGGGCCAGCAGCAGCGCGTGGCTATCGGCCGCGCGCTTGCTTTCGGGCCGAAGATCCTGCTGCTCGACGAGCCGCTCTCGGCGCTCGATCGCAAGCTGCGCGACACCATGCAGCGGGAGCTGAAGCGTCTCCACCAGGAAACCGGCGTGACGTTCGTTTTCGTCACGCACGACCAGGAAGAGGCCTACGCCATGTCGGACCGCATTGCCGTTTTCCAGAACGGCAAGATAGTTCAGATCGGCAGTCCGCGCGAATTATACCGGGCGCCGGCCTCGCGCTTCATCGCGGGTTTCCTGGGCGGCAACAACATCCTGTCGGCCAAAGCAGACGGCGCGCAACTCGATCTTTTCGGCATCCGCATGCCGATGCCGGCCGCCTACGACCAGGCGCGCCACGGCGACGGCACGATCACGGTCTGGGTTCGCCCGGAAGACATCACGCTTGGTGACATGGCACCTGGCGCGGTGTCCTTTTCCGTCACGGTCGCGGACGTATCCTTCGTCGGTACGTCGGAGCGCGTCACTGTCATCACGGCCGACGGCCAGGAACTGAGCGTGCTCGCGACCACCGCGGTAGCCCGCGAGTTGGCCCCCGGCGGCACGGCATCCTGCGCTCTCCTGCCGTCGACAATTGGATTTCTGGCGCGTGAATAGCGTGCCTGCCACCCAAGCTGGTCGTCCGTCGCGGGCGCCATCGGCCTAGCATCAACGAGGACAGAAATGACCGTCACCCTGCGCACTGTGGACATCCCGGATTTCGGACTCCCGGTCGAGCGCCCTGCCATCCCGGCCGCGACTTATGAAACGCGCTGTGCTCGCGCCATCAAGAAGTCCGGCGCTGACTGGCTGGTCGTCTATGCCGACCGCGAGCACGCAGCCAACGTCGCCTTCCTGAGCGGCTTCGAGCCTCGCTTCGAGGAGGCTCTGCTGCTTCTGGGCAAGGCGGGCCAGCGCATCATAGTCACCGGCAACGAGAACATCGGTTACACGCCGATCGCCGGCCTGCCCGACATCGTCACGCTGTTGGCCCAATCGCTCAGCCTGATGGGGCAGGATCGCAGCCAGAAACCGGATCTTGTCGCGGTGCTGCGCGAGGCAGGCCTCGGGTCCGGCGATACGATCGGCATTGTCGGCTGGAAGTATCTCGAGAGCGAGGAATGGGATTTGGCGAAGCCGACCTTCTTCGCGCCGGCTTTCATCGTCGACGCCGTCGCCGCCATCGTCGGTCCGTCCGCGGTCGTGGATGCCACCCGCGTGCTGATGCACCCGGTCGAAGGCCTGCGGGCGGTCATCGATGCCGACCAGATCGCCGAGGCTGAATGGGGAGCATCGAGGGCGTCGATGGCGGTCTGGCGGATCGTTACCGGGTTCACCCTGGGCGACAGCGAGCTCGCGGCCGCGTCCCGCATGGGCTATGCCGGCGAACCGATGAGCTGCCATCCTATGTTCGCCTCCAACGACGCGAGCGGCCCCGTCATCGGCCTGCGCAGCCCGACCGCCCGCGTGCCGCGGCGCGGCGAGGGCGTCACGACAGCGGTCGGCTATTGGGGCGGCCTGACGGCCCGCGGCGGCCTGATCGCCGAGGCCGACGCCGCTTTCCTGGAGATGGCCAAGGCCTATTTCGACGGACTGATCGCCTGGTACGAGACGGCCGGAATCGGCGTCGAAGGCGGCGCGATCCACGAGGCGGTGATCTCGACTCTGGCCCGTGGCAAGCTGCGGCCGGCCCTCAATCCCGGCCATCTGGTCGGCCTCGACGAATGGATGCATTCGCCGATACGTCCGGGATCGAGCGAGCGCCTGGTCTCCGGTATGCCATTCCAGGTCGATATCATTCCAGTCCCGATGCCCGACGGTGTGACGCTCAATTGCGAGGACGCGGTGACCCTCGCCGACGCGGGCTTGCGTGCGACGATCGCCGAGCGTTATCCGGCGCTCGCGGCCCGTTTCGCCGCACGCCGGCGCTTCGTTGCCGACGAACTCGGCGTCGAGGTCAAGGAAGACATGCTGCTGCTGTCGGCCATTCCGCTTTGCCTGCCGCCATTCTGGCTGGCGCCCCAAAAGCTGTTGGTGCGGAATTGAAGCGCAGCCGGACCTTGTCGCAAAAAGGGAGTTGCTGCGCCGACATGGGCGCAGTGGCTTCATTTCAGGATTCTGGCTCGGCCTAACGCCTCAGCGCGTAGACATTGTCCACGGGCGCACCACCCAGCGGCAGCGCCATATCGTCGTCGAGCAGGCGAGTGATGCGGGCAAAGCCGACAAAGGCTTTTCTCGCTTCCTCGGCCGACATCTTGCCAGACATAGCCGCCGCGCAGCAGTTGAAAGCGCATTGATAAACCGGGCCGCGTCGTCCCGTTGGCCACTTCCGCAGGAACACCATCGCCTCGGAGACGCTATCGACTTCCTCCACAGGTTGTCCCTGCCCACGCGCAATTCGCACTGGGGTAAAGAAATGTAAGCGATCCATAGTTATCCTCCCGGTTCGACCGCAGCGCAGCCGAACCCCAATAAACGCACGTCTCGCGAATCGGTTCCAAACAAATTTGATTGCTGCCGGAAAAACTTTGAAACCGGCTGTCGGCGCTCGACACACACGAGAGAGATCATGGCGACTCAGCCCGGTGCAGGCTCAGAGCCAGCGGATAAGGGCGATTCTCATTGAATATCTTTAAGGCGAAAGCCGGCAAATGGGTTGCTTGCCGGTTCCCCTGCGTCAGGCTTAACCTCTGTGGTTAACGCGTGAGGGCGCGTTTTGCAAAAAGGGGAATACTTGCAATGACCATTCAAGGCGCATCGCCTGGCCTCTACAATGAGGACCTGGCTCCGGCAACGGTCAGGAACTGGGGACCGTTTTCGATCTTCAACGTCTGGACGTCCGACGTCCACAGCCTCTGGGGCTACTACCTGGCGGCAAGCTTGTTTCTGTTCTGCGGCGGCTTCGTCAACTTCGTCATCGCTATCGGCATCGGCTCGCTGATCATCTACGCGCTGATGAACATGGTCGGCTATGCCGGCGTGAAAACCGGCGTGCCCTACCCGGTGCTTGCCCGTGCCTCCTTCGGCATCTGGGGCGCCAACGTCCCGGCGCTGGTGCGGGCGATCGTCGCCTGCTTCTGGTACGGCGCCCAGACGGCCGCGGCATCGGGCGCCATCGTGGCGCTGCTGACGCGCCTGCAATGGTTCGACGAGTTCAACAAGAGCTCGCATCTTCTGGGACATTCTACCCTGGAGGTGATCTGCTTCGTCATCATCTGGGCGCTGCAGCTTCTGATCATCCAGAAGGGCATGGAAACGGTTCGCCGCTTCCAGGACTGGGCCGGTCCCGCCGTTTGGGTGATGATGCTGATCCTGGCGATCTATCTTTGCGTGAAATCGGGCACTTTCGCTTTTACCAGCGACATCCCGATGGATGTGCTGCTGGATAAGACCAAGGACGCCGGCGTGCCCGGTGAGCCGGGATCGTGGACCGCGCTGTTCGCGGTGGCCGCGATCTGGGTGACCTATTTCTCGGCGCTCTATCTCAACTTCTGCGACTTCGCCCGCTACGCGCCCGACAAGACGGCGCTGCGCAAGGGCAACATCTGGGGCCTGCCGGTCAATCTGATCCTGTTCTCGCTGGTCGCCGGCGTCACCACGATTGCCGCCTACGACGTCTACCACGAGGTCCTGCTCCATCCCGACCAGATCTCGGCCAAGTTCGACAGCTGGTTCCTGGCGGCGCTTGCGGCGCTCACCTTCGCAGTGGCGACGCTCGGCATCAATGTCGTGGCGAATTTCGTCTCGCCGGCGTTCGACTTTTCCAACGTCTTCCCGCGCCAGATCGACTTCAAGAAAGGCGGCTACATCGCGGCACTGATCGCGCTGGTGCTTTATCCCTTCGCGCCGTGGGAAGGCAGTGCTGCTTCCTTCGTCAACATCATCGGCGCAACGATGGGGCCGATCTTCGGCGTGATGATGGTCGACTACTACCTGATCCGCAAAAGCGAGGTCGATGTCGAAGCCCTCTACCGCGAAGACGGCGAGTTCCGCTTCCAGAGCGGCTGGCACGTCAACGCCTTCATCGCCGCCGGCATCGGCGCGGTCTTCTCGTCGATCCTGCCCAACTTCACCAACTGGCTGCCGTCCTGGTGGGGCGTCTATGGCTGGTTCTTCGGCGTGGCGATCGCGGGCGCCGTCTATTACGTGCTGCGCACCATGGCTCTCGGCGCCGGAGCCAAGGTGGCCAAGGCTTGAAACAAGGCAGTAGGCGGTAGGGATTAGGCAATAGAAAAATGCCTCCTACTGCCTACTGCCTACTGCCTCGGCCAGCCTGCGCACCGTGTTCCAGTTGCGTGACGTACCGACGCCAAAGCGCTTGTGATTGGCGGCGGCGAGCAGCAGCGAGCTCGGCCGCTGGCGCGAAAAGACCAGCCAGATGTCGCCGTCGACCAAAAGCACCTTCTCATCGCCAGCGGCGCGGGCCTGAAGTCCCGATAGGGCTTCGTCGGTGACAGGTTGGCGCATCACCCGAACCGCGACCTGGTCGCCGGCTTTCGCCGATTCGGTAGGGAACGGATTGGAAGCCGCAAGCTTCAACCAATCCTCGGCGCGGCGCACAATGATGTCGACATGGCGGCCGAAGGTTTTCTCGAAGACCTTTTCCAGCCGCTGCTCAAGCGTTGAAATTTCACCGGCCCGGGCCTCGAATACCAGATTGCCGGTCGCCACCAGCGTGCGGACGTTCTTAAGCCCCAGATCCTCGGCCATCGCCTTGAGGTCGGCCATGACCACGCGCCGCCCCTCGCCCAGAATGATGCTGTAGAGCAGCGCGACGTAAGTCTGCATCAAACCAGGCGCGACTGATCCACTGCCGCCGATATGAAGCTCGCGAACAACGGATGCGGGTCGAGCGGTCGGCTCTTCAGTTCCGGGTGATACTGCACGCCGATGAACCACGGATGGTCGGGATATTCGACCGTCTCCGGCAGAACGCCGTCGGGCGACATGCCGGCAAAGACCAGGCCGCAATCCTCCAGCCGCTGCTTGTAGTCGACGTTGACTTCGTAGCGGTGCCGATGGCGCTCGGAAATCTGCGTGTCGCCATAGATATCCGCTATTTTCGAGCCCTTGGCGAGTTCGGCCTGGTAGGCGCCGAGCCGCATCGTGCCGCCGAGGTCGCCGGCGGCCCTGCGCTTCTCCAGCATGTTGCCCTTCAGCCATTCGGTCATCAGGCCGACAACCGGCTCATTGGTCGGGCCGAACTCGGTCGACGACGCATGGTCGACACCCGCCAGCGAGCGGGCCGCCTCGATGCAGGCCATCTGCATGCCGAAGCAGATGCCGAAGTAAGGCACCTTGCGCTCGCGCGCGAACTTTGCCGCCAGGATCTTGCCTTCCGAGCCGCGTTCGCCAAAGCCCCCAGGAACGAGAATGCCGTGCACCTTCTCCAGCCACGGCGTCGGGTCTTCCTTCTCGAAAATCTCGCTTTCGATCCAGTCGAGCTTGACCTTGACGCGGTTGGCAAGGCCGCCATGCGACAGCGCCTCGATCAGCGATTTGTAGGCGTCCTTCAGTCCGGTGTATTTGCCGACGACTGCGATCGTCACCTCGCCTTCCGGATTGTGGATGCGGCTGGAGAGCGCCTGCCAGGGCTCCATGCGCGGCTTCGGCGCCGGATCGATGCCGAAGGCGGCCAGCACTTCCGAATCCAGCCCTTCCTTGTGATAGGCCATCGGCACGTCGTAGATGTGCGGTACGTCGAGCGCCTGGATGACGGCGCTTTCGCGCACGTTGCAGAACAGCGACAGCTTGCGGCGCTCTTCCTTCGGGATCGGCCGGTCGGCGCGCACCAGAAGGATGTCGGGCGCGATGCCGATACCGCGCAGTTCCTTGACCGAATGCTGTGTCGGCTTGGTCTTCAGCTCGCCGGCCGTCGGGATGTAGGGCATTAGCGTCAGATGCACATAGACCGCGTTGTTGCGCGGCAGGTCGTTGCCGAGCTGGCGAATCGCTTCGAGGAACGGCATCGCCTCGATGTCGCCGACCGTGCCGCCGATCTCGCACAGCACGAAGTCGTAATCTTCATTGCCGTCCAGCACGAAATGCTTGATCTCGTCGGTGACGTGCGGGATCACCTGCACGGTCGCGCCGAGATAGTCGCCGCGCCGCTCGCGCTCGATGATGTTCTTGTAGATGCGGCCGGTGGTGATGTTGTCCTGCTGGTTTGCCGAACGCCCGGTGAAGCGCTCGTAGTGGCCAAGATCGAGATCGGTCTCGGCCCCATCATCGGTCACGAACACTTCGCCATGTTGGTACGGCGACATCGTTCCGGGGTCGACATTCAGGTAAGGATCGAGCTTTTTGATCCGGGCGCGATAGCCTCGCGCCTGCAGAAGAGCCCCAAGGGCCGCTGCGGCAATGCCTTTTCCAAGTGAGGAAACCACGCCGCCTGTGATGAATACATATCGCGCCATGGGAGTCATCGCTTAACGCGGCCTGATTGATTCCGCCAGAGAAAAAACCGCCGCGAGGGCTTTTTCCCAAATTGGCGCCAATGCCGCGTGGGGCTGCGGCAGTCAAAACAAAAGGGCCGGCGAGGCCGGCCCTTTTGCCAGACTATCGGGGCGCGTCAGATGATGACGACCGGTTGCTATATAATAACAACCTTGGTGCCGACCCTGACGCGGCTGTAGAGGTCCATGACGTGCTCGTTGATCATGCGGAAGCAGCCATTGGAGGCGCTGGTTCCGATCGATTGCGGCGCGATGGTGCCATGGATGCGCAGATGCGTGTCCTTCTTGCCGTCATAGAGGTAGATGGCGCGCGCGCCGAGCGGGTTTTCGCCGCCGCCGGCCATGCCGTCCTTGTACTGGCCGTAGTGCTTCGGCTCGCGCTTCTGCATGTCGAGCGTCGGGATCCAGCGCGGCCATTCCTGCTTGTCGCCGACAGCCACGGTGCCCTTGAACTGCAGGCCTTCGCGGCCGACCGCGATGGCATAGCGGCGCGCCGTGGAAAAGGACTCGACGAGATAGAGGCGACGGGCGCTGGTATCGATGACGATCGTGCCCGGCTCATAGCCGGTGAACGTGACGTCCTGCGGCACGAATTCCGGCTTCACCTTGAAGGGCCGCTTGGTGTCCTTCTTGGCCAACGCCGAATCAAGCGCGCGGGTCTCGGGCAGATAGCTGATCGAAGTCGATCGTCCGCCGCCGCCGAAGAGACCGTCGAACAGACCGCCGCTGCTTGCCTGCTTCTGGCCGGGTTGCTCACTGCGCAACTCGCCGGTATTGCCGGTGGCGGTGACGTTCATGGCCTCAGCCGGGATCGGCTCCTCGGTGTTGAGCGAGGCGATCGGCGCCATTGGCTCCAGCGGCGCGATGATCTTGGTGGTCTTCTTGGCCAGCTTGGCGTCGGCGATTTCAGACGCAGCGTTCCCGCCGCCCTTCTTGGCGAGCCATTCCTGACGCGCGGCATCCGCCTTGGCCTTGGCCGCCTCGCGCATCGCCAGTTTGCGGGCCTCGAGCGCCTTTTCCTTGGCGGCTTCCTTGTCGGCCGCGATCTTGGCCTCGAGCTTGCTGATCTGCGCGAGATCGTCCGAGCTCGGATTTTTCTTCTTCTTGAGAAGCCTCAGCTGCGATGCGTCGCCCTTGGCGGCGACATTGATGGCGTCAGTCTTCTCGAATGACGGTGATGTGGCCAGATTTGCCGGTCCGGCAAGGGCCGCGGAACCCATGCCGAGGACGGCACAGACTCCCAAAATGATGAAGCTGCGAAGCTGCATGGCGAAGATCCGATCGTTCTATACGAGTTGCCCACGGCGTCGCCCGGCGCCCCCCAAGGGCGCCGAAAGTGCCGCGCGCAATCTATAATCGATTAGCCGTCATCGCCTCAAGCTGAGGCAGGCGCTACGCCCGGTTGAATCTTCGTGATCGGGCGGCATTTGCTGCGACTGTGTTCAAAGAACAACAGATCGCGGCCCAGGTGCTTGCCCGGCTACTGGTTCGGAACCTGCGGGGTGACCGGCAAGGTGACGCCGTTGGCTGCCGGTGGCGTGGTTGGATTCGCGGGCGCCGGGGCTGCCGGGGCCGGAGCGGTGGTGCCATTGGCGAGCGGCGTGGTGGTCGTCGTGCCGCCCGACGGAGCAGCGGGGGCCGTGCCGCCGGCCGGAGCCGCGGGCTTGGAGGTGCCCACCGGTCCGTTGGAGCCCGGCAGCTGGTTGAGCACACCGTTGCCCGAGGTCGACGTCGCCGGACGATCGAGAATGTCGATCGGCTTTTCGCCGTAACGGGCAATGATCGACAGCGCCAGCGACGTCACGAAGAACGCGGCCGCCAGGATTGCGGTGGCGCGGGTCAGCGCGTTGGCGGCGCCACGCGCCGTCATGAAACCGGAACCGCCGCCGATGCCCAGGCCGCCGCCTTCGGAGCGCTGCAGCAGCACCACGCCGACAAGGGCGAGCACGACCATGAGGTGGACAACAATCAGTACGGTTTCCATAATTTATCCTGGCGAGGCCCTGCTCGGCCGCGCATACGACCGGTGTTTTGGAGGCGGCTCCTTACAATGCTTTGGTGGCATTTCCAAGCCCGTGGCCGGGAATATGGGAAGCAATGCCGCCATTACAACGATTTATCTGGCGTGAGCCTAAGCGATGTTCATGTAAGCTTCCGCGATCGCGAGGAAGTCGGCCGCCTTCAGGCTGGCGCCGCCGACCAGCGCGCCGTCCACATTCTGGACGCCCAGCAGTTCAACCGCGTTGGACGGCTTGACCGAGCCGCCATAGAGAATGCGCATCCTGGCGGCGGCATCGCCGAGCAATCCGGTGAGCTTGCCGCGGATATGCGCATGCGCCTCGGCGACGTCGGCGGCGGTCGGCGTCAGACCGGTTCCAATGGCCCAGACCGGCTCGTAGGCAATGATGCTGTTGGCGGTGGTGGCACTCGCCGGCACGGAACCGTCGAGCTGACGCGACAGCACATCGAGCGTCGCGCCAGCTTCGCGTTCGGCGCGCGTCTCGCCGATGCAGATGATGGCCACCAGCCCTGCTCGCCAGGCGGCCGATGCCTTGGCATGGACAATCGCATCGTCCTCGCCGAAAAGCTCGCGGCGCTCGGAATGGCCGACGATAACGTGGCTCGCGCCGGCGTCCTTGAGCATCTCTGCCGAAATCTCGCCCGTAAAGGCGCCGCTCTCCTTGGGGTGGCAATCCTCTCCGCCGGCTCGCACCGGCGTCCGCGACAGGATCTCGGCGGCGCGCTGGAGCAACGTCGCCGGCACGCACACCACCGCTTCGGTCTCCGCATCGAGTCCGCTCATGAACCCGTTGCCGATCGACCGCAACTCGTTGAGGGAGGCGCTGGTGCCGTTCATTTTCCAGTTGCCGGCGACAAGCGGACGGATTCCAGGGGTCATGGGGTGCGTTCTCCGAGCGACATTAAGCAGCGCCCTCACTACCAAAATCAGGTCACAAAGCAATCGACAGTGGGCCGGAAGGGCGCTATTGCGCTTGTTTCAGACTCGGCGCATCCGAAAATGCGCATAAATCGGAAGTATGCATGCTTGGTATATTGAGAAGCGCGGCGGGCACCTGGGGCGCGAAGGCGTTGCTGTCCTTGCTGGTGATAAGTTTCGCCGCCTGGGGCATCACCACGCGCATGGTGGGCGGTGCGCTGGGTGGCCATCATGCGGTGATCACGGCCGGCGGCACGGAGGTCTCGATCAACGAGTATCGGCTCGCTTATGATCGCCAGCTCAGCATGCTGTCGCAGCAATATGGCCAGCGCGTCACCCATGAACAGGCCAAGCTGCTCGGTGTCGACAACCAGGTGCTGTCGCAGCTCGTTTCGGGCGCCGTGCTTGACGAACAGGCGCGCAAGCTCGGGCTCGGTCTCTCCAAGGACCGGCTCGCCGAACTGACACGCGAGGATCCGGCCTTCAAGGGCCCGGGCGGTCAGTTCGATCGCCGGACCTTCGAGTATCTCCTGCGCGAGCTCGGCATGCGCCCGGAGGACTATCTCAAGAACCGTTCGCAGGTGGCTGTGCGCCAGCAGATCGTCGAGGCGATTTCCGACGGCCTCAAGGTTCCGCAGACCTTCCTGAAGGCGGTCTCGCTCTATCGCGGCGAGGATCGCACGATCGACTATCTCGTGCTGCCGAAGACGCTGGTGCAGCCGATCGAGGCGCCGTCCGACAGCGCCCTCGACGCCTATTTCGACGCCAACAAGAAGAACTACGCAGCGCCGGAGTATCGCAAGTTCTCCTATGCCCGGCTGGAGCCGCAGGACATAATGGATCCGTCCGCGGTGACCGACAGCCAGGTCAGCGATGACTACAACAAGAACATCGCGCGGTACACGACGCCCGAGATGCGCACCATCGAGCAGTTGGTGTTCAAGACGCCGGATGCGGCCAAGGCGGCTTACGATTCGCTGAAGGCTGGCGCCACTTTCGACAAGCTCATCACCGCTGAGGGCAAGACGCAGGCCGACACGCTGCTCGGTACGCTGGCCAAGGATAAGATCGCCGACAAGGCGGTGGCCGATGCGGCCTTCTCGCTCAATGCCAACGAGGTGAGCCCGGTCGTCCAGGGTGCCTTCGGTCCCGTGCTGTTGCGCGTCACAGAGATCAAGCCGCAGGTCGTCAAACCGCTTTCGGAAGTGTCCGCCCAGATCCGCAAGGACCTGGCGATCGGCGAAGCGAGCCGCATCCTGCTCGATGTGCATGACAGTTATGAGGATACCCGCGCTTCGGGCGCCTCGCTCGCCCAGGCCGCCGAGAAGCTGAAGCTCAAGGTCGTCACCATCGACGCCATCGACCGGACGGGCCAGCGCCCGGACGGAACGATCGTCAACGACCTGCCGGAATCGGCCGAGCTCATCAAGTCGGTTTTCACGGCCGAGCCCAATACCGAGAATGAAGGCCTGACGACCACCGACAACGGCTTCGTGTTCTATGAGGTTCAGTCGGTCACGCCGGCGCGCGACCGCACGCTGGATGAAGTCCGCAAGAAGGTCGCGGCCGACTGGACGGAGGCCGAGACCGACAAGCGGCTCGACGCGAAGGCGCAAGAGCTGGAGAAGCGCCTCAAGGCCGGCACCACGCTCGACGTCATCGCCGGCGAGCTCAAGCTCGATAAACAGACCAAGCGCGGCCTGAAGCGCGAAGCCGACGATGCCGATTTCGGCAAGGAAGGTGCGGCCGCCATGTTCGGTGTCGGCGAAGGCGGCACCGGCTTGATCCCCTCGCCCACCGGCGACGGCCAGATCCTGTTCAAGGTCGCCGAGGTCTTCG
Source organism: Mesorhizobium sp. WSM4832 (assembly GCF_055811115.1). Taxonomy (NCBI): domain Bacteria; kingdom Pseudomonadati; phylum Pseudomonadota; class Alphaproteobacteria; order Hyphomicrobiales; family Phyllobacteriaceae; genus Mesorhizobium; species Mesorhizobium sp. WSM4832. The sequence goes on along the minus strand of NZ_JBVVQH010000003.1, from coordinate 244,295 downwards.
AGCCGGCGGGCGCCGACGGCAGCTCGGTGCCGGACGACGCGCAGAAATCCTTCGGCGCCGGCATGTCCGACGACCTGCTCGACCAGCTGGTGGCGCAGTTGCAGTCGCAATATGACGTTCGCATCGATCCGAACGCCGTTTCGCAAGCACAGACACGATGAGCGCGCTGAAGACACACATAGCAAAGGTCGCCGCCGGCACCGCGCTTTCCTTCGAGGAAGCCCGCGAAGCCTTCGACATCATCATGTCGGGCGATGCGACGCCCGGCCAGATCGGCGGCTTCCTGATGGCGCTGCGCGTACGCGGCGAGACAGTGGGCGAGATATCCGGCGCGGTCGCCACGATGCGCGCCAAGATGTTGCGCGTCGAGGCACCGCACGGCGCCATCGACATCGTCGGCACGGGCGGCGACAATTCGCACTCGGTCAACATCTCGACGGCTTCGGCTTTCGTCATCGCCGCCGCCGGCGTGCCGGTCGCCAAGCACGGCAATCGCGGCCTGTCCTCGCTGACCGGCTCGGCCGATGTGTTGACGGCGCTGGGCGTTAGAATAGACATCTCGCCAGAAATGATCGGCCGCTGCATCCACGAGGCCGGCGTCGGCTTCATGTTCGCACCGGCGCATCATCCGGCGATGAAGCATGTCGGGCCGACTCGCGTCGAGCTCGGCACGCGCACCATCTTCAACCTGCTCGGACCGCTGTCGAACCCCGCCGGCGTCAGCCGCCAGATGGTGGGCGTCTTCCTGCCGGAGTGGATCATGCCGGTGGCCGAGACGCTGAAGGCGCTGGGCGCCGATCACGCCTGGGTCGTCCATGGCGATGGCTATGACGAGATCACCACGACGGGCGAGACCCAGGTGGCGGAGCTTGTCGGCGGCGAGATCCGCAGCTTCACCTTGACGCCGGAATCCTTTGGATTGAAGCGGCACGCCAAGGAAGAGCTGCGCGGCGGCGATGCGGCCTACAACGCCAAGGAACTCCGCGATATGCTGGGCGGAGCGGCAGGTGCCTATCGCGACACGGTGCTGATGAATGCCGGCGCCGGGCTGGTCGTGGCCGGCAAGGCGACGACGCTTGCCGACGGTATTGTCGCGGCGGCGCAAGCGATCGACAGCGGCCGAGCGCTTGCGGTGCTGGACAAGCTTGTCGAGATTTCGAACGGATAAGGCCTTGTCGGACATCCTGCGCAAGATCGAAGCCTATAAGCGCGATGAGATCGCGTCGGCGAAGCTCGCCGTGCCGTTCGCCGAGATCAAGGCACGGGCGAAGGACGCCGACGCGCCGCGCGGCTTTCTCGCGGCGCTTGAGACAAAGTGCAGATCGGGCAGCTTCGCCCTGATCGCCGAGATCAAGAAGGCCAGCCCCTCCCGGGGGCTGATCCGCGCTGATTTCGACCCGCCCTCGCTCGCAAAAGCCTATCAGCAAGGCGGCGCGGCCTGCCTTTCGGTGCTGACCGACGCGCCGTCTTTCCAGGGCGCTCCGGAATTTCTCACCAATGCCCGCAAAGCGGTGTCCCTGCCCGTGTTGCGCAAGGATTTCCTGTTCGATCCCTACCAGGTCTACGAAGCACGCGCCTGGGGCGCCGACGCGATCCTGATCATCATGGCCAGCGTCGACGATGCGCTGGCGAGCGAGCTCGAAGCAGTGGCGTTCGAACTTGGCATGGATGCGCTGATCGAGGTGCATGACGAGGCCGAAACCGAGCGCGCGCTAAAACTGTCGTCGCAGCTGATCGGCATCAACAACCGCAACCTGAGAACGTTCGAGACCAGTCTCAAGACCTCGGAGCGGCTGGCGCTGATGGTTCCGAGCGATCGCTTGCTGGTCAGCGAGAGCGGCATCTTCACCCACGACGATTGCATCAGGATGCAGAAGACCGGCATAGGCACCTTTCTCGTCGGCGAGAGCCTGATGCGGCAGGCGGACGTGGCCGCGGCGACCGAGCTCCTGCTGACGGGCAAGGCAGCGGCCGAGGCCATCTGAGCATGGCTCTGACCCATCTCGGCGCCAAGGGCGAAGCCAATATGGTCGATGTCGGCGACAAGGCCGAGACGACCCGCACGGCAATCGCCGAAGGCTTTGTCTCGATGCGCCCCGAAACGCTGGAAATGATTCTCGCCGGCGACGCCAAGAAGGGCGATGTGCTGGGCACCGCCCGCATCGCAGGGATCATGGCCGCGAAGAAGACACACGAGCTGATCCCGCTTTGCCATCCGCTGCTTCTGACCAAGGTCGCCGTCGAGATCGAGCCGGACCATGCGCTGCCTGGCCTCAAGATCACGGCGCTTGCCCGCGTGACCGGCAAGACCGGCGTGGAGATGGAAGCGCTGACCGCCGCCTCGGTCGCCTGCCTCACCATCTACGACATGGCCAAGGCAGCGGACCGCGGCATGGTGATTTCCGGCATCCGGCTGGTCGAGAAGACCGGCGGCAAGTCCGGCGACTACAAGTCGGGTGCCTGATGGCGCTGGTTCCGGTAGCCGAAGCGCTCGAACGCCTGCTCGACGGCGCGGCGCCATTGCCGGGCGAAATCATTCCGTTAGCGGAAGCGGCCGGGCGTGTCCTGGCGGAGCCGGTCGTGGCTCTGCGCACGCAGCCCCCCTTCAACGCCTCGGCGATGGACGGCTACGCCGCGCGTTCCACCGATGTCGCGTCAGTGCCGGCGCAGCTTGAGGTCGTAGGCGTTGCGCCTGCAGGGCGCGGCTTTTCCGGAACCGTCGCGGAAGGCCAGGCGGTGCGCATCTTCACCGGTGCGCCGGTGCCCGAAGGCGCCGACACCATCGTCATCCAGGAAAACGTCCGCGATCTTGGCAACCGCAAGGTCGAAGTGACGGAGCCGACCGCGGCAGGACGCAACATCCGCCGCGCCGGCCTCGACTTCGGCCAGGGCGACGTGCTGCTCGAAAAGGGTCGCGCGCTCGATGCGGCAGCCCTCTCGCTGGCGGCGTCGGCCAACCACCCTAGCCTGAGCGTCGTGCGGCAACCGCTGGTCGCGATCATCGCCACCGGCGACGAACTGCTGCCGCCGGGCAGCGCGCTTGGCCCCGACCAGATCATTTCATCCAACGCCTATGGCGTCGCCGCCGCCGCCCAGTCGGTCGGCGCGCGAGCCCTCGATCTCGGCATCGCCGCCGACCGCCAGGAGGCGATCGCCGCGCTGGTCAGGAAAGCGGTTGAGGCCAGCGCCGACGTCATCGTCACGCTTGGCGGCGCCTCGGTCGGCGATCACGACCTGATCCATGACGTGCTCACCAGCGAAGGCATGAAGCTCGACTTCTGGAAGATCGCCATGCGCCCCGGCAAACCGCTGATGTTCGGTCGGCTTGGCAATGTCCGCTGCGTCGGCCTGCCCGGCAATCCGGTGGCAAGCATCGTCTGCACGCAACTCTTCCTGAAGCCGCTGCTTGCCCGGCTCGGCGGCCGCGTTTACAGGCAGGACGTGCGAACGGCCCGGCTGGGCGCCGCGATGCAGGCCAACGACCTCAGGCAGGATTATGTTCGCGCCATGGTTCGCGACGATGACGGCACGCTGGTCGCGACCCCCTTCGGCATCCAGGATTCCTCGATGCTGCGGATGCTCGCCGACGCCAACGGCCTGATCGTGCGCGAGCCCTTCGCGCCGGCCGCGGAAGCCGGCGCCGAATGCAGCGTGCTTATGCTGCGGTAATACGTCGGCGCAGCCGATCGTCTAAGCGTCGACGAAGTCGATCGCCTACACGTCGAAGCAGTCGATAATCTATTCGTCGACCAGCGTGCGGGTCAGGGGATGATCCGGATCGGCGAGACCATCGACAACATTGAAATGATGCCGATCCGGCTCGACCACTGAATCGGTAGCGGCGCCGAGCCCGGTCCAGATGTTGGCAAGCAACGCGCTCTGGCGCAGGAATTCCGAGCGCTCGCCGCCGCCGACCCAACAGGTGACGCGGGCCCCCTGCACGGGCCTCAGCAATGCCGGGCTTTCGGTCAACGCTTCCCGCTCGTCGATGTTCAGGGTTTCGTTCAGCGCCGTGAACATCAGCGGCCGAAGGTCGTGCAGGCCTGAAATCGAAACGACATGGCGTAGGCGGCGCGCCACATCGGATGATAGCGGTGAGGTCGCGGTCACCATGCGGCTGGCGAGATGTCCGCCGGCCGAGTGCCCGGCCAGCATCAGCGGACCATCGACCATGGCTGACGCCTTCTCGATCGCAGCCGCGGCTTCACCGACAATGCCGCTGATCCTGATCTCCGGGCAAAGTGTGTAGGAGGGCATGGCTACGGCGAAGCCACGTCCGACCGCGCCTCCTGCCAGATGCGACCAGGAACTCCTGTCCGACTCCATCCAGTAGCCGCCGTGGACGAACACAACGAGCCCCTTTGGCGCGGCAGGCGGGAGAAACAGATCGAGCCGGCTGCGCGGCGCTTCGCCATAGACGATATCGAGCCGCGCCCTGCCCTGCGCTAGCAGCTTTTCGCGAAATGCCTGAGCCGGGCCATCCCAGGCCGCCGGCCAACGGTCGCCGCCGGCGATATTGGCGCCGTTTGCATAGGCGTTGTCCCAGTCGACAATGCGGTGTCCCAGCACCAGTCCCTCCGCGGTCAGGTCAATATTGAATGGCTTTTGATTGCATCGCCGATTTCAAAGTCAGGTAACAGCTGTTTTGACGGCGAAGCGTGCTTCTCGCCAGGCGCCGGTGCGCAAGATGTCTTCCAGCACGTCGACGGCATCCCAGACATCCCGGTAGCCGATATAAAGCGGCGTGAAGCCGAAACGAACGGTCGACGGCGCGCGGAAATCGCCGATCACGCCGCGCTCGATCAAGGCGCGCATCACCTGGTAGCCATGCGGATGGGCAAACGACACCTGGCTGCCGCGCTCGGCGCCGCGGCGCGGGCTTTCCAGTTCGAGACCGAAGGCGCCGCATTTGGCTTCGACAAGCCGAATGAACAGGTCCGTCAGCGCGATGCTTTTCTCGCGCACAGCCGTCATCTCGACTTCGTCCCAGAGATCCAGCGCTCCTTTCAGCGCCCGCATCGACAGCACCGGCTGCGTTCCGCACAGGAACCGCCGGATGCCCGCGCCGGCGGCATAGCCCTGCTCGAACGCGAACGGCCTGGCATGGCCCCACCAGCCACTGAGCGGCTGGCGAATGTCGCCATGGTGGCGGTTCGCGGCGTAGATGAAGGCCGGCGCTCCCGGTCCGCCATTAAGATATTTGTACGTGCAGCCTATGGCGAAATCGGCATTCGAGCCGTCGAGATCCACCGGCAGGGCACCGGCCGTGTGGCAGAGATCCCAGACAATCAGCGCACCGGCCTCATGGGCCTTGCGCGTCAGCGCCGCCATGTCGCGCAGCCGGCCGGACTTGTAGTTGACGTGGTTTACCAGGATGACTGCGACACGATCGTCGACCAGTTCCTCGATCGTCGCGGCATCGACACCTTCGAGCCGCAGCACCGTGCCGGGCCGCGTCGAGGCCACCCCTTCGGCCATGTAGAGGTCGGTCGGGAAGCTGTCGCCCTCGGCAACGATCACCGAGCGCTCGGGACGCATTGCGAGTGCCGCATGCAGGACCTTGTAGATGTTGATCGAGGTCGTGTCGCACACCACGCTCTGGCCCGGCGCGGCGCCGATCAGACGCCCGAGCCGGTCGCCGAGCTCCACAGGCATGTCGAACCAACCAGCGGTGTTCCAGGCGCGGATGAGGTCTCGCGCCCATTCCTGCTTCGTGGCCGTCTCGATCTCGCTGAAGACGTTGATCGAAGCAGCGCCCAGAGAATTGCCGTCGAGGTATATAACGCCCTCAGGCAAGACGAAGCGACCGCGCATGGCGCGCAGCGGATCCGCGGCATCCATCGCCTCGACGTCAGCGAGATCGGGAATTCCCATCATTGTGCCACCGCCTCCATTTCGACCCGGCGCCGCTCACGGCCGGCCAAGGGCGGTTGTCTCACCACCGCCGGCGCCAGGGCAAGAACCTTTCGTCCTATGTTAGCTGGTCCATAGACGGCGAAGACCAGGGACCGGAATCATCGCCAGGTTGGCATTTTGGGTTCGTTTCGTTCACGGTGCAGAACGCGCAACGAGGAGCCGGCGCGACCCCACCCGGCACTTTCGTGATGGTGCCGCCTCTTGTTCCAGCTTAAGGATGGGCCGCAAAATCGAGCGGAATCAATACCGCCGCCCGGCGCGCGGCGGCCACGCCGCCACTGGATGCAACATTGTTTCGGCAACCTTAACAAATTCATTAAACTTTAAACGGTTGCGGAACACAACTGGAACAGATAGTGTTTGTTCTGGGTTTGTTTTTCTGATTCTGGTTTGAGAACCCATGGGGGCCGCCAATGCTGACGCGCAAACAACATGAACTCCTGATGTTCATCCATGAACGTCTGAAGGAGAGCGGGATTCCTCCATCTTTCGACGAGATGAAGGAGGCGCTCGACCTTGCCTCGAAGTCTGGTATCCATCGGCTGATTACGGCGCTGGAGGAACGCGGCTTCATTCGCCGGCTGCCAAACCGGGCGCGCGCGCTTGAAGTGCTGCGGCTGCCCGACTCGATCGCGCCTGGCCTGAATGCCGCGAGGAAGTTTTCGCCGAGCGTCATCCAGGGCGGCCAAGGCAATCTCGGCCGTCAGCTCAAGCCGGCAACCACCTCGCGTACGCCGATGCCCAGCAATGACGACGACGCTGTTTCGGCCGTATCGATTCCGGTGATGGGCCGCATCGCCGCCGGCGTGCCGATAGACGCAATCCAGCACCAGACGCATTCGATCACCGTGCCGCCGGATATGATCATGGGCGGCGAGCATTATGCGTTGGAGGTCAAGGGCGACTCGATGATCGAGGCCGGCATCTTCGACGGCGACACCGTCATCATCCGCAATGCCAACACGGCAAGCCCGGGCGAGATCGTGGTGGCGCTGGTCGACGACGAGGAAGCGACGCTCAAGCGCTTCCGCCGCAAGGGCGCCTCGATCGCGCTCGAGGCCGCCAATCCGGCCTACGAGACCCGCATCTTTGGGCCCGACCGGGTCAAGGTCCAAGGCAAGCTCGTCGGGCTTATCCGCCGCTACTGAAATCTATTGGGCTGGTGGCGAAGACTTCGCTTCCGTCCTCTCGGGTTTTTTGTAAGGCGGCAGGCCCCTCGCCTCGCGGGTGTATTTGCGTTGCTCGTGCCAGGGCCGGTATGGCTTCTCGACCGCGTAGCGAACGTTTGGACGCGCGGTTGCCGATTGCGGGTCGAAGAAGACGGCCGCACTGCCGTCACGCGCCAGCTGGCGCTTGGTGACGACAAGCACACGCGGATCGCGGCAGGGATTGTAGGCTGTGGCGTCGTTGATGACGATGAGGTCGGCAAAGCCGCAGGCCGGACGGGCGCTGTCGCGGTTTTCGACTAGTGCGACGATCGCCCCGGAAGGATGCCGGCCGATGCACAGGTCGCCTGTGCAGTAGAAGGGCGAGCCAGGCGGCAGGTCGACGGGATCGGCGATGTCGAGAGCGTCTTTGGAAAATGTCTCCGGCGGCACAATTGCTTCGGCCTTCAGCGCCCGCTTCCAATTGTCCGTGGTGAACTCATTGGAGCGTGCGCGGTTGACGGCGAGCTCGCCGGCGCCGATCGGCATTGCCACCAGATGCGCATCCTCCGAGATAAGCACGTCCGGCGTTCGGACATGCGGGATGACCATCAGGGCAGCGAGCGCGAACGGCATGGCTGCCAATCTGAGCCAGGTGGTGGCCATGGTAGCGATGACCAGCGCGATCGTCGCCAGCAGCACCGACTGGATCGAGATCAACCCGACGGCATCGACCGGTGAGCGCTCGGAAATCCACGCTGAAATGGCGATCATCGCCGTCAGGCCCTTGCCCATCACATAGAGAAAAGGACCGTCGAAGCCGAAGGGCATCGCCAGCGCGCTCAACACGGCGAACGGCATGACAACCAGCGAGACGATCGGCATGACCGCCAGATTGGCCAGCAGGCTGAGCGGTGACACCCGCTGGAAGTGCCAGATCGCGAACAGCAATGTCGCGCTGCCCGCGATGAGCGATGTTATGGCGGCGGCGCCCACTCCAACCGCCAGTTTCCGCGATATGAACCCGAGGAACGAACGCTTTACCGGCGGCGCGGTCGTTTTGCCGGCGCGATAGTCGGCGAAGCCGGCATAGGCACCGACGAGCGCCGCTGTGGCGGCAAAAGACATCTGGAAGCTCGGACCGACCACCTCGTGCGGCGAGACCAGGATGACGGCGATGGCCGAGATCGCCAGGTTGCGCATCGTCAGCGCCGTGCGGTCGAAGAGCACGGCGACCAGCATGACCGCCAGCATGATAAAACTTCGCTCGGCCGCCACCACGATGCCGGAGATCACCAGGTAAGCGGCGATCGAGATAAGCGCGATTCCAGCGGCATATTTCTTCACCGGCCGGCGCGACGAGAAATCCGGAAACAGCGCGAAGGCGCCGCGCAGCAGGACCATGATCGTGCCGGCGACCAGCGCCATGTGCAGGCCGGAGATCGAGATGATGTGATAGATACCGGTGCGTCGCATCGACTCGTTGATTTCTTCCGGAATGCCGGCGCGCACGCCGACGATCAGTGCTGCTGCAATCTCACTTTCGGAACCGCCGATGGTATCCCTGATGTGGTCGGCGATCCCTTCACGCGCGTTTTCTATGGCCGATGCGATGCGCGCGCCGAACGGCGCCCCTGTTGGCGCAATCGAGGTCGGCGCAATCAGCTTTGGATCGCCCAGGAAAAAGCCGCTGCCGCCGATGCCGGTGAAATAGCTGTCGAAGGAAAAGTCGTAGCTGTCAGGCCGGACCGGGCCCGTCGCCGGCAGCAGCTTGGCGTAGCCGGTCAGCATCGACCCCGCTGTCATGTCGGGCGGGATCTTGCGCGCCGACAACCTGACGCGAGCCGGCGCATAGCGCAGCGTCGGATGTGCCGTGGACATGAGATCGATGGTCAGTCGGACACGGCCATTGGCCATCGCCTCGGCGGTGACAAGGCGGCCCGTCAGCCGCGTCTGGATTTCGGACCCCAGCATCGGCGTCGCCATCCGCCAGGTCTCCACCTTGGCCGCGAGAAAGCCCAGGGCACACAAAAGGGTTGCCATGAAGACAAGGTGCGTTCTCTGCCGGGAACGCGAGATCGCCGCGCAGACAGCCATCAGAGCCACCGCAGCAAGCGGCCTGTAGAGATCGGGCTCGGTGCTCAGCGAGAAGTAGTAGATGACGCCCGCGGCCAGGAACACCGGCACCAGCAGGAAGCCGACGCCGCGGTCGACCTCGGTGGCGGCGGCGACGGCAATGCTTCGATGCAGCGCCGAAAGCGAAGCGCGGCCAAGCTGTTTGCGGATTCGGCCGGCGGTGGCAGTTGGCGAGGCTGGCTCTAGTGCACCGCCGCCGGGCGGCGGAAGCTCGGCTGGTGCACGCGGTTGCGGAAGCTGGAATGGCACCGCCTCCGTGGGCGTGGCATGGGCAAACATCAGGCGTTCGCTGACGCCAGCTGTCGTTGTCTCGCCCTCGTCCGCACCCCAGCCACGTCCAGCCATCGGGTCTGCCCCTTGCGCCCCAGACCGCCTATGCTACATGAACGCCAACTGCGCGAAAGCCCGCGCAAAATATGCCGTTTAAGCGCAAGCCTGAGAGTTCCATGTCCGACAAGGTCGTCACCCGTTTTGCCCCCTCGCCGACAGGCTACCTGCATATCGGCGGCGCGCGCACAGCGCTGTTCAACTGGCTTTATGCCAAGCACACCGGCGGCACGATGCTGCTGCGCATCGAGGACACCGATCGTGAGCGCTCCACCGAGGCCGCAACCGCCGCCATTCTCGACGGGCTGACCTGGCTTGGCCTCTCCTGGGATGGCGAAGCCGTCTCGCAGTTCGAGCGCGCGCCGCGTCACCGCGAAGTGGCCGAAGAGCTCGTGCGTATGGGCAAGGCCTATTACAGCTATGAGACGCCGGCAGAGCTCGAGGCAATGCGCGAGGCAGCTAGGGCCAAGGGCCTGCCCCCGCGCTACAACGGCCAGTGGCGCGACCGCGATCCCTCCGAGGCGCCCGCGGGCGTCAAGGGCGCGATCCGCATCAAGGCGCCGACCGAGGGCGAGACGGTCGTGCACGATCGCGTGCAGGGCGAGGTGCGCTTTCCCAACAAGGATCTCGACGACTTCATCATCCTGCGCTCGGACGGCAACCCGACCTACATGCATGCCGTCGTCGTCGACGACCACGACATGGGCGTCACCCACATCATCCGCGGCGACGACCACCTGACCAACGCTGCCCGCCAGACGGTGATCTACAACGCCATGGGCTGGGACGTGCCGTCGATGTCGCATATCCCGCTGATCCATGGCGCCGACGGCGCCAAGCTGTCGAAGCGGCATGGCGCGCTCGGCGTCGAGGCCTATCGCGCCATGGGCTATCTGCCGGAGGCGCTGCTCAACTATCTGGCCAGGCTCGGCTGGAGCCATGGCGACGACGAGGTGATGTCGATCAAGGATATGATCGCCTGGTTCGACATCGGCGACGTCAACAAGGGCGCGGCCCGCTTCGACTTCGCCAAGCTCGAGGCGCTGAACGGCGTCCATATGCGCAAGATGGACGATCAGGCGCTGTTCGATATCTTCGTCGCCACCTTGCCCTATCTCGAAGGCGGCCCCTTACTTGCGGCAAAGCTCGATGATAGGCGCAAGGCGCAGTTGCTTGCGGCCATGCCCGGCCTCAAGGAGCGGGCCAAGACTCTTGTGGAACTGGTCGACGGCGCGGCTTTCCTGTTCGCCGAGCGGCCATTGCCGCTGGACGAGAAGGCGGCGGGCTTGCTCAACGCGGATGCGCGCGCGATTTTGCGCGGCGTGCATGGCGCATTGTCTTCTGTCCAGGGCGAGTGGAGCGCCGCTTCGGCGGAGGCTTCGATCCGCGAGTTTGCCGAGGCCGGTGGGCACAAGCTTGGCGCCGTGGCCCAACCGCTGAGAGCCGCGCTGACCGGCCGCAGCACCTCGCCCGGCGTGTTCGACGTGCTTGCCGTGCTGGGCCGTCAGGAAAGCCTGGCGCGCATTGCAGATCAAATCGATTAGGAGCGAACTGGCCCAAGAAGATTGGCATTGAAAGGTGCGTTTCGCAGTGCAACATTAGGTCTTGGCCCAATCTGGCACGCACCTCCTAAAAATGCAGTGGCGAGTTCGCGCATTCCGGTGACTTCGACGTGTCGTTTGCAGGAATTGCCTTGCCGGCATGAGGATACAAAAGGAGTTTGAGAATGAGCGAAGCTGCGACAAAATTGGAACCGGGCAGCAAAACGCGTGAGTCGACCGCCAGGCTCGAACTCGCCGGCAAGACGCATGAATTGAAGGTGCGAAGCGGGACGGTCGGGCCCGACGTCATCGACATCGGTTCGCTTTACAGCACCACCGGCGCCTTCACTTATGATCCGGGCTTCACCTCGACTGCCAGCTGCGAGTCCGGGATCACCTTCATCGACGGCGACGCCGGCATCCTGCTGCATCGCGGCTTCCCGATCGATCAGCTCGCCGAGCACGGCGACTTCCTCGAGGTCTGCTATCTCCTGCTCTACGGCGAGCTGCCGACCAAGGCGCAGAAGGACGACTTCGATTATCGCGTGACCCGCCACACGATGGTGCATGAGCAGATGTCGCGCTTCTTCACCGGCTTCCGCCGCGACGCGCATCCGATGGCGGTCATGTGCGGCGTGGTCGGCGCGCTGTCGGCCTTCTATCACGACTCGACCGATATCTCCGACCCCTACCAGCGCATGGTCGCCTCGATGCGCCTGATCGCCAAGATGCCGACGATCGCGGCGATGGCCTACAAGTACCATATCGGCCAGCCCTTCATTTACCCGAAGAACGATCTCGGCTTCGCGGCCAACTTCCTGCACATGTGCTTTGCCGTCCCGTGCGAGGAGTACAAGATCAATCCGGTGCTGGCGCGCGCCATGGACCGCATCTTCATCCTGCACGCCGACCACGAGCAGAACGCTTCGACCTCGACCGTTCGCCTTGCGGGCTCTTCTGGAGCCAACCCCTTCGCCTGCATCGCCGCCGGCATCGCCTGCCTGTGGGGTCCGGCGCATGGCGGCGCCAACGAGGCGGCGCTGAACATGCTGGGCGAGATCGGCCATGTCGATCACATCCCCGAATTCATTGCCCGCGCCAAGGACAAGAACGACCCGTTCCGCCTGATGGGCTTCGGCCACCGCGTCTACAAGAACTACGATCCGCGCGCCAAGATCATGCAGAAGACCGCGCATGAGGTGCTGGGCGAGCTCGGCATCAAGGACGACCCGCTGCTCGACATCGCGATGGAGCTGGAGAAGATCGCGCTCACCGACGAGTATTTCATCGAAAAGAAGCTCTACCCGAACGTCGACTTCTATTCCGGCATCACGCTGAAGGCGCTGGGCTTCCCCACCACCATGTTCACAGTCCTCTTCGCGGTCGCGCGCACCGTGGGCTGGATCGCCCAGTGGAAGGAAATGATCGAGGATCCGCACCAGAAGATCGGCCGCCCGCGCCAGCTCTATACCGGCGCCACGGAACGCGACTACGTGCCGATTGCAAAGAGATAGTGAAGTAGTGAGTAGGCAATAGGCAGGGTGAGACAGAGAGCTCCTACTGCCTACTGCCTACTGCCTACTGCCTTCCTCACGCACCCAATCACCACCTCCGCAGCGATCTCGCCTGAAGGCCTTTCGGTCGCCATGCGGGTCGCCACTTCGGCAAAGCCGTCCTTTTGCCAGGCGCGATAGGCGGTGTCGGCAAACAGCGCCTCGAGCTGCCTCGCCAGATAGTGCGGCCGCACATATTGGTTGTAGCTTTCCGGCACGACAGGCCGATCGGCGATGAGATTCGGCAAGGCGGCGCTCCATACCGTGATCAGGCGCTGGGCCATCTGCATGACCGGATCGAATTTGTAGCACGAGATCATTGGCACGCCCGAAAGCGCCAGCTCGAGCGACACGGTTCCCGATGCGATCAACGCCGCATCGGCCTTGCCGAAGGCCTGCCATTTGCGCTCGGATTCGACGATGATCTCCGGCTTTTCATCCCAGCGTGCAACCGAGGTCCTGACCAGATCGACGACATGCGGCACCGTCGGCAAAAGCAAGCGCAACCGGTGTCCGCGCGCGCGCAGGACCGATACCGTATCGCCGAACGGAACGACAAGCCGGCTTACCTCGCCGCGGCGCGAGCCGGGCAGCACCAGCACCGTCTTGACGCGGTCTTCGGAGAGGTCGCGCGGCTGGCTCTGCGCCTTGGCGGCGCCAAGCACGCCCGGATCCTGCGTCAACCGGTGACCGACATAGGTGCCCGGCGGTCCGCCAAGGCGAGCAAGCGCCTTCACCTCGAATGGCAGGATACACAGAATGTGGTCGACATAGGGTTTCATCGCCACCGCCCTGCCCGGCCGCCAGGCCCATACGCTCGGGCAGACATAGTGGACGATCGGGATGGCCGGTGCTGTTGCGCGAACCTTCTTCGCCACGCGCAGCGAAAAGTCGGGGCTATCGATGGTAACCAGGCAATCGGGCCGCTCGGCCGCGATCATCGCCGCCGTCTGGCTGATACGGCGCATCAGTCGCGGCAGGTCGCGCAGCACCGCGCTGAAGCCCATCAGCGCAATCTCGCTGCCGTCGAACAGCGGAGCCAGCCCCAGCTGCTGCAGGTGCCGCCCGCCGATGCCGACGAGCTGAACCTTGCGGCCGGTCGTGCGCTCGAGCGCCCGCACGATGTCGGCGCCGAGCAGATCGCCGGACTCCTCGCCGGCGACGATCGCGAGCTTGAGCGGCTTGTCAGCGACCATGAGCCGGCTTCCCATTGGCCAGCTCCGTTGCTGGCAGACCGACGATGAAAAGGCCAAGCGCGTTCGCGCGCGCAAGTGTGGTCGGGCCTTCCAGAATGAGCGAGCGGCCGGCCTCGACAGCTACCCCGGCAAGGCCAGCCGCATGCGCGGCCTCGATCGTCTGCGGGCCTATGGTTGGCAAGTCGGCGCGCAATTCCTGGCCCGGCTTGGCGCATTTGACCAGCACGCCGCGCGCCTTGCCGGCCAGCCTGCCGTGGCCGCGCAATTCCCGCATCCTGTCGAGCAGGCCGGCAGTGCCTTCAATGCCTTCCAGCGCGACGGCCCGACCTCCGATCGCAATCGCCGCCTGGCCGATATCGAGCGCGCCAATGGCCTTGGCCGCCTTTCGGGCCGCCTCGATGTCGCGCCAGTCAGACTGATTTGGTCCGGCCGTCGTCAACGGACCTTCGCCGGCCGTCAGTTCCGGAACGACTTCGTGCGCGCCGACGACCTTGATGCCGCGCGTTTCGAAGCTTCGGGTCAACATCTTCAGCAGACCATCGTCGCCGCGTCTCAATCCTCTAACCACCAAGGGAATTATCGCCAGCAGACCAAGTGTGGGCCTTATCTTGCTCAGCCGCGGCCTGCGCTTGATCTCGCCGGCAAGAACAAGATGCGTGATGCCCTTGCGTCTCAACAATGGAAACAGCAACCCGATGTCTTCGAGCGCGAGTTTTTCCTGATCGTAGGCGGCAAAATCCGCCTCTCGGTCGACCTCGCCCGCGGCGATGATGATGAAGGGCGCAAAACCGTGCTTGACCAGGCCATCGGCGACTTCGACAGGCAGGCTGCCGCCGCCGGCAATGATGCCGACCCTGGAGCCCGGCGCGAGTGCAAGCCCTGCTTCGGCGGGCTTAGCCCTCGTCATCGCCATTGTCATCGTCGCCGCCACCCGTGAGCGATGGGACGGCAAAGTGCCGCTTGCCGCGACTGGCGATGAAATCGATGATCTTCATGGCAGTTGGCGAAGCGGCGAATTCGGCCTTGGCGAGTTCCACATTCTCGCCGACGGTTCGGGAGCGATCGAAAATCGTCCGATAAGCTTTGCGCAGCAGATAGATTTCGGAACGCGGCACGCCGGAGCGCTTGAGGCCAATGATGTTCAAGCCGCGCAGGCTGGCTCGGTTGCCGACCGCGATGGCGTAGGGAATGACATCCCCAACAAAAGCCGAGCACCCGCCAAGAAAGGCGTTGTCGCCGACGCGCACGAATTGATGAACGGCGCTCAGGCCGCCGATATAGACGTTGTCGCCTATCTCGCAATGGCCGCCGAGCGTCGCGCCATTGGCGAAAGTGGCGTTCTTGCCGACCACGCAATCATGGGCGATATGGGCGTAGGCGAGGAAATTGCCATTGTCGCCGACGGTGGTCTCGCCACGGCTGGAATCCGTGCCGACATGCATGGTGACGCCTTCGCGCAGCGTGCAGTTCTCACCGATGACCAGGGTGGTGCGCCCACCTTTGTGCTTGGTGTTCTGCGGCGGCGCGCCGAGCGTCGCCATCGGATAGACCTTTGTCCCGGTCCCGATGGTTGTTGCGCCCATCACTGACACATGGCTGACCAGCTCGACACGGTCGCCGATGATTGAATCGGCGCTGATATGGCAGAAGGGTCCGATGCGGACGCCTTCGCCGATCTGGGCTCCTTCTTCGACGACCGAGGAAGGATGGATGGATGTCTCGACTTTCATGAGCATTTCGAACCGTCAGTCAGCCGGTAACCATCATGGCCGAAACCTCGGCTTCGGCGGCTTTCGCGCCGTCAACCATCGCCTCGCAGGCGAATTTCAGCAGGTTGCCGCGTTTCTTGATCTTTTTGACATGGATCCTGAGCTGATCGCCCGGAACCACCGGTTTGCGGAATTTCGCGTTGTCGATGGTCATGAAATAAACCAGCGAGGGCTTTTCCGTGTTGAGGCTGCGAATGCAGATCGCGCCGGCGGTCTGGGCCATGGCCTCGATGATCAACACTCCGGGCATCACCGGCTGCTGGGGAAAATGGCCCTGGAAATGCGGCTCGTTAATGGTCACGTTCTTGATGCCGACAGCGGATTCGTCGCCGTCGATGTCGATAATGCGATCGATCAGCAGGAACGGATAGCGGTGCGGCAGGAGCTTCATCAGCCCCATGATGTCGACCGCCTCTAGTGTCGTTGCCACCATGTCAGCCATTTCCGTCGCCTTGCTTGCGCGTCCTGGCCATCCTGCGCAGCATTGCTATCTCGCGCATAGCCTCGGCCATCGGCTGTGCCGGATAACCTCCCCATATCTCGCCTGCCGGCACGTTGTTCATGAATCCACTTCTCGCAGCAAGCTTGGCTCCCGGCCCGATGGTCAGATGATCGGCGAGGCCGACACCGCCGCCCATGGTGACGTTGTCACCGACGACGACGGAACCGGAAATACCCGAAAGCCCTGCTATAATGCAATTGCGGCCGATGCGAACATTGTGGGCGATCTGCACCAGATTGTCGATCTTGGTGCCCTGGCCGATGATGGTATCGGACATCGCGCCGCGGTCGACGGTCGAATTGGAGCCGACCTCGACATCGTCCTGAATGATGACGCGGCCGATCTGCGGCACGCGTTCAGGTCCCTTGGCGCCGCCCACGAAGCCGAAACCGTCCTGGCCGATCCTGGCGCCGCCATGGATGATGACGCGGTTGCCGATAAGCGCATATTGGATGCTGGTGCCGGGACCTATGAAGCCGTCACGGCCGATCTGGCAGGAACGGCCGACAACGGCGTGGGGCGCAATGACCGTGCCGCTGCCGATAGCCACACCGGGACCGATCACGGCACCCGCCTCGACAATCGCCCCTTCCTCGACATGCGCGGATGGATCGACAAACGCATGCGCCGAGATGCCGGTTTCCCCGGTCATCGGCCCCGGGGTCGCGGCGTGCGGAAACAACAGGCGCCCGACCATTGCGAAAGCCTGTTGCGGGCGCGGATGCATCAGCACCGCAATACCTGGCGGCGCCTTGCTGGCAAAATCGGCGGGACACAGGACCGCGGCCGCCCTGAGCGACGGCATGAGTGCGAAATTGCGCTTGCCGTCGACAAAGACGAGCGCGCCGTCGCCACCCTCATTGGCGGGAGCCAGCGCCTCGATGGCAATTTCGGCCTGAGCGGAATCGAACAGGCTGGCGCCGGTCAGATTCGCGACCTCGCTAGCCGTATACCGGCGTGAAGGCGCAAAGAACACCGGATCGGTCATTCCAGAAGCAATATCCAGCTGGGTCGGATCAGTCTAGTCCGGGCCGTCATGCGGCCCGGAAAATGTCGCGACCGCAAGATTAGAAGCGGGTCGCGATACCGAAGTTGAATTCCTGCACATCGTCGGTCGACTCTTTCTTGACCGGGATCGCGTAGTCGATGCGGATCGGGCCGAACGGCGAAGCCCACATCAGGCCGATACCAACCGAGGCGCGCAGCTTCATGTCGGCCGAGGCCGAATCGACACCGACAAGCTTGTTGCCATAAAGCGTCGCCGCATCCGCAAAGACCGCGCCACGCAGACCGAAGCTCTCCGGAATAACTGGAAGCGGGAACTGAGCTTCTGCGGAGGCATTGAAATAGGTCGTACCTCCAAGGTGATCACCGCTGCCGTCATTGGCCACAGGACCAATGCCGCCATACTCAAAGCCGCGGATCATGCGATCATTGCTCTGGAAGTTATCGAAAATCCGCAGGTCGCCACTGCCGTAGCCCGCGAGGTAGCCTGCACCACCCGAAACCAAGCCGACGATATCAAGCTGTTCGGACAAAGTCTGGTAGACGCTCGCACGTCCAGTAATTTTGACCCACTTGGCGTCACCACCCAAACCAGCGAACTCGGTCGCGCCGGTGATATAAAGCCCCTCATGCGGGTTCTTCATATCGTCGATGGTATTGTAGACCAGACCGAGGCTGACCGATGACTTGAGCCAAGGGCTTTCTGCAACGCCATCTCGAATCGCCTGGGAGATGGTGCACTTGGCTGGATCATAGATCCCGTTGGTCGTGCAATTGTCCGCAAGTGAGTACTTCTCTTGCGAGATGTTATAGGCCAGCTGCGTCGAAATGCTGTCCGTGATCGGCAGGCCGAAGCGAACGGTCGCGCCGGTGGTGTCTGTGTCGTAGTGATCGTACTCGCGGGTCGACTTGTAGATATCGAACCCGGCCGCGATGCGCCTGCCGAGGAAATAAGGCTCGGTGAAGGAAAGGGCGTAGTCGCGCGAATTCTTGCCGCCGCCGGCCGACACCTTGATGTACTGGCCGCGACCGAGGAAGTTGCGTTCGGTGATCGAGCCTTCGATCGACGGTCCGGGCGTGTCGCCGCCGGTCGAATAGCCGGCGCCGACCGAGAATTCGCCGGTCGACTTCTCAACCACGGTGACCACGAGCACGACCTGGTCGGGAGCCGAGCCCGGAACTGTCGAGATGTCGACAGACTGGAAGTAATCAAGGCTTTCCAGCCGCTTCTTCGCGCGCTGGATGAGGACCTGGTTGAAGGCATCGCCTTCACTGACATCGAACTCGCGCCGGATGACATAGTCGCGTGTGCGGTCGTTGCCGCGGATTTCGATGCGCTCGACATAGGCCTTGGTGCCCTGGTCGATGGTGTAGACGACCGAAATGGTGTGGTTCTCGAAATTGCGGTCGCCGCGCGGCGTCACCTGGGCGAAGGCATAGCCCGAGCCCGCGACCTTCTCGGTCAAACCGACGATCGAATCCTCGACGTCCTTGGCGTTGTAGACGTCGCCCTTGTGGGTTTCGACCGTGGATTCCAGCGCCTTCGAGTCGACCTCGGGGATGGTGCTTTCCACGCTTACGTCGCCGAATGTGTAGCGGTCGCCTTCCTGCACGGTGATGGTGACCGTGTATTTGTTGGTCGTGTCGTCGAGCTCGCCGACGGCCGAGACGACCTGGAAATCGGCATAGCCGTGATTGTAGTAGAAGCGGCGCAGCAGCTCCTGGTCGGCGCGCAGCTTATCCTCGTCATAGACGTCGTCACGCAGCACGAAGGACAGCCAGGACGAGCGCTTGGTGTTGATGACATCCGACAGGCGGCGGCTGGAATAAGCGTGGTTGCCGACGAAATTGATTGCCGCGATCTGGGTGCGTCCGCCTTCGTTGATGTTGAAGACCACGTTCACGCGGTTGTCGCCGAGATCCATGATCTGCGTGGTCACGGCGGCGTCGTCACGGCCAATGCGCTTGTAGGCAGCCTTTACCGCCTCGACGTCGGCGTCGAGCGCCTGTTGCGAGAAGGTGGCGCGCGGCTTCAGCTGGATAGCGGCCTGGAGCGCGTTGTCCTTCAGCTTCTTGTTGCCCTGGAACAGGACCTGGTTGACGACCTTGTATTCGGAAACCTTGACCACCAGGCTCGAACCGACCTGGTTGATCTGAACGTCCGAGAACAGGCCGGTGCCGAACAGCGCCTTGACGGCGTCGTCGATATCGGAGCTGGAGAAGGGCTTGCCCGGCTTGATTGCGATGTAATTGCGGATGGTCTCCGCATCGACCCGCTGGTTGCCGCTGACCTCGACACGCGAAATGACCGCGGCCCCGGCCGCCGACGTCGCAGCGAACTGCACTGCGAGCGCGCCTGGCACGACCAGAGCGGCCGACAAAGCCGCCGCGGAAACGGCGCTCAGAAACTTGGATGCTGCCTTCATCGGGCTTTTGTACCTTTTTCTCGTAGTCCCCACGGCGAGAAAACCGGACGTGCGGTATTTCTCTTACCGTATTAACCGGATTTTCCCTACACGCAAGGCTCCCGGTTAATTTGTATTTACTTAACCGTACCGCGTGGCTTTCGCGTCACGCATATCCCCACGCATGGTAAACAGCATCTCAATGCGCCCGGGGCTGAAGCCGAATTTCTTCATGATTTCAGCACCCAAACAGATCGTTCCAAAAAACGAAGCCCATGAATCCGAGCACCAGGAACAGCCCGGTCCGATAAGCCATCTCCATCGTCCGCTCCGAAACGGGCCGCCTTATGACGGCCTCCACGCCGTAGAACAACAGGTGGCCGCCGTCGAGAGGGGGAATCGGCAGAAGATTGAGAAATCCTATTCCGACTGACAGAAATGCAACAAGCTGCACCAGCCATTCGAAGCCGAGCTTGGCCGCCTGCCCCGACATCTTCGCGATCTTGATCGGACCGCCCAGCTGGCATTTATCCTCCCGCCCAAGCGCAAAGCGCTGCAGGAACTGGCCGGTGCGCTGGATCACGTGCCCGGTTTCCTCGACCGCCGCCACCACGGCGCCCGCCGGCGTATAGGAGATCAAGCGCGGCTGGCCGAGCTCGGCGTTGTTGACGACACCGATAACCGCCACCTTGACCTTGTTGCCCAGCGCATCCTGCTGCTCCATGGGCTCCGGCGTCGCGGTGACGGCGATTTCCTTGCCGTCGCGCAGCATGGTGAAGGTGATGGCGTCGCCTGCCCGGCCTGAAACCAGCCGCTGCACGTCGGCGAAGGTCTCCACCTTGCTGCCGTCGACTTTGACGAATCGGTCGCCTGGCTGGATTCCGGCTTTCTCCGCCGGGCTGCCCGCGGTGACTTCGGCCACCGTCGGCTCCAGGACCGGACGGCCATAGAGGGAAAACAACACCGCGAACACGGCAATGGTCAGCAGGAAATTGAACAGCGGCCCCGCAACGACGGTAGCGGCGCGTTTCCAGATCGGCTGCGTGTGGAAGGCGACCTCGCGCTCGGCTTCAGTCAGTGATTCGATCTCATCGGTGCTCGGCTGGCTCGACGTCGCATTCATGTCGCCGACGAATTTGACATAGCCTCCAAGCGGAATGGCGCAAAGTTTCCAGCGCGTCCCGCGGCGGTCGTAAAAGCCGAATATCTCGGGGCCGAAGCCGATCGAAAAGGCCTTGACGCCGATGCCGCACCAGCGGCCGACGAGATAGTGGCCCATCTCGTGGACGAACACGACCACGGTCAGCACGAACAGGAACGGCACGAGCGTGCCAAGGACGAAGCCTTGTGTGCTGAAGACCGTGTGAAAGATGTCGTTCAAGTCATGCCCTCAAATTCGCCCGCGCGACACTCCGCCGCGACTGTGGCATCAATCCGGGCGAATCCGTGGCGCGCGCCGTTTTTCGCCTTGCCGCAACGTAGTTCAGTTCGGAAACAGCCCCAATGCCGGATGCTCGGCGCCCGCCGCGATCCAGCCAATGACGTACAGGGCGAACGCGGCCGCGACAAGCCCGTCGACCCTGTCCATGACGCCGCCATGGCCGGGAATGAGGTTGCTCGAATCCTTGGCACCGTGCCGGCGCTTGACCCAGGATTCGAACAGATCGCCTATCTGCGAAACGACCGAGAGCGCGAGCGCGACGAGGCCGAGCTGGACGAGATTGCCGGCGCCGGCCGCAATTGCCAGCAGCAGCCCGGCGACAACGCCGCCGACCGCGCCGCCCAACGCGCCGCTTTGCGTCTTGCCGGGCGAGATCGACGGCGCGAGCTTCGGGCCGCCGACCGCGCGGCCGACGAAATAGGCCGCTATGTCGGTTGCCCAGACCACGGCGAACAGGAACAGAATCGCAATCAGGCCGGAATGGTTGCCGCCGCGCAGATAAGCGAGCGAAAAGCCGGAAAGAGCCGCATAGGCCACGCCGGACGCTTCCCACAACGCTGCCCCCTTGATGCGAGCGGCGACCGCCGCGACCGCCACAAGGATCGCGATAAGGAGCAGCAGCCACAAGGCCGGCAGGCCGGCAATCAGCGCGCCGATGAAGACCAGAATCAGCGCTTCCGGCAGAAAGCCGAGCGCCACGCCGTTCCCGGGGCGCGACATGCGCGTCCATTCATAGAAGATCAGCGCCGCGATTCCCGCGCAGAACAACCGGAACGGCAATCCGCCGAGCCAGGTGAGCGCAAGGGTCAGAGCCGCCAACACGATTGCCGAGATGACGCGCTGCTGGAGATTGCTCATGCGTAGCGGCGCCTAAAGCGCGACATCGCGGGCGGCAAGCCCGCCGAAGCGTCGTTCACGGCCGGCAAAGTCGCGCAAGGCATCGGCCAGATGCTCGCGGCTGAAGTCCGGCCAATAGCAAGGCAGGAAGACAAGCTCGCTGTAGGCGGCCTGCCAAAGAAGGAAGTTCGACAGCCTGAGCTCGCCGCTGGTCCGGATCACCAGCTCGGGATCGGGAATGCCCTGGGTATCGAGCGACGCGGCGAAGCTTTCCGCCGTGATCGCGTCGCTGGCCATGTCGCCGCGTGCGACGGCCTCCGCCAGCTTGCGCGCGGTGCGCACGATCTCGTCACGGCCGCCATAGTTGAAGGCGATGACCAGCGTCAGCGCCTCGTTGCCGGCGGTGAGCGATTCGGCCTCCTGCAGCAGCCCTCTGATGTCGGGCTGCAATCCCTGCTTGTCGCCGATCACCCTCACCCGCACGCCATTCTGATGCAGTTCGGCAAGATCGCGGCGGATGAACAGCTTCAACAGGCCCATAAGGTCGCTGACCTCGGATTTCGGCCGCGACCAGTTCTCCGAGGAAAAGGCATAGACGGTCAGGTAGGAGACGCCGAGCTCGGGCGCCGCGCGGACCGTCTTGCGCAGGGCTTCGACGCCTGCGCGATGGCCGGCAAGGCGCGGCAGGCCTCGCGCCTTGGCCCAGCGTCCGTTTCCATCCATGATGATCGCGACATGCGCGGGCGTTGCCATGGTCTCGCTTTCGAGCCGAAAAACCCGACCCTAAACCTGCATGATTTCAGCTTCCTTATCGGAAAGCAGGTGATCGATCGTGCTGATCGTCTCGTCCGTCAGCTTCTGAACCTGGTCGGACCGCTTGCGGTGATCGTCCTCGCTGATGGTGCCGTCCTTTTCAGCTTTCTTGAGGAAATCCATGCCGTCGCGCCGGACGTGGCGGGCCGCGACGCGGGCGTTCTCGGCATAGCCATGCGATATCTTGACCAGTTCCTTGCGGCGCTGCTCGTTGAGCT
Organism: Mesorhizobium sp. WSM4832; assembly: GCF_055811115.1. NCBI lineage: Bacteria > Pseudomonadati > Pseudomonadota > Alphaproteobacteria > Hyphomicrobiales > Phyllobacteriaceae > Mesorhizobium > Mesorhizobium sp. WSM4832. The sequence goes on along the minus strand of NZ_JBVVQH010000003.1, from coordinate 221,491 downwards.
CGGGCAGCGGAATCCTGAGATTGGTGCCGTCGACGATCGGGTTGAAGCCGAGATTGGCTTCGCGGATGGCGCGGTCGACCGCGCTGACCATGGACTTGTCCCAGACCGACACCGAAATCATGCGCGGCTCCGGCACCGTCACATTGGCGACCTGGTTGATCGGCATCGCCGTGCCATAGGCCTGCACCTGGACTGCATCGAGCAGGTTGCTGGAGGCACGGCCGGTGCGCAGCGAAGCCAGATCGTGCTTGAAGGCGGCGATCGCCCCGTCCATGCGTCGCTTAAGGTCTTCGTACTCGCCACTCATGATCATCTCCTCGACCCGTTCGCCGGGTTCGCTGATTGTGTCGTGGTCCCGTCCGCGGTTCCGTAGTCGTTTAACGGATCCGGGTCCCGATTATTTGTCCGCGACGACCGTGCAATGGCCACCGCCCCTCAGAATATCGCCGAAACCACCTTTTTCGTGGATCGAATAGACGATTATCGGAATGTTGTTTTCGCGCGCAAGTGCAATCGCGGCTGTATCCATGATCGCAAGCCCGCGATTGATGACTTCCGCGTGGCTGATGCGGTCGAAGCGGACCGCATTCGGGTCTTTCTTGGGGTCGGCCGAATAGACCCCATCGACCTGCGTGCCTTTGAACAGCGCATCGGCGCCGATCTCGGCGGCGCGAAGGGCCGCGGCCGAATCGGTGGTAAAGAACGGATTGCCGGTGCCGCCGGCGAAGATGACCACCTTGCCCTGGTTCATATAGGCGGTCGCCTGGCGTTGGGAAAAGCTCTCGCAGAGCTCCGGCATGGCGATCGCCGAAAGCACGACCGCGTCGACGCCAATCTTGTTCAGCGAGGTGCGCAGCGCCAGCGAGTTGATGACGGTGGCGAGCATGCCCATGTGGTCGCCGGTAACGCGGTCGCCGCCCTTGGAGGCAACGGCGACGCCGCGGAAGATGTTGCCGCCGCCGATGACGACGCCGACTTCGACGCCCAGCGCGCGGGCCTCGGCGATGTCTGCTGCGATACGGTCGACCACCGAGACGTCGATGCCGAAATGCTGCTCGCCCATCAACGCTTCGCCGGAAGCTTTCAGCACGACACGTCGATAGAGGGGCTTCACCGTCATCTGGGTCCTCGAATATCTCGGCGCAGCAATTTTGGAGGCAAAACCGCCCCCGCTTCATCCGGCGATGCTGTCATGGCGGGTTGACCCGATACACGAAGGGCGCGGCGATGTCACGCCGCGCCCTCGTGCAAAATCCCAGGCTTTTTCGGTCAGCGGCCACCCTTTGATCAGCTGCTTGAGATGCTGACCGCCTCGCCTTCGATCACGACCGCAGGCGAATAGCCGGCCGGCTTGTCGCCGGTCACCACGCCGCCGGCCACCCGGACCTGGATCTCCGGCCCGAAGAAGGAATGCGGGAACGGCGGCGGAACGCTGCTGACGGAAGCGAGCCGTTGACGAAGCTCGGGAGGAATAGAGAAATCCAGCGCCGCGAGATTATCCTGCAACTGGGCTAGTTTCGTCGCTCCCAAGATTACCGTGGCGATCCCGGGCTGCGTGGCCACCCAGTTGAGCGCGACTTGGGCCATGCCGCGGCCAAGATCGGCGGCCACTCTTTCGAGCTCGGCCACGATCGCCCAGTTGCGGTCGCTGAACTTCTGGAAACCTGGGTGCGTGGTGTTGCGAAAGCCATCGAGCCGGCCGGCATTTCCAACCTGTGTCGGCCGATATTTGCCGCTGAGCAGGCCGTTTGCCAGCGGGCTCCACGCCATGATACCGGCGCCGTGGTGCGTGCCGAACGGCACGAATTCGTGCTCGATGGAGCGCTCGGCCAGTGAATATTCGAGCTGCAGGGCTGAGATCGGCTCATAGCCGCGCAGTTCAGCGATCGCTTGCGCCCGACCGGCGTACCAGGCCGGCACGTCGGAGAGGCCGATATGAAGCACCTTGCCCGCGCGCACCAGGTCGTCGAGCGTGCGCAGCACTTCCTCGGCCGGCGTCAGCCTGTCCCAGACATGCAGGAAATAGAGGTCGATATAGTCGGTTCCGAGCCGCTTCAGCGAAGCATCGACGGCGCGCATGATGTTCTTGCGGCCATTGCCCCCGGCGTTCGGATTGCCCGGTTCTGAATTGAAGGTGAATTTGCTGGCGATCACCGCCTTGTCGCGCAATCCGCGCTCGGCGACGAATTCGCCAAGCCAGGTCTCGGCGGTGCCACCTGTGTAGAGATCGGCGGTGTCGAAGAAATTGCCGCCTGCCTCGACATAAGCGTCGAACATTGCGCGGGCTGTTTCCTTGTCCGCGCCCCAGCCCAATTCGGTGCCGAAGGTCATCGTGCCCAACGCCAGCCTGCTTACCCGCAGGCCGCTGTTGCCGAGATTGTAGTAGTTCATTGTCATGACATCGTCCTTTCCCGATCTTGACTCGTGCCGGCGTTCAATGGCCCGGAGTGGCCTTGACCCATGGGTTGCCGCGCTCATGTGTCATGCGGAATGTGAAGCCGTCGACCTTCCAGCCGGCAGCCGAACGCGTCAGGTGGTGCTCATAGGTGCCCCAGACTTCCCAGAGCGGGTCGCCATTGCCTTCCATCCGGTTCCAGGCATAGCCATTCGACAGAACAATAGCGCCGTCGCCGTCGATTTCGACTTGATGATTGGTGCGCAGATGCAGGCTGGTCTTGCTGCCCTTGAGATTGGCTGCCCAGGCGCCGATCAGATCGTCGGAAGCAATGTTGGCCGCGGGCAGGCCGGACAGGCTGCTGAAATCGGCGGTGACACGATCAGCGAAATAGCTGCGGGCCAGCTTCCAGTCCTGCGCATCCACCGCACGGTCGATGGCGTCCGCGATCCGGATGACGGCGCGCTCATCGGCGAGCGCTTGCCAGCCCGCCGGTTCGGCTCCGCCGGCATCGACCGGCGCCAGCGCCAGTCCTGCAGCAAAAGTTAGATGTCTCAACGCGTTCATCTCGTCTCTCCTTGAGCTTCAGCCCCGCCGATGTGTTGACCGCAATGTGGACCAACTCACTGGCATCGATAAGATTGCATTGTTCGCAAAGACTGTGCGATATCGCTCATGAATGGACCGCGATCTGCTCACGCATCTGCCAGTCATCGTCGCCGTGGCGCGGCGTGGCGGCTTTGCGCTCGCCGCGGCCGAACTCGGTATGAGCCCGTCTGCCGTCAGCCACGCCGTGCGGCTGGTGGAAGAGCGCATCGGCCAGCCGCTTTTCGCGCGCACGACGCGCAGCGTTTCACTGACGGAAGCCGGCAAGGCGCTGGTGGATACGGCGGCCCCTGCCCTGCAGGACATTGCCGAGCGGATGGACCGCATCAGCGGCATCAAGGGCCGGCCATCAGGCCTGCTCAGGATCAACGCCTCCAACATCGCGATCCCCCTGGCGGTCACGCCCGTCGTGGCGGCCATGGCCGAACGCTATCCCGATGTGACGGTCGAGGTTTTTGCCGAGCAGGGACTGGTCGACATCGTCGGCGAAGGTTTTGATGCCGGCATCAGGCTGGGCGAGATGATCGCGCAGGACATGGTCACGGTCAAAATGACGCCACCATTCAAGGCCGTGATCGTTGCTTCGCCCGCTTACATCGGAAAGCACGGCCGTCCACGCGACGTGGCCGACCTCGCGAACCACAATTGCATCGGCTACCGGCTTGTCCGCGCCGGTGGACTCTATCGCTGGGATTTGCACGAGGATGGCAAGGATATCGTGATCGAGACGCGCGGCACGGCCGTCGTTACTGATTCGCTTGGCGCCATCGACCTTGCGCTGGCCGGCGTCGGGCTCGCTTATGTGTTCGAGCCGCTGGTGCGCGCCGATCTCGCCGCCGGGCGTCTGGTCCAGATCCTGCCGAAGACGGCGATCGAGGAGCCGGGCCTCTTCCTCTACTTCCCGCGCCGCGCGTCGATGGCGCCGAAGCTCAGGGCCTTTATCGATACCGCACAAGAAATCGGCCGGGCATCCATGCGGACACCCGACCGAGTCGCCTGAGCACTGTAACCTTACTTTTTGCTTCGGGCTATTTCTTGACCGCGGCCGCGACTTCCGCCGCGAAATCGGTCGTTTCCTTCTCGATGCCCTCGCCGAGCGCGAAACGCAGGTAGGCGCTGATCTTGGCCGGAGCGCCGATCTCCTTCTCGGCATCCTTCAGCGCCTTCTCGACGGTGATGTCGGGATTGAGCACGAAGGCCTGCTTCAAAAGCACGACCTCTTCATAGAACTTGCGCAGGCGGCCCTCGACCATCTTTTCTATGATCGCCTCCGGCTTGCCGGTCTGGCGCGCCTGGTCGGCGAAGATCGCCTTCTCGCGCTCGACCGCTGCCGGATCGAGCTCTTCCGTGGTCAGCGCCATCGGGTTGGTGGCGGCGACATGCATGGCGACCTGACGACCAAAGGCGTTCGCCGCATGCTCGTTGCCGGTGGTCTCGATCGCGACCAGAACGCCGAGCTTGCCAAGGCCGTCGGCGACGGCGTTGTGGACATAAGTCGCAACCGCGCCGTGCGGCACGGTGAGCTTGGCCGAGCGGCGGAAACCCATGTTCTCGCCGATGGTGCCGACCGCGTCCTTGATGGTATCGGTGACCGACTTGTCGGAGCCCGGATACTTGGCCGCGGCAACAGCCTCGGTCGTGCCATAGGCGAGCGCAACCTTGGCGACGTTGGCGACGATTTCCTGGAAGGCGGCATTGCGGGCCACGAAGTCGGTCTCCGAATTGACCTCGACGACGGCGGCTTCACGCACGCCGGAATCGACACCGATCAAGCCCTCGGCGGCAGTGCGGCCGGCCTTCTTGTCGGCCTTCGAGATACCCTTCTTGCGCAGCCAGTCGACGGCCGCTTCCATGTCACCGTTGGTTTCGTTCAACGCCGCCTTGCAGTCCATCATGCCCGCGCCGGTCAAGTCGCGGAGTTCTTTGACCTGTGCAGCCGAAATGCTCATTGTCGCCTCTTTGTTTCAAATGCGCCGACGCACCATCGGGACTCGATGATGCGCTCGGCAGAAGCGCTTTAGCGCGCCAATTTATTGGAAAGATGAAGGCCGGAACCGGCCTTCCTTATCAAGCTTCCGGAGCTTCAGCGGCCGGGGTGTCGAGCGCCGGCTCGACCGGAGCCTCGGCCGAAGCGCCGATGTCGACGCCGAGCGCGCCCTGCTGACGGGCGATGCCGTCGATGGCCGCCTTCGCGATCAGATCGCAATAGAGCTGGATGGCCCGGGCCGCGTCGTCATTGCCGGGGATCGGGAAGTCGATCTTGTCCGGATCGCAGTTCGAATCGATGATGGCCACGACCGGAATGCCGAGGCGCTTGGCCTCGAGGATCGCGATCGCTTCCTTATTGGTGTCGATGACGAACATCAGGTCCGGCGTCGAGCCCATGTCCTTGATGCCGCCCAGCGCCTTGTTGAGCTTCTCGCGCTCGCGGTCGAGGTTCAGGCGCTCCTTCTTGGTGAGGCCCTGAGCCTCGCCGGAGAGCGTCTCGTCGAGCTTGCGCAGGCGCTGGATCGAGTTCGAGATCGTCTTCCAATTGGTGAGCATGCCGCCCAGCCAACGCGAGTTGACATAGTACTGGGCCGAGCGCTGCGCGGCGTCGGCAACGATGTCGGACGCCTGACGCTTGGTACCGACGAACAGCACGCGGCCGCCCTTGGCAACGGTGTCGGACACCTGCTTCAGAGCCTGGTGCAGCAGCGGCACCGTCTGCGACAGGTCGACGATGTGGATGTTGTTGCGGGCGCCATAGATGTAGGGCGCCATCTTCGGGTTCCAGCGGTGGGTCTGGTGGCCGAAGTGAACACCAGCTTCCAAAAGCTGGCGCATGCTGAAATCTGGCAGAGCCATTCTTTAGTTCCTTTCCGGTTGGCCTCCACGGACACAGGCATTTCGGACTTATGTCCTGATGCCACCGGAGGTTTCAGCCGGATTTCTCCCGGGCAGACACCAAAGTCCGTGTGTGGAATGAGCGCGCATATAGAGGGGAAGTCTCATAAACGCAAGCCGGGAAAACGCTTCAGCCTGCGGCGATCCGCGCGGTCAGCGTTTTATCTTGCCGTTCGGTACCCTGACGCGGCGAAAGACCGCGACGATTTCCTCGCGGCTGCATTCGATGGCGCCTAGCCGAACCGCCCGATCGCGTTCGAGGCCGGTGATATCGTAATGCGGCGCCGATGTCTTGGGCGGTCCTTCGTAGGAGGAGCGCTTGAGGCCAAGCTCGGCGGCGAAGCGATGCAGCTCATTGGTGTCGTCGGCCAGCAGATGGCACCAGCGGTGCCCGGCCCATTTCCAGATCGCCGCATCGACATAAACCGCCATCAGGCGCACCGCACTCCATGATCCCCACACATGGCGTGTCGCGGCCAGGCTCGCAACCCGGCCGCTTGCCGTCAGAGCGTTGCTACTTCGAAGCCGGGCAAGGCTTGGTCTGATCGAACAGCGACAGGTTGACCAGCTTGCCGGTCATCGAGAAGTCGCCATAGTCCATGACGAGGTCGCGGGTGATGCCGTTCTCGTGCAGCTTGAAGCTGATCCGGTATTCCGGCACCTCCTCGCCGCCTTTGCCGGTATCGTCGAAATAGGCGATGTCGACCGGCCAGTATTTGTCGGAAGCGAGCTTGGCCAGCGCCGGCGCTTCCGGATCCGTCTTTTTCGCATCCGTCTTCTTGCCGACGATGACGGTGGTGGTCATCACCTTGTTGGCGTCCTCGGAGCCGTCGAACAAATTGGTCTGGTAGAAATTCTCGCCTTTTTCGGCCTTGCCGATCAGCTCGACCAAATGCTGGGTCGGGAACTGCGTGGCTGCGAGTTCGAGGCTGCCCTTCTCGGGCTTGTCGATATCGACCTTGAGGCCTTTCGGTTCCCTGGTGGCCATGCCTTTCACCTCCTTGTCGAGGTTCTGGTCGACAAAGGATTTCGTCACGAAGGAAAAGGTCTTGCCTTCGGCGTCCTCGAAAGTCGTCGTCTGCTGGTCGGTCAGCCTGGTGTTATCGTTGGTGGCGATCTGGGTGACGAAACGGAACTTGACCGTATAGCCTTCGCAGGCCGAGCCATTGAACTCATAGACCATGCGGCCGGTGATGCCGGTAATGCCCGAACGGTCGGAGGCCTTGCTGAGCGTGAGATCGTAGACGGCGCGGTGCGCCTGCAGCGCGGGCACCGCAAGGGCCGGCGCCATTGGGAGTGCCGCCGAAAGACAGGCGGCGGCTAGAAAAAGGCGCGTTGCGCGCATGCGTTGCTCCGATCGTCGCGGCCGCGAGGCAGACCGCAGGGAAAGATGGTCCAGCTTAAAAAAAGTCGTGGCGGAAGCGAGGCAAAAATAGCAATTTCGGCCCGGCCAACGCGGCGCCTTCCAGCAATAGGGAAAACCAATGAGCGAAACAATCGAAAAGCGGCTAAGCGATCTTGGCGTCACCATTCCGGCCGCCGCCGCGCCCGCCGCCAATTATGTGCCCTATTGCCGCACCGGCAACACGCTGTTCACTGCCGGCCAGCTGCCGCTGAAGGACGGCAAGCTGCAGGCAAGCGGGCTGCTCGGCCGCGACATCGACACCGCCGCCGGCAAGGAAGGCGCTAAATTCTGCGCCATCAACATCCTGGCGCAGGCCAAGGCGGCGCTGGGCGATCTCGAAAAGATCCGCCGCCTAGTCAAGATCACCGTCTTCGTCGCCTCGGCGCCTGACTTCGTCGAGCAGCATCTTGTCGCCAACGGCGCCTCCGACTTCCTGGTCGCAGCCCTCGGCGAGCGCGGCAAGCACGCCCGCTCCGCAGTCGGCACCGCCTCGCTGCCGCTCAACGCAGCGGTCGAGATCGAAGCGATCTTCGAAGTCGAGTGAGGTTCAAGATGACCGACCTGTCCTGGCTGATTGCGCAGCCTGTTGCGCATCGCGGCTTCCACGACATGAACAAGACGCGCTGGGAAAACACGCTGTCGGCCTTCGCCGCCGCGGCCGAGCGCGGCTATGCCATCGAATGCGACGTGCATATCTCGTCCGACGGCATCCCGGTCATCATCCATGACGGCGATCTGAAGCGCGTGACCGGTGAGGACGGTTTCGTCTGGCAGCGCACCGCGGCCGAGCTTACCTTGCTCAAGGTGGGCGGCACCGCCGACCACGTGCCGACATTGCAGGAAGTGCTCGACCTGATCGATGGCCGCGTGCCGCTGGTGGTGGAGCTGAAAGGCGTTCCCGGACATGACGCAGGCCTGGTGGCAAGCGTGGGCAGATTGCTCAAGCGCTATAAGGGCAAGGTCGCGATCATGTCGTTCGATCACTGGCTGATCCGCGATTTCGCCAAGGATGCGCCGGGCATCCCGGGCGGGCTGACCGCCTATGGCAAGGACAACCAGCTTATCGAGGCGCATTTTGCCATGCTGGCGCATGACATCGCCTTCACCTCCTATGCCGCCGGCGACCTGCCGAACCGCTTCGTCAGCTTCGTGCGCGAAAAGCTGAAAATGCCCGTCATCACCTGGACCGTGCATGACCAGCCGGCGGTCGACCTCACCTTCAAATATGCCGACCAGATGACCTTCGAGGGTTTCGAACCCGACCTGGTGAAGGTTGCCTAGAGCCGGATGATTTCAGGTCGAAACGACCTGAAATTTGATCCGCCTCTAAATCAATCTAGAGAGAGAGCATGATCCCGCCCGAAAACCGCTTCGCACTTTTCGGCATCATGCTCTGGGACGTGCGCTGAAACGTGACTTGCAGCAGCCCCGAGGACGCTTAAATAAGCCGCATGGATCAGGGCGACGACGACGATGGACGAGCAGCGAACGCGGATTATGCGATCCGCGTCGCGGCAGGCATCGGCGCATTCACCTGCGAGGAATGGGACGGCTTTGCCGGAACCACGCGCGGCGACACAGAAAACGGCTACAATCCACTGGTCTCATTCGCCTTTCTAAGCGCCCTGGAAGATTCCGGCTGCGCTATCCGCCGCACCGGCTGGCAGGGTCATCATCTGCGGCTGGAAACCGCGCAAGGCAGGCTTCTCGGCGCCGTCCCTTGTTACCTCAAATCGCACAGCCAGGGCGAATATGTCTTCGACCACGGCTGGTCGGATGCCTTCGAGCGCGCCGGCGGCCACTATTACCCCAAGCTGCAGTGCTCGGTGCCGTTCACGCCAGTCACCGGCCCCCGCTTGCTGGTCGGCAAGGGCGAGGATGAGGGTGCCGTAAGGGCCGGCCTGGCGGAGGGGTTGAAACTCGTGACCGACAAGCTCGGAGTCTCCTCCGCGCATGTCACCTTCGCCAACGAGCCCGATGTCGCGACGCTGGAAGCGGCTGGATTCTTGCATCGCACCGACCAGCAGTTCCATTTCTTCAACGAAGGCTTTTCGAACTATGACGATTTCCTCGCCACGCTTGCCTCGCGCAAGCGCAAGGCGATGAAGAAGGAGCGTCGCGAGGCGCTGGCCGACGGCATCGGCATCGACTGGCTGACCGGCAAGGACATCACCGAAAGCGCCTGGGACGATTTCTACGCCTTCTACATGGATACCGGCGGCCGCAAATGGGGCCGGCCCTACCTCAATCGGCAGTTCTTCTCGCTGATCGGCGAGCGCATGGCCGACGACATCCTGCTGGTGATGGCAAGGCGCAACGGCCGCTACATCGCCGGCGCCATCAACTTCATCGGTTCCGACGCGCTCTACGGCCGCAATTGGGGCTGCATCGAAGACCACCCCTTCCTGCATTTCGAGGTCTGCTACCATCAGGCGATCGATTTCGCCATCGAGCGCAAGCTCAAGGTGGTCGAGGCAGGCGCGCAGGGCGAGCACAAGCTGGCGCGCGGCTACCGGCCGGTAACCATGCACTCGGCGCACTACATTTCGCATCCCGGCTTGCGCAATGCCGTTGCCGACTATCTCAGGCGCGAGCGGCGCGAAGTCGAACGCATGGGCGAATATCTCGAAGGGCACACACCCTTCCGCAAGGACCTCGAGGAATAGCCGCCTCGGCTGCGCCCTGTCGAGAGCGGCCGACAGCACTGCGAACCCTTTTGGCGGACTGTGCCGCGCCCTATTTCGCAAGCGAGTCGTTGCGCAAGAAACGCTTCCATCGGGCTCTCGTCGAAGCGGGCATGGTGGATCTCGCCTGAGCGCCTTGCCGCCCACCGGCGGCTTCGCTAAACCGGACGGCGAATGCAATTGGGAGCAGCCCGACATGGCCCAAGCCTATGATCCCGGCAACATCTTCGCGAAAATCCTGCGCGGCGAGATCCCTTCGCACCGCGTCTATGAGGACGACGCGGTCGTCGCCTTCATGGACGTGATGCCTCAGGGAACCGGCCACACGCTGGTGGTGCCGAAAGCGCCGTCGCGCAACATCCTCGACGCCGACCCGGCAACGTTCGGTCCGTTGTTTGCCGTGGTACAGAAAATGGCGGTGGCGGTGAAAAAGGCCTTCAACGCCGACGGCGTCACCATCCTGCAGTTCAACGAGCCGGCCTCCGGACAGACAGTCTACCATCTCCACGTCCACGTCGTTCCGCGCTTCGATGGCGTGCCGTTGAAACCGCATTCCGGTCAGATGGAGAAGCCGGAAGTGCTGGCCGAGAATGCCGGCAAGATCCGGGCAGCGCTGGAAAACTGATCTGACAGGCGTTAGAGCAATTCCAGGAAAAGTGTGTAACGGTTAGGTTCGGCGCCTTCGCCGTGGTTTTCCGTCCGGAATTGCGTCAAAACAAAGAGATAGAGCGGCTCGCCGTTTCCGTGAAACGGTGAAACGCTCTAGCCGGCCGGCAATTTCGCCAATGCCTGGAAAGCCGTTGGCTCCGGTGGCGCGATAAGCCTCTCCCTTATCGACTCCGCGCAGCCTTGCGGACTGAGCAGCGACGCATCGACTTCCAGATCGTAGAGGCCGGGCTTATGCACCTCCTCCTGCCAGAGGCGGACGGGCAGCGGCACAGGGTCGTCGTCCGTTCCGACCACATAAGGTGTGTCAGCCCCACCCGCGGCGCGCCGTCGCAACACCTCGTCGATCGGGCAGCGGACGCCGACGAACAGCACCGGCAGGCCGGCCAGGCGCCGGGCACATTTGGGAAGGATGTTCAGCGGTCTGGAATACGCGTCATGATGGCCGATATCGGCAACGACATTGAGCCCCAGTCGGCTGTGGGCCGCTATTGCGTCGTAAAGCGCGGCATAGAGGAGCGGCACAAAGGCCTCGATATCGAGGCGTTCGCCACCGGGACGCAGGCCGATCCCCGGTCGCAGTCGCGGCGGCGTGGCATGAGCATAGGCGTCGACGCCGAGATTCATCCACACGCCCTCGAATGTCTCCTGGATCGCCGCGGCAATGCTCGACTTTCCCGAGCGCGGCGGACCGTTGAGGATGATGATCCGTCCGGTTTCCAAGTAGCGGCCTCTCCAATGAAAAGGCCCCGTTTCCGGGGCCTTTTGTATTTCAAGCGAGCGCTTGTCAGCCCTTGCGCGGCAGTTGCGGCACCAGGCTGCGCTTGTTGCCGTCCTTGCCCTTGGGATCGTCCTTGCCCTTGGGCTCCGGCTTCTGCGCGACGGCCTTCTTGGCGACCGGCTTCTTGGCCACCGCCTTCTTCGGCTTCGGCGCGTCTTCCGGCTCTTCCTTCTTCGGCTGCACGGGTGACTCGTCGGCGAGCGATTCGAGCTTCAGGCCGGACTCGCCGGTCTCCTTCTTCTCGACGGTGACGCGCACCGTGCCGCCCTTCTTGAGCTTGCCGAACAGCACTTCGTCGGCCAACGGCTTCTTGATGTGCTCCTGGATGACGCGGCCGAGCGGCCGCGCGCCCATGCGCTCGTCATAGCCCTTGTCGGCCAGCCAGGCGATCGCGTCCGGCGACAGGTCGAAGGTGACGCCACGCTCGGAAAGCTGGGCTTCGAGCTGCATGACGAACTTCTGCACCACCTGATGGATGACCGGCACCGGCAGCGAACCGAACGGGATGATCGCATCCAGACGGTTGCGGAACTCCGGCGTGAACAGCCGGTTGATCGCCTCGACGTCGTCGCCTTCGCGCTTGGTCGAGCCGAAGCCGATCGCCGCGCGCTGCGCATCCGACGCACCCGCATTGGTGGTCATGATCAGGATGACGTTGCGGAAGTCGATCTGCTTGCCGTTGTGGTCGGTCAGCTTGCCGTGGTCCATCACCTGCAACAGGATGTTGAACAGGTCCGGATGCGCCTTTTCGACTTCGTCCAGCAGCAGCACGCAATGCGGATGCTGGTCGACGCCGTCGGTGAGCAAGCCGCCCTGGTCGAAGCCGACATAGCCGGGAGGCGCGCCAATCAGCCGCGAAACGGTGTGGCGTTCCATATATTCCGACATGTCGAACCGGATCAGCTCGACGCCGAGCGAGGCAGCCAATTGCTTGGCCACTTCGGTCTTGCCGACGCCGGTCGGCCCCGAGAACAGATAGGAGCCGATCGGCTTCTCCGGCTCACGCAGGCCGGCGCGTGCCAGCTTGATCGCCGAGGTCAGCGCCGTGATCGCGGTATCCTGGCCGTAGACGACGCGCTTCAGCTCGATATCGAGCCCCTGCAGCACCTTCTCGTCGTCGGCCGAGACCGTCTTCGGCGGTATGCGCGCCATGGTGGCGATCGTCGCCTCGATCTCCTTGATGCCGATCGTCTTCTTGCGCTTGGCCTCCGGCACCAGCATCTGCGAGGCGCCGGTCTCGTCGATCACGTCGATCGCCTTGTCCGGCAGCTTGCGGTCGTTGATGTAGCGCGCCGAGAGCTCGACCGAGGCCTTGATGGCTTCACTCGTGTAACGGACCTTGTGGAACTCCTCGAAATAGGGCTTCAGCCCCTTCATGATCTCGATGGCGTCCTCGATGGTCGGCTCGTTGACGTCGATCTTCTGGAAGCGCCGCACCAAAGCGCGGTCCTTCTCGAAGAACTGGCGGAACTCCTTGTAGGTGGTCGAGCCGATGCAGCGGATCGCGCCGGACGACAGCGCCGGCTTCAGAAGGTTCGATGCATCCATGGCGCCGCCCGAAGTGGCGCCGGCGCCGATCACGGTGTGGATCTCGTCGATGAACAGCACCGCGCCCGGATAGTCCTCGAGCTCCTTGACGACCTGCTTCAGCCGCTCCTCGAAGTCGCCGCGATAGCGGGTGCCGGCCAGCAGCGTGCCCATGTCGAGCGCGAAGATGGTGGCGTCCTGCAGCACTTCCGGCACATCGCCCTCGACGATGCGCTTGGCGAGGCCTTCGGCGATCGCTGTCTTGCCGACGCCAGGATCGCCGACATAGAGCGGATTGTTCTTGGAGCGGCGGCACAGCACCTGGATGGTGCGGTTGATCTCGCTGTCGCGGCCGATCAGCGGGTCGATCTTGCCGGCCCGTGCCTTGTTGTTGAGGTTGACGCAGTAGGCCGTCAGCGCGTCCTGCTGCTTCTTCTTGCCACCCTCTTCCTGCGGCTCGGCGCCGTTCTGGCCGCCCTGCTCGTCCTCGGCGCCGCGCGGCGTGCGCGATTCCGAAGCGCCCGGGCGCTTGGCGATGCCATGCGAGATGTAGTTGACCGCGTCGTAGCGGGTCATCTGCTGTTCCTGCAGGAAATAGGCGGCGTGGCTCTCGCGCTCGGCGAAGATGGCGACGAGCACGTTGGCGCCGGACACTTCCTCGCGGCCGGACGACTGCACATGGATCACGGCACGCTGGATGACGCGCTGGAAGCCCGCGGTCGGCTTCGAATCCTCGTCGTAGCCGGTGACGAGGTTGTCGAGCTCGGTATCGATATAGGTGAGAACCGTATGCTTGAGCTCGTCGAGATCGACGTTGCAGGCGCGCATTACGGCGGCCGCCTCGGTGTCGTCGATCAAGGCGAGCAGCAGGTGTTCGAGCGTCGCATACTCATGATGCCGCTCGTTGGCGAATGTCAGCGCCTGATGTAGCGCCTTTTCCAGGCCTTGGGAGAAAGCCGGCATGTTACCTCACTTCTTCTCCATCACGCATTGCAGCGGATGCTGATTCTGTCGGGCGAAATCCATGACCTGGGACACTTTGGTCTCGGCCACCTCGAATGTGTAGATACCGCACTCGCCCACTCCATGATTATGAACATGAAGCATGATGCGTGTCGCGGCCTCGCGGTCCTTCTGGAAAAAGCGCTCCAGGACGTGAACGACGAACTCCATGGGCGTGTAGTCGTCGTTCAGAATGAGGACCCGGTAGAGACTGGGCTTCTTGGTCTTGGTTTTGGTGCGCGTGATGACAGCGGTGCCGCGACCGGGATCGTTGCGGTCTCCGTCACTTTGCATTCGCACCACGCCTGCCGTGGCAGTCAAACCGATCGTCACGTAGTCCAGCCTTTTCGAATCCTCATGCGAGTTCAACATGTAGGTTCTCGATGAACGATTTTAAGCCCTTCTGTTTAGCTGACAATATGGCTAGGTGGGCAAACCTCAGCGAATTTCTCAATCGTGAATGCTGCAAGGTGCATAGGGTTGCGATTGGGCACGAAAAAACCCGGCCGCGTTTCCGCGACCGGGCCTTTTCGATTGGCCGGTTGGCCTTGTCGGATGTGATCGGGCGAAATTACTTCGCCTTGGCGACGACCGATTCGAACGGCTTGTAGGCTTCCTTGGCGAGCTCGGCATAGAGATTGCCGATCTTGCTGGCCTCGGCCACGAAGCTCTCATAGCTCTGCTTGGCGTAGTCGGTCTGGATCTCGACGGCCTTCTCGATCGACTTGGCCGAGAACAGCTTCTCGAAGGCGGCGCTGCCGGCCTCGAAGCTCTTCTTGGTGTATTCGCCGGCTTCGGTGGCGATCGCCTGCGCGCCCTTGGTGAGCGAGGCGAAGCTCTTCAGCCCGGTGTCAGCGAACTCCTTGCCGTATTTCGTGAAGTCCTCATGGGTCTGGGTCATTTCATTCTTCCCTTGGTTGAAACGCCCATTAGCCCCGGGCGCCCTTGTGCAATGCACCTCAATATATTGTGCGATGCACAAAAGTCAAGAATCCCTTGGCATGTAGGGGCTTCAGCAGCGCCGGCGGGTAAAATTCGATTAAAGAGAAGCTCGATTTGCCGAAAAATGGTGAACGCGCCGGTTACCATAAACGGATTGGTAACGCTGGGCGCGATAGCTTGGGCTGAAAGCGGGGCAGGCACTCCCTCTGCCGCCTCCGGGGCAACGAAAATTTCAGGGTAGTAGCGGTGCGTCAGGCGTTGTCGGGATTCGTCTCCAGATATTTCTCCCTCAAGGCAATCATGATCGCTGCACTCGCGGTGACGGTTGTCGTTGCGGATGCGGCGTCGGCGATGGCTGCGAGGTCCTCGGCCATCGTCGTCGACGCCAAGACCGGCAAGGTGCTCTATTCGGCCGACGCCAATGGCCGGCGCTATCCGGCTTCGCTCACCAAGATGATGACGCTCTACCTCACCTTCGAGGCACTGGCGAAAGGCAGGATCAGCACGAACACGCCGGTTCCGTTTTCCGCGCATGCCTCCGCCGAGGCACCGACCAAGCTCGGTGTGCGCGCCGGCGGCTCGGTTCCGGTCGAGACCGCGATCCTGTCGATCGTGACCAAGTCCGCCAACGATTCGGCCACGGCGCTGGCCGAGCTGCTCGGCGGCAGCGAGGACAATTTCGCCCGCATGATGACGGCCAAGGCGCGTCAGCTCGGCATGAACGGCACCGTCTTCCGCAACGCCAACGGCCTGCCCGACCCCGGCCAGTTCACCACGGCGCACGACATGGCGATGCTGGGCATCGCGCTGCGCGAGCACTACCCGCAATATTACGGCTATTTCTCGCAGCGCTCGTTCCTGTATGGCCGCCAGCGCATCAACGGCCACAACCGCCTGCTTGGCCGCATCAAGGGCGTCGACGGCATCAAGACCGGCTACACCCGCGCTTCGGGCTACAACCTGGTTTCCTCCGTTGCCGACGGCGACCGCCGCCTGGTCGCGGTGGTGATGGGCGGCGCTTCCGGCCGCAGCCGCGACAATCAGATGGCCGCGCTGATCAACACCTACCTGCCGCGTGCTTCGACGCGCGGTGGCGGCGATCTCATTGCCAAGGGCGGCGACAATCCGATCAAGACGCTGGCCAAGATCCTGTTGCCGAAGCATGACGCCCCGACTCCGGACGCAAAGCCGGCAGCCGATGACGCGGTCGTAGTCTCGGCCGACGACAGTGAGGACGGCGCCGAGCAGGTCGCCGAAGAGACCAAGCCTGTGATCCAGGTCAAGAAGGTGAAGACAGTTGCCGTGGCCGCCATGGCGCCGGCTCCCAAATTCCAGGAGACCACATCCCAGGCGGTCACAGCCTATGCCGAACCAGCACCTGCCGCGCCGGCGATCGACCCGGTCAAGACGTCGTCGGTGCCATCCGGCTGGGTGGTTCAGGTCGCATCCTCGCCCACGAAATCGGGAGCTCAGAGCCTGATCGAGCAGACCGCCAAGCAGGCGCCGAGGATCCTGGCTGACGCATCGGGCTTCACCGTCGCCTTCGACAAGGACGGCACCACCTACTACCGCGCCCGCTTCGGCGGCTTCGGCTCTAAGGACGCCGCCTGGAAGGCCTGCGATGCGCTGAAGCGCAAGAAAATCTCGTGCTACGCCGTCGAGCAATAGGCGGCTGTTGAATCTCCCGGAAGGTACCGGCGTCGAAGGAGACTAATCGTGATTGGAGAGCAAGACGTCCTTGGCTTCATTGATCCGCGCCGCCAGGACAGACGTGCCGCCGACATCGGCGTTCAGGCGCTGCATCAGGCGGCGATGCGCCTTGCGGATATCCGCCGCGGCAGCCCCCGCTTCAAGACCAAGGACCTTGTAGGCCTCCTCCTTAGTCATGGCGCCCGCACCTGGCGCAACACCCAGCCCTTCGCCACTGTGCGGCTGCGCGTCCTTGCGCCAGACGGGAAAACGGCCGTCAAGATACGTCTCTAAAAGCTGGCGGCTCTCCATGTCGGGGCTGAGCTCCGCATAAAGCTGGCGCAGGTCCGTTAGCCCCA
The DNA here is from genome assembly GCF_055811115.1 of Mesorhizobium sp. WSM4832. Classification (NCBI taxonomy): domain Bacteria; kingdom Pseudomonadati; phylum Pseudomonadota; class Alphaproteobacteria; order Hyphomicrobiales; family Phyllobacteriaceae; genus Mesorhizobium; species Mesorhizobium sp. WSM4832. Next base: position 204,549 of record NZ_JBVVQH010000003.1, on the reverse strand, counting down.
AGGCGCCAAGCATCTTGCCTTCGTAACGACCGGCCAGGACAAGACCCTCGAGCTTGCCGCTGTCATGATCGAGGTCCATTTCGAGCGCGGCGGTGCGCACCGTCGAATGTTTGGACACGGCGGCGCGTGCCGGAGGCCGCCTCGTGCGTATCCAGCCGATCCAGGCCAGCGCCGCGAGTAACAGCAGGCCTCCGATAAGGCTGCGGCCGAAGATCAGCATGGGCGCGCCGACCAGCCCCAAAAAGGCCGGCCCAAGCGACCTCAGACCCTCGGCCATTCTTGCCGCGTCTGTGCGCACAAAGAGCATCGCGGCGCCGAAAAGCACCACGAGAATCGCTGCCAAAGCGAGGATCACGCCCATCGATTAGCGCCGCCATAGGGATGACTGAGCATAAAAAATGGGACCAAGGTTCGGCGCTTGCAAGTCCCACATCGGGTGAGCCGGAGGGCCAGCGCCGCTGCCGAGGCGCAATACCGCGCTACAAGAGGCCGAGTTCGGCGAGTTCGAGCCTCAGCTTCGGCGGCATTTCGGCTAGCGCCGCCCTGCCCTTGCCGAGATCGGCCGGCGCATCGGCGGGTTTCAGATAACGCCAGCCCTGGAAGGCGCGGCGAGGTTGCCAGTCGGTGCGCACCACAGTCGGATCGAGCATAAGATGACAGCGGCCAATGCCCTCGCCGTCGACGAAGGGCCGGATCTCCGTGATCAACTGCCGGCACTGGACGCTGCCCTTGATCACCCAATAGAGCGAGCCGCCATCGGTGATCTCCTCGCAGCGCGTCGGCACCATGCGGGTCGTGTGCCAGTGCTCGGCCGGCTCGCCGGCGCGACGCCGCTCGTCGAGGCGGAAGGCGATCCACTCTTCCAGATCCTCGACGCTGTCGCAGCCGACGCACAGTTTTAGGAGATTGAGAGACATGCCCCAAGATTTAGCCGCAAGGGTCGACGCGTCAACGTCTTGAGTGACTTCTCCACAGGGCCAGTCTGGCGTGAAGGTGAGGCCTCAGCACTCGACGACATTCACCGCCAGGCCGCCCAGGCTGGTTTCCTTGTACTTCTCATTCATGTCGAGGCCGGTCTGGCGCATGGTCTCGATCGCGGCGTCGAGCGGCACGAAATGCGTGCCATCGCCCTTGATGGCTAAAGACGCGGCGGTCACGGCCTTCACAGCACCTAGCGCATTGCGCTCGATACAGGGCACCTGCACCAGCCCGCCGACAGGATCGCAGGTCATGCCGAGATGATGTTCGAGCGCGATCTCGGCGGCGTTCTCCACCTGCTCGGGCGTGCCGCCCATGACGGCGCAAAGTCCGGCGGCGGCCATCGCGGAAGCAGAACCCACCTCGCCCTGGCAGCCGACCTCTGCACCCGAGATCGAGGCGTTGGACTTGATGATGCCGCCGACAGCGGCGGCCGTCAGCAGGAAGTCACGGATGCTTGGCTGGTCGGCTTCGGGATGGAAATGCAGCCAATAGCGCAGCACGGCCGGCAGCGTTCCGGCAGCACCGTTGGTCGGCGCCGTCACGACGCGGCCGCCGGCCGCGTTCTCCTCGTTCACCGCCATGGCGTAGATCGACAGCCAATCGTTGGCGAGCAAGGGATTGGGCCGGTTCTGCTGCCATTGTTCCTGCAGCTTGTCGTGCAGTTGCCGCGCGCGGCGGCGCACCTTCAGCCCGCCCGGCATGATGCCGTCCTGCGACAGGCCGCGGTCGATGCAGCCCTTCATCGCGCCCCAGATCGCGTCCAGGCCCGCATCGAGCTCCTCGCGCGACATGTGCTTCTCCTCGTTGGCGCGCTTCATCTCGGCGATGGAAAGCCCGCTCTTTGCCGCCATCGCCAGCATCTCGACGGCGTTCTTGAAGGGGTACGGTACCTTCGTGCCTTCGGTCGTCACCGAACCCTTGGTCTTCATGCGCTGCAGCTCTTCGTCGGAAACGACGAAGCCGCCGCCGATCGAATAGTAGATGCGCTTGAGCAGCAGCCGGTCGGATGCGTCATAGGCATAGAAGGCCATGCCGTTGGCATGACCGGTCAGCGGCGTCTTGCGGTCGAGCACGAGATCCTTGGCGGGATCGAAGCGGTATGTCGGATGTCCTGGCGGCGAAATGCGCTTCTCCGCGCCGATCTTGGCGACGATCCCATCGGCCGCGTCCGGATCAACCGTCTGCGGCGTCTGGCCAGCCAGGCCGAGGACCACGGCGCGGTCCGAGCCATGGCCGATACCCGTATAGGCGAGAGAACCGTGCAGGCTGGCGCCGATGCGATCGACCTTGACGCCGGCGGGCCGGGGCCAGTCGCCGGCCACGATCTCGTCCAGAAACCGGCGCGCGGCCGTCATCGGCCCCATCGTGTGCGAGCTCGATGGGCCGATGCCGATCTTGAACAGGTCGAAAACCGAAAGGAACACGAGGCTGTTGTCTCCTGAGGGCCGCTCAAAACTTACATATAGGAATTCCCCCGATGTTTCCGCTGTTTTGCATGGCGCGGCCCGGCGGCTGCCGACCTTGTTTGCTCCGCCAGCGACATCGCGCTGCTGCCGCCTGTCGAAGCGGCGGCACCGCTTGTGTTAAAAGCGATGGATGGGCGATTCACTTCATCTTTCCGCAGCCGATCTGGCGGCGCTGGCTTTCTTCCTGGTCGTCTGGGTGGCGCACACGCTCGCCTCGGACGGCAGGCTTGTCCGTCGCATGTCGTTGACCACGGCAATGAACGCCCAGCGCGAGGCCTGGATGCGCAATATGGCCGAGCGTGAAATCCGCATCGTCGACACCGCCATCATGGGCGGCCTGCAGCAAGGCACTGCCTTCTTCGCATCCTCTTCCCTGATCGCGCTCGGCGGCTGTTTTGCTCTGCTCGGCGCCTCCGACCGCGTGCTGCAGATTCTGGCCGACCTGCCGTTCGGCGCGGCTGCGTCACGTGAAGCCTTCCAGACCAAGGTGTTCGGCCTGGTGCTGATCCTGGCCTTCGCCTTCTTCAAATTCGGCTGGGCCTACCGGCTGTTCAACTATTGCTCGATCCTGATCGGCGCGGTGCCGACCCCGCATGGTGAGGCCTCGCGCAATCCGGCCAGCGAAACGGCGGTGTGGCGGGCGACGCGGATGAACGTGCTCGCCGGCAAGCATTTCAATTCGGGCCTGCGCGCCGTCTTCTTCTCGATCGGCTATCTCGGCTGGTTCGTCGATCCGGCGGTGTTCGTGGTGTCGACGCTGGTGCTTCTGGCAGTGCTGGTGCGTCGCCAGTTCTTCTCCGCGGCGCGGCAAGCGGTGCTCGGTCAGCCGCCCGGTCCGGGGAAGAACTGATCGATCTTGCCGGACAGCCTGTAGGCAAAAAGCCCGATCCACTCGCGCACCGCAATGGTGGTCGCCTGCACCGAGTCGACGGGGTTGTCGCGGTAGAAGCCGACGCCTTCCCTACCCGAGGTGCGATAATCGACCGGCCACGGAACAGTCGGAAAACCTGCCTTGTCGAACAGCGCTTTGGCGCGCGGCATGTGGAAAGCCGAGGTCACCAGCAGCCAGGTCTCGCCCGGCTTCGGCTCGACAAGTTTTCGCGAGAACACCGCATTTTCGTAAGTGTTGCGCGATTTGTCCTCGAGGATCATCCGATCGGCCGAAACACCGAGCGCGCCAAGCAGGCGCGGCGCGGTGTCGGCGTCACCCTCCCCGTCGAGGAAAAGCGAGCCGTTACCGCCGGACACGACTATTTTGGCATGCGGGAAGCGCCGGGCAAGGATTGCCGTCTCGACCATGCGGTCGCCGCTGCTGTTCAATTCATAGCCGCCGCGCGCCAGATTGATGGCGCCCTCGAAGCCGCCGCCAAGCACGACGATGCCGTCCACCTTTTCCGGCAGTGGCGGTTTGGGAAAGCGCTCCTCGAGAGGGTTGAGCATGATCGCGCCAAGCGACGTCCAGGCCGAAAGAACCAGGACAGCGAAGCCGAGCACGCTGCCGGTCGCAGCCAGCCGCCGGCGTCCGAACAACGCCGCCAGCAGGCCGGCGAGCAATAGGAAGATGGCCAGGTTAATCGGCTGGATGAAGAACCAGAAGATTTTGGAGAGGTAGTAGAACACGCTTGATACCTAACGGACACGCGAATGATTGCGGGCGGAAAATCGCTTCACGGCATCCATCACAGCCTCCGCCTCGGGCCGGCTCAACTCCCTGCCAAAGGAGATCGAACCCATTGCACTGGTGAATCGGATAACTTCCTTCAAGCCGGCTTCGTCGGTCGGATAGGGATGGTCCAGGATTTTGACCGAGAGCGGCTCATTGAAGGTCAGTGAAGCGCGATTGGCGAGAAGGCTCCTGGTTTCGCGTTGCACGGCTTTTCTCGTGATGCGCAGCTCCTCCCCGCCGGAGGCCAGCCATATCAGCTCCTTGCCGAGGAAATACGCAAACAGCCCGACAACGGCCAGGAAGGAGACAAGACCAACCAGACCCATGGCGACCGTTTCGGGCGATCTGTCGAAAAAGCCCCAATGGGCGGTGACGGCGACAATCCCGATTGAAAACAGGAGGAAACCGATCCTGATGGCCGAACGCCGCGGCGGATTGCGGATGACCAGTTCGCTTCCCGTCTCGGCTATGGATATGCGAGACGGGGGCGACATTCTACCACCACTTTTCCGGCTGGAACCTGCCCGCGGCCTGCTCGATGACATGCGCTGTCTGGAACAGTGTTTCCTCGTCGAACGGACGGCCGATGAGTTGCAGGCCAAGCGGCAGGCCCTTGCCGTCGAGGCCGGCCGGCACCGAAATGCCGGGAAGGCCCGCCATGTTCACCGTCACCGTGAAGATGTCGTTGAGGTACATCTTGACCGGATCGGAGGCCATGTCCTCGTCGGCGATGCCAAAGGCGGCCGACGGGGTTGCGGGCGTCAGGATAACGTCGACGCCGGCGGCAAAGACGTTCTCGAAGTCGCGCTTGATCAGCGTGCGCACCTTCTGGGCCTGGAGATAGTAGGCGTCGTAATAGCCGGCCGACAGCACATACGTGCCGATCATGATGCGGCGCTTGACCTCGCGGCCGAAACCGGCGGCGCGCGTCTTCTCATACATGTCGATGATGTCCTTGCCGGGCACGCGCAGGCCGTAACGCACGCCGTCATAGCGGGCGAGGTTCGACGAAGCCTCGGCAGGCGCCACGATATAGTAGGCCGGCAAGGCATATTTGGTGTGCGGCAGGGAGATATCGACGATCTCGGCACCGGCCTCCTTCAGCCAGGCAATACCCTGTTGCCAGAGCGCCTCGATGTCTTCCGGCATGCCGTCGACGCGGTACTCCTTCGGAATGCCGACCTTCATGCCCTTGATGGGCTTGCCGATCGCCGCCTCATAGTCGGGCACCGGACGGTCAACAGAGGTCGTGTCCTTCGGATCGACGGAAGCCATCGACTTCAACAGGATGGCGGCATCGCGCACGTCGCGCGCAATCGGCCCGGCCTGGTCGAGCGAGGAAGCGAAGGCGACGATGCCCCAGCGCGAGCAGCGCCCATAGGTCGGCTTGATGCCGACCGTGCCGGTCAAGGCAGCGGGCTGGCGGATCGAGCCGCCGGTGTCGGTAGCGGTGGCGCCGGCGCAGAGGAAGGCGGCCACGGACGACGCCGAGCCGCCGGACGAGCCGCCCGGCACGAGCTGGGCGTTGTCCAGCGTACGCTGGGTCTTGGTGCCGCCTGCGGAGACGAAACCGCCATCGCCCTGATGCGTCGTCGGCATGACGACCGTATCGACACGCGAGCGGCGCCACGGGTTGATCACCGGACCGTAATAGGAGGTTTCATTGGACGAACCCATGGCGAACTCGTCCATGTTGAGCTTGCCGAGCATGACGGCGCCATCGGCCCACAGATTGGTGGTCACGGTCGATTCATAGCGCGGTTTGAAGCCGTCCAGCACATGGCTGCAGGCCTGGGTGTGGATGCCTTCTGTGGCAAACAGGTCCTTGATGCCGAGCGGAATGCCTTCCAGCGCACCGCCCTCGCCCTTGGCGAGCTTTGCATCGGAAGCCTTGGCCATGTCGCGCGCCTTGTCGGCGGTGACGGTCACATAGGCATTGAGCACCGGATTGGCTCGATCGATCGCCGCGAGATAGGCCTCGGTAATCTCGGCCGCGGAAATCTCCTTGCCGCGCAGCTTGGCGCGGGCCTCGGAAATGGTGAGATGTGTGAGATCGCTCATCAGGCAAGGCTCTTTTCGTAAAACACCGACCACTCGGAATCGGGATAATCCAGCACCGGTCCGCAACGCGAGAATCCGGCGCGCTCATAGACGGTCCAGGCGGCGGGGTGCCGATCGCCGGTCTCGAGGACAAGGCGCGTCAGCCCTTGCTGCCGGGCAAGGGCCTCGACCCGTCCGACGATCTCGGCGCCGACCTTGCGGCCGCGGTGCGAAGGCCGCGTGTACATGCGCTTGACCTCGCCGGTAGCATCGTCATGGCGCTTGAGGGCGCCGCAGCCTACGGCCAGGCCATTGTCGCGGGCGACGAACACGGTCGTGTCCTTGCCGGCCATCTGCTCGACGGTGAGATGATAGCAATGCTCGGGCGGCGTCAGTTCGAGCAGCGCGGCGTTGAGTTCGGCGACCAGCGCGCGCACGTCGTCCTGCAAAGGCGTCTCGACGGCGATCTCGACAGCCACGGCTACTCCACCACCTTCGGAACGAGGAAGAAGTTCTCTTCCGTCGCCGGCGCGTTGGCGACGATGTCGGCGGCCTTGTTGCCGTCGGTGACCGCATCCTGGCGCTTCTTCATCTCCATCGGCGTGACCGAGGTCATCGGCTCGACGCCAGAGACATCGACCTCGTTCAATTGCTCGACGAAGCCAAGGATGGCGTTCAATTCGCCGGTCATGCGCTCGGCGTCCTCCTCGCTCACCGCGATACGGGCAAGGCGCGCGACGCGCTTCACGGTCTGAAGATCAACGGACATGTTCTATCGCCTCGGGAAAACCAGTGCGGGCTATAGCGGCGCGGCGCTTGGCGCGCAACATGGATGATGCCGTTCAAGCCAGGGCGCCGGCGCGCGTCTTTGGCCGGCGCAGCGGCACCGGCAATTCGAAAGGCCGCTGCTTTGCCGGGCACATAGCGCAGGCCGCCTCATCCTCCAGCGCGGCAAATGCCGTGAGTTCGGCATCGGAACAGTCCGGCTCGAGCGGTTTGTAAGCCAGATACGGGTCCCATTTTTCGGGCAGGCGATACCGCGCCTTCTGCATCGGCAGATAAGCGAGCGGCGCGCATTTCCAGATCTGCCCGTCGAGAAGCTGCTTGCAGTGGCGCGCCGGACAGATCTCCCAGCTTTTGCGCGCATCGCCGTCCTCGAACGGCAGCATCGCATCACCGAAACCTTCGTAGCGGCGGGTCCAGTTCTTGGCCGCCGGCCGGATGTTGGCGACGAGCCCGTGATCGCGCCGCCAGTCCTCGAGCAGCGCAAACACCGGTTTCAGCCGCTCCTGGTATTCGTCGGAATCATGGTGGACCGAGATGATCAGCCGGGCATCCGGGTCCGCCGCAAGCACCGCCGGCAGCGACGGATGACGGTGCAGGAAAAAACCGTTGCTGACGATCTCTATCTGGGTTTTCGGCCAATGCCGCCGCACCAGGCCGACGAAACCGGGCAAATGCGGATGGATGGTCGGCTCGCCGCCAAGCAGCGAGAAACGGTTGACCGCAGCCCTGCCGCTCCACAGGGCCATCCAGCGATCCGCCTCTTCAAGCGAGACCGTGCCGGCATGTCCATGGTTGGAATAATGCGAACAGCTTTCGCAAGCCAGGTTGCAGCCATGCGCAACATGCAGTTCCAGCTTCCGGAAGACCGGGCGCTCGCGCCGCAGGAACGGACCGATCAGCGCCGAGAGTGCCATGTCAAGGCAACGCCACGCCGTCCACTGCCAGCACGGACGTCGCCGTGACCAGCATCGAAACGCAAAGAGTTCGCCTCAACGCCATGGTTCTGTTCCAGATTCCCGGTGCCTAGATCGTGATCGCCTTGCCGATCTCCGGCAACGCCACCTTGACGCCCGAGCCTTCCATGCCGGCGACGAACTTGTCGGCGGTCTGGTCGATCATAGAGAAGGTGCCGAAGTGGCAGGGAACGACCGTATCGAAGCCGAAAAAGCGGCGGCACGCAAGGGCCGCGACCGCGCCGCCCATGGTGAAGCGGTCGCCGATCGGCACGATGCCGATCTTCGGCTCGTGCAGCTCGTTGATGAGCCCCATGTCGGAGAAGATGTCGGTATCGCCCATGTGGTAGAGCGTCTTGTCTTCGGGGAAGTGCAGGACGAGGCCGCCCGGATTGCCGAGATAGGTGTTGGCGCCGCCGTCGCCGCCGAACGACGACGAGTGCAGCGCCTGGACGAATGTCGTGGTGAACGGCCCGCAATCGACGGTGCCGCCGATATTGCCCGGATTGATCTTGTCGCCGCTGACACCCTGGCCGACGAGATACATGCAGATCTCGAAATTGGCAACCAGCATGGCGCCGCTTTTCTTCTGCACTTCGACCGCGCCGCTGACATGGTCGTTGTGGCCGTGGGTCAGAAGGATATGCGTGACGCCTTCCGCGGGTCCTTCCCAGCCGCCCGCCCAGGACGGGTTGCCGACCAGGTAAGGGTCGATGAGGATGGTGGCGTCCTTGGTCTCGATGCGGAACGCCGAATGTCCGTACCAGGTCAGTTTCATGAATGCTTCCTCGATTTTTCTGTTGCCGGAAGATAGAACGCTGACGGCAAATTGAAAGTGGCGCAGCGCTTCCCGCCGTCAAAAGGATGTGTAGCGCCCGGGTGTCAGAGGAAGCCAGTGGCCGTTATTTCGATCGAAGAACTGCCGGAGCTGCTTGTCGGCGGCAAGACGCTCGCCGGGCTCGATCTCGGCGACAAGACGATCGGCGTGGCGGTTTCCGATCGCGGGCTGTCCTTTGCCCATCCGCGCCCGGTCATCCTGCGCAAGAAGTTTTCGCTCGATGCCGCCCAGCTGCTCGCTCAGCTCGATAAGGACAATGTCGGCGCGATCGTGCTCGGCCTTCCTGTCAACATGGATGGTTCGGAAGGGCCGCGTGCGCAAAAATCCCGCGCCTTCGCCCGCAACATGGCCACGCTTTCCGACCTGCCCTTTGTGCTGTGGGACGAGCGGCTGTCGACGGTGGCAGTGGAACGCACGCTGATCGAAATGGATTTCTCGCGCAAGAAACGCGCCGGCAAGATCGATTCGGCGGCTGCCGCCTTTATTCTGCAGGGAGCCCTGGACCGGCTTCAGTCGCTCGGTCGGGGTGATCTTCGCTGACATTGCCGTGACGGCGCTGCCTGATCCATTCGGCGATGTTGCGACGGCGGCGGAAGCCCCACAGCCCCATGAGCAGGAAAAAGTCAAAGATGCAGGTCCGCGCCACCATGCCCGGGATGATTGCCGGATCGATGCCAAGCATCTGGCCATAGATCTGGAAGACGAAATCGTGCAGCTGGCGGCTCAGCATCACATAGCCGAAATTCATGTCGTTGGCCGACAGGTAGAACCAGCCCCAGAAGATCGCCATCGGAGCGGCCCAGAGTGCGAACAGCGTGCGCATCAGCGGCTCCCTCCAGGCTTGTTTTCCGGACGGCCGGATATGCGCGAAAGAAGCGAACTGTGCGCGGCGCCCATGGCCATGCGCGCGGCGGCGCGAACATCGCCCTCGGGCAAATTCATAGCAGCGAAGGCGGAACGGCGTTCGGCCTGCACCGCGACATAGGAAGCAAGCAGCGCCGTCATCTGGACGGCGACGATCATGAACAGGCCGTTGACGCCTTGCGCCACGCCGCCGATGAGGATCAGCGAAAGCAGGAACGACGCGCAGATGAAGGCAATCCGTGCCACGCTCTCACCCGCGTCCGGCCTTGCCGCCGCGTTCAGCACCGTTTCGACGAAGGCCCAGCAGAACAACACGGCGACCGTCAGGAGCGCGATCGAAAGCGGCGCGATCACGGCAACATTTTCAAACTCGGGAAACCGGCTGCCCTGGATTGAGAGGCCAAGCACGCCGAGCGCCGTCGCTATGCCACGGCTGCCGTCCATGCAGATATAGGCAAGCAGGGCGAAAACCACCGCCCAATGCAAGGCCAGAACTGAGCTCAACACGTGCCGCATGCGCTTCCCGCTTGGCGGAGCCCGGGAGGCCATGGTTAACCTTTCCCTACTCCGGCAAGCGGAGATTGGGCTTTGCAACGGTCCGCCGCAATGGAAACCATTCGTTAAGGTTAACGGCTGTCCACAGATCGGCAACCCGGCCTTTGGATAGTGCTCTATCCCTTTGGTTTAGAGCCGGATCAGGTCACCGGCGGATAGAGCGTGTCGATGATCATGCGCGCATCGTGGCGCGAATCGAGCATGCCGTAGGTCGTGCGCCACTGGCCGCCGAGCCGCGTTTCGACAAAGGCATCAGCGATCCGCCCTGCTCCCAGTCTGCGAAGCTCCGCCGCGGCGGCCGACAGCGCGAGCTGTTCGGTGAGCAGGCGCGCCGAACCCTGGTCGGTCGCCGCCACCTGCATTGCCGCCTTGAGCACGCCGATGGTGCCGCGCCCGCCCGTGCCGAGGTCGCGGTCGATGCCGGTGAGCACCTCCTCGAACAGGCCGGGCGCGCGGCCAAGCACACGCAGCACGTCGAGCGCCATGACATTGCCCGAGCCTTCCCAGATCGCGTTGACCGGCGCCTCGCGATAGTAGCGGGCGAGCGGCGCTTCCTCGACATAGCCGTTGCCGCCGAGGCACTCCATCGCTTCGTAAAGCAGCTGCGGCGCGATCTTGCAGACCCAGTATTTGACGACCGGCGTCATGGCGCGGGCAAAGGCCGCCTCGCCGCGATCGCTCGCAGCCTCGTCGAAAGAGCGCGCCAGCCGGAACGACAGCGCCGTGGCCGCGGCGACGTCGAGAGCCATGTCGGCCAGAACCCGCTGCATCAACGGCTGGTCGATCAGGGTCGAACCGAACACCTGGCGATGACGCGTATGGTGAACAGCCTCGGCGAGGCCGGCCCGCATAAGCGCCGATGACGCGACCGCGCAGTCGAGCCTAGTCAGCGTAACCATATCCATGATCGTCTTCACGCCGGCGCCCGGGTCGCCGACCATCTCGCCGATTGCATTGACGAACTCGACCTCCGACGAGGCGTTCGAGCGATTGCCGAGCTTGTCTTTCAGTCGCTGGAAGCGGAAGCCGTTGCCGGAACCGTCGCCGAGGATGCGCGGGACGAGGAAGCACGACAGTCCCTCAGTTGCCTGACCGAGCACCAGGAAGGCGTCCGACATCGGCGCCGACATGAACCATTTGTGGCCGGTCAACCGGTAAAAGCCGCTGCCGGTGCGCTCGGCCCTTGTGGTGTTGGCGCGCACATCGGTGCCGCCCTGCTTCTCGGTCATGCCCATGCCGAGCGTCAGCCCGGTCTTCTGCACCGGCGGCTTCTGCGTCTGGTCGTATTTGCGCGTCGTCACGCGCGGCGCCCATTCGCGAAAAAGTTTCGGGCTTGCCATCAGCGCCGCCAGCGAGGCGCTGGTCATGGTGATTGGACAAAGATGCCCGGTCTCGAGTTCTGCCGTCAGATAAAAGCGTGCCGCCCTCACCTGGTGGCGGCGGCCGATCTCGGTATCGCCATTCTCCCACACGGAAGAATGCAGGCCGCCGGCAATCGAGCGGCGCATCAAGGCGTGATAGGCCGGATGGTACTCGACCAGGTCGAGGCGCCGGCCCTGACGGTCATGCGTCTTCAATTTCGGCGTGTCGGTGTTGGCGAGGCGGGCGAGCTCCTGCGCCTCCTGCGTCACCACGAACCGGCCAAGCCCGTCGAGATCCTTGCGCACGGGATCGGAAAAACGCTCGGCGAGCTGGATGAGCAACGGATCGCCCCGCCATGCATTGCCACCCGTCAACGGCGGCGGCTGGTTGATCACCTCGTCGGTCACGTCCAATCCTTCAGTTGGCAGAAAGCGTCCCAGGGCCACGATCTCGAATCCGGGGCCATCCGGCCTTATAACCCAAGCATTGTGGCGCGCGCGATGAAAATACCGGGGAGAACGCCCGCAATCCAAAGCTGGCGCTTGCGGCAGGCCGGACCGCACCCTATAGCAGCGCCTTGAGATGACCGACGCTTCGTCCCTGCCGCTCTTTCCTCACCGCCATCTTCTGGGTATCCGCGACCTTTCCCCCGCCGATATCGAGCTGTTGCTCGATCGCGCCGACCGTGCCGTGGCGATCTCGCGCCAGCCGGAAAAGAAGACCTCAACGCTGCGCGGCCGCACCCAGATCAACCTGTTCTACGAGGCATCGACCCGCACGCAGTCGTCCTTCGAGCTAGCCGGCAAGAGGCTTGGCGCCGACGTCATGAACATGCCGGTGGCAAGCTCCTCGGTAAAGAAGGGCGAGACACTGATCGATACGGCGATGACCCTCAACGCCATGCGGCCGGACATCCTGATTATCCGCCACCAATCGGCGGGCGCGGCTGCGCTTCTGGCCCAGAAGGTCGGCTGCTCGGTGATCAATGCCGGCGACGGCGCGCACGAGCATCCGACGCAGGCGCTGCTCGACGCGCTGACCATCCGCCGCGCCAAGGGGCCGCTGTCGAAGCTGATCGTGGCGATCTGCGGCGACATCCTGCATTCGCGCGTCGCCCGCTCCAACATCATGCTCTTGAACGCGCTCGGCGCGCAGGTGCGCGTCGTCGCGCCTTCGACGCTTTTGCCTTCGGGCATCGACAGGATGGGCGTGATCGTCTCACGCTCGATGGCCGAGGGCTTGAAGGACGCCGACGTCGTGATGATGCTGCGCCTGCAGCGCGAGCGCATGGAAGGCGCCTTTGTGCCGTCGATCCGTGAATATTTCCACTATTTCGGCCTCGATGCCGAGAAGCTGAAAGCCGCCAAGCCCGATGCGCTTGTCATGCATCCCGGCCCGATGAACCGCGGCGTCGAGATTGCCTCTGAAATCGCCGACGGGCCGCAAAGCGTCATCCAGGAACAGGTGGAGATGGGCGTCGCCGTGCGCATGGCCGTCATGGAAGCGCTGCTCGACCCTCGCCGCAACTATGAGGGCCGCAATCATGAGGGGCGCGGCGCATGAGCGTGACGGTCTTCAGCAAGGCGCACATTGTCGATCCGTCGCGCGGGGTCGATGAGATCGGCAGCGTCATCGTCGACGGCCGCAAGATCGCCACGGCCGGCAAGGCCGCATTGAACCAAGGCGCGCCGGAAGGCGCCACCGTGATCGACTGCGCCGGCAAGACGATCGTTCCAGGTCTTGTCGACGCGCGCGTCTTCATCGGCGAACCCGGCGGCGAGCATCGCGAAACCATCGCGTCGGCAAGTGTGGCCGCGGCGGCCGGCGGCGTCACTTCCATCGTCATGATGCCCGACACCGATCCGGTGATCGACAATGTGGCGCTGGTCGAATTCGTGCTGCGCACCGCCAGGGACACGGCAAGCGTCAACATCTTCCCGGCGGCCGCGATCACCAAGGGCCTCGAAGGCCGCGAAATGACCGAATTCGGCCTGCTGCGCGAGGCCGGCGCCGTCGCCTACACCGACGGCCGCCACACGATCGGCAACGCGCTGGTGATGCGCCGCGCGCTGACCTACGCCCGCGATTTCGGCGGCGTCATCGCGCACGAAACCCAGGACCCCGACCTCGCCTCGTCCGGCGTGATGAACGAAGGGCTCTACGCGAGCTGGCTCGGCCTGTCGGGCATTCCGCGCGAGGCGGAACTCATCCCGCTTGAACGCGACCTGGCATTGGCCCGGCTGACCGGCGGTGCCTATCACGCCGCCAAGATCTCGTCCGCGATGGCGGCCGGCGCGGTGAACCGGGCAAAGACGGATGGCGCCAATGTCACGGCCGGCGTTGCCATCCACAATCTGTCTCTCAACGAGAACGATGTCGGCGAATACCGCACCTTCTTCCGGCTGACCCCGCCCTTGCGCGCCGAGGACGACCGGCTGGCGATGATCGAAGCGATCAAGGACGGCACGATAGACATCATCGTCTCCTCGCACGATCCGCAGGACGTTGACACAAAACGCCTGCCCTTCGCCGACGCCGCCGCCGGCGCCATCGGGCTGGAGACGCTGCTTGGCGCGGCACTTCGGCTCTACCACAATGGCGATGTGCCGCTGCTCAGGCTGATCGAGACGCTGTCAACGGCGCCGGCAAGACTGTTCGGCCTGCCGGGCGGCACGCTGAAGCCCGGCGCGCCGGCCGATCTCGCCGTCATCGACATCGACGAGCCCTGGATCGTCAGCGAAAGCGGTCTGCGATCGCGTTCGAAGAACACCTGTTTCGAAGGCGCGCGCCTGCAGGGCAAGGTCTTGCAAACGATGGTGGCGGGCCGCACCGTGTTTTCCGCATAGACCACCCATCGCGTTGAGCCCCGAGCCTGTCCGGCATGGAGTTGCTTGGCGAACCTCCCGACTCTACCATTATGACCAACTGATGCCCGAGCAGAGTCGGTTCTCTTGCAAACCAGGGTTGCATCACGCACAGTGAATCAATCATAGGGCGAGCGGAAGAATATGGGGGAAACATGATTTACGTGATCGCGCTCGTCTTCGGCTATCTCCTCGGCTCGATCCCGTTCGGGCTCCTGATCACCCGCGCGGCCGGTCTCGGCGACGTGCGCAACATCGGCTCTGGCAACATCGGCGCAACCAATGTGCTGAGGACGGGCAACAAGGGCCTTGCCGCCGCCACGCTGCTGCTCGATGCGCTGAAAGGCACGGCGGCCGCCCTGATCGCCGGGCACTTCTCGCCGGATCTCGGGCTTCTGGCCGGCTTCGGCGCGTTCCTCGGCCATCTCTTCCCGGTGTGGCTCGGCTTCAAGGGCGGCAAGGGCGTGGCAACCTATCTCGGTGTGCTGCTCGGGCTTGCCTGGCAGGGCATGCTTGTCTTCGCCGTCGTCTGGCTCGCCATGGCCTTCCTGTTCCGCTATTCGTCGCTCGCGGCGCTGACGGCAGCGGTGGTCGTGCCCGTCGCGCTCTATTTCGTCAGCACGCCGCAGATCGCCGGCCTGTTCGTGCTGATGAGCCTGATCGTCTTCATCAAGCATCGCGCCAACATCTCGAGGCTTCTCGCCGGTACCGAGGGCAAGATCGGGGCGAAGGGATGAGCGCGCCCGCCGCCGGCCCGCGCCTCAGCGACCGGCAGCGGCTTGCCTGGCTTCGCCTGATCCGCACGCCCAATGTCGGCCCTGCTTCTTTTCGCGAACTGATCAACCGTTTCGGCTCGGCCGAAGCCGCGCTCGAAATGCTGCCCGAGCTGATGATTTCCGGCGGCGCCAATCGTATCGTCCGCGTCCCTTCTGTCGCCGAAGCCGAAGCCGAGCTGGACGCCGCCCGGCGCGCCGGCGCCCGCTTCGTCGGCATTGGAGAAGCCGATTATCCGCCCCTGCTGAAGACGCTGGACAACCCGCCTCCGCTGCTCGCGATCAAAGGCGAAGGCGCGGTCTTCCGCTTGCCGGCCGTGGCCGTTGTCGGCGCCCGCAACGCCTCGCTTGCCGGCATCAAGATGGCGCGCATGCTGGCAGCCGACCTCGGCCGAGAAGGCTACGCCATCGTCTCAGGCCTGGCGCGCGGCATCGACACGGCCGCGCACAAGGGCAGCGTCTCGACCGGCACGGTCGGTGTGCTGGCCGGCGGGCTCGATGTCCCCTACCCGCCCGAGAATGCCGCCCTATGCGACGAGATCGCCGACCGCGGCGGCGCCATCGTTTCGGAGATGCCGTTCGGCTGGCAGCCGCGCGCCCAGGATTTTCCGCGCCGCAACCGGCTGGTCGCCGGCATGGCGCTCGGGCTGGTGGTGGTCGAGGCGGCGCAGCGCTCCGGCTCGCTGATCAGCGCGCGCCTCGCCAACGAGATGGGCCGGCTGGTCTTCGCCGTGCCGGGCTCGCCGCTCGATCCGCGCGCCGCCGGCTGCAACGCGCTGCTCAAGGACGGCGTCACGCTCGTCACAGAAGCCGCCGACGTGCTCGGCGCGCTGGCGCCGCTTGCCGGCACCCGCCCCCCGAGAACCGCGCCGCTTGCCGAGGCGCCCGACATATCGGCCATGCCGCCGCCCGCTGAAAGCGAGCGCGCCGACGTGCTGGAAGCGCTTGGACCCACGCCGGTCGCGGTGGACGATATCATCCGCCACACAGGACTAAGCGCCGCGCAGATCGCCATGGTGCTTCTGGAACTCGACCTGGCGGGACGGCTAGAGCGTCACGCCGGTGGGAACGTTTCGCTGGTCGCGTGACCTGCGGCATCAGCTTCGAGATCAGATCTCACTACCGAAACAGATATTTCGACACTTCCGGATTGCCGCGGCGCCACATCACATTGTCGAGGAAGTAGTGGTGCACGTTGATGAAGATCAGCACGATGAAGAAGAACAGCGAGGAGCCGAGGACTTGGCTGTCGTATGGGATCAGGGCGGTCAGCACGAACGGGATCAGCCAGAAGCCGAGATAGCCAAGGGCCGCTCCCCCGACGACGAAACCCAGCACCCGCAGCCGGTAACGCGGCCCGAATACCGATAGTATTTTCGGCTCCGGCTCCCGCGCGGCATCCGAGACGTCACGCTCGACGTTGGTCTGATAGCGCCAGACCACGGCAAGGTATTGCAGCGAGTGGAGCGCGGGCACCACGAGCAGCCAGAGCGGGTTTATCCTCGCAATCAGGATCCAGAGATAGAGCGACGCAACATAGGCCACGATGCCATTGTAAGGCAGGCCGCCGCCATTTCTTCGCCAGCGGTTGACCAGCATCAAAAGCGTGACCGCCGTCGATCCGACGGCCGCCAGCACGGCGATGTCGGTGATCCAGGATGGCGCCGCGAAGGTGTAATATTGAAGGCCGTAATACTGGCCCCTCGTCACTGCCGTGTTCGTCTGCAGCCAGGCCAGGATCCACACCGCGTAGCTGTTGACCAGCAGCACTTTCTTGTCCCGGCCATCGAAGAATTTGCGCTTCAGCACGGCGTCGACCATCAGCATGCCGTAGCCCTGCTTGACGTAGTGCCAGCCGACGAAGAAGAACATGGCATTGGCAGCAAATCCGAGCAGCCGCGTATTCGACGTCGCAGCGCCATAGGCAAAGAACAAGGCCATGACCGCCGGAACGATGATTCCGGCGAAAAAGTAGCGAAGCTGCAGGCTCCTGTCGTACCCGTCGCCACGTACCTTGCGGCCGAAATTGCGATAGAAAATCTGGTAGGAATGGGCGAAGTGCGGATAGTTCACCCCATAGGCCACAACGACCATCGTCGCGGCCAACGGGCCTTCATAGTCGCGCGGCACCAAGAACAGCACCGGCAGGATAAGAAAAGCGCTGCCGCCGAGCATGAGGAAATCGGCGACCGGACCGAAGAGATATCTGCCGGGCGGCGTCGCCGCCTTGGGGGCACGGGCATCTACCGAAAGGTCAAGTGTCATCCTGGAGCCTCCTTCGGAGGCCCCGAGTTTAACCACGACCCTGTCCAGGGACAAGGTTGCGTCGGTCGTGCTTGGCCGGTTGGAAAAGTCACGCTGCCAGCCTTACGCGGTGGGGGCGATCTTCATCAGCCGCTTTCTGGCCTCGGCCACCCGCCTTTGTTCCGACCTTATACGGCCGCACAGCGCAAGGTTGATCCCGACGCCACAGGCTTCGTCCAGCATTTCTTTTGCGTGATTGAGCGAAATCTCTGCGCGCTTCACGCGCTGCCTGGCTCTGGCCAGTTCCAAGTTCAGTACGTCCACTGTCCGCATCCTGAATTACGGTCCCTTCGAACGGGGAACTGCCGCGGATGGCCTTTGGTTCCATCCGGATTTGGAAGCCTCAATAGATTTGATCTTGGTATCTATTTGAGTTTTTTGGATAATTGGTGAGCGCGATGGGATTCGAACCCATGACCTACTGATTAAAAGTCAGTTGCTCTACCGGCTGAGCTACGCGCTCCCGCAGGCTCGAAACGCCGCCCTTGAAAGTGCGCGGAACATAGGGAGAGTGCCGCGGCCGGTCAACCGGAAAAAGATGGCCTGCAAATCCTGCTTTTTCGCGACATCAAGGTCCCTTCTAACCGTTCGTGGAAAAGCCAGACAGTCCTCCGCCGGGGGCCGAAAATGGCCCCACGGCAAGGCCGGAAGGGAGACGCTTCGGTCGCGCGTGTGGCGTCGATCAGCTTCACGCGACGCACTTTAAGTTCTTGTTTTCATGCATGTTATTACCCAGGCCCGCCGCGCGCCCATTGGGCGGTATCCGGCAAGATGACTTGAACGGCGGCTTGGCGTTTTGGCGGAACAATTGCAACCGCTGCCCGTTTTTTCTCCCACAGAGGACGGCAACCAACCCTTCAAGGAGAAGATCATGAACACGATCGCATCGGGTCTGTTGGCAACCGTGCTATCGGCTTCGTTCGCAGCAGCGGAGATCGTGCCTGTCAACGCCCAGCCGAATTATGTGCCGCAGGGCCAGGACCTCTCGAATATCCAGACCGTGCAATACCAAGACTGGCGGAAGCGCCGTGGTTTCAATCGCTCCCGTGAAGGCATGTATTCACGCAACGGCGGCATGTATTGGAACGGCCATCGCGGCTATCGCGAATATCACCGCGGCTATCGCCGTCATGGCGACTATTGGTTCCCGCTGGCTGCTTTCGCCACCGGCGCGCTGATCACCGGCGCCATCGTCAACAGTGAGAACAACCGCGTGTACCGCGGCAACTCGCATGTCCAATGGTGCTATGACCGGTACCGCTCGTATCGCGCCTCGGACAACACCTTCCAGCCTAACAACGGCCCGCGTCAGGAGTGCGTTTCGCCCTACTGACGGCCTCCAGTCAGTACCCAGGGTCGTTGAGAGAGCCCGTGCCTCGAAAGGCAGGGGCTCTCTGCATATGCGAGCCAGACTTCAGGCGCATCAGTTTGCCCATCCAATACTTTTGAAAACCAGATACAGAGCGCCGCCTTCGCCTCGCGGGGAGCGGTAAGCTCCAAGCGCATTGCAAACACGAACCATCGCCGCGGTCAGTTCCCAGCCCAGCGACTCCAGGTCACCGCTCGTATCGATCACGTATGCCTGTGCCAGGTCGTCTATGCCCTTTTCCTCACCGAAGGACCGAACCAGCTTCGCGTCGCCGAGGAGGTCGCCAGGCAAGTTGGAATTGGCCCAAGCCCATAGCCAGTTGTCGGCCTTGGCGCTGGTGGAGCCCGCAATCTGGATTTTCGAAACGACCTTGACGCCACCCTGGTCGGAGAACACCAGATTTCCGGCCGTCAAGTCGTAGTCATAGCGCGACCAACTGCCGAGACGGAAATCCTTCTCCAGGCGCGCGTTCTTGGCGTTGAGCTGTTCGAAGGCCTCATCACGCCAGTCAGGATACCAATCCGGCTGCATTCCCCCTCGCCCGGTTCAGCAATCGCTATTGCACACTCAATGTCCGTCGCACCGCATCGCGCCAACCTGCCAGTTTTGCCGAGCGTGTGGAAGCATCCATCTCCGGCCTGAAGCGCCGTTCGAGCGCCCAGCTCCTGGCGAATTCCTTTGCCTTCGGCCACACGCCCGCCTTGGAGCCGGCGAGCCAGGCGGCACCCAAGGCTGTCGTCTCCAGGATCGTCGGGCGGTCGACCGGCGCGTCGAGAATGTCGGCGAGCCGCTGCATGGTCCAGTCGGAAGCCACCATGCCGCCATCGACCCTGAGCACTGTCTTGGCCGAAGTCGCCTTCCAGTCCTTGCGCATGGCGTCGAGAAGATCGCGGGTCTGGTAGGCGACGGATTCAAGCGCGGCATGCGCGAACTCCGCCGGGCCCGAATTGCGCGTCAGCCCGAAGATGGCGCCGCGGGCGTCCGCGTCCCAATGCGGCGCGCCAAGGCCGACGAAGGCCGGCACCAGATAGACGGCTTGCGCCGGATCGGCGGTGGCCGCGAGCGCGCCACTCTGCTCGGCCTTGCCGATGACCTTGATGCCGTCACGCAACCACTGCACGGCGGCGCCCGCAATGAAGATCGAGCCCTCCAGCGCATAGGTGGTCTTGCCGTTCAGCCGGTAGGCGATGGTGGTGAGCAGCCTGTTTTTCGAGCGCACCAGGTCGGCACCCGTGTTGAGCAGCGCGAAACAGCCGGTGCCGTAGGTGGATTTCATCATGCCGGGCTGGAAGCAGGCCTGGCCGATGGTGGCTGCATGCTGGTCACCGGCGACGCCGAGTATTTTCATCTCGGCGCCGAAGAGGCTCTTCTCGGTGACGCCGAAATCATCGGCGCAGTCCTTCACCTGCGGCAGGATCGCGGCCGGTATGTTCAGGATCGAGAGCAACTCGTCGTCCCAGACATTCTTCTCGATGTTGTAGACCAGCGTGCGCGAGGCATTGGTGGCGTCGGTTGCGTGCACCTTGCCGGCGGTCAGCCGCCATATGAGGAAACTGTCGATCGTGCCGGCGAGCAATTCGCCCTTCTCGGCACGCTTCCGCGCGCCTTTCACCTTGTCCAGCATCCAGGCGATCTTGGTGCCGGAGAAATAGGGATCGAGCAGCAAGCCGGTCTTCTTCGTGAATGTCTTCTCCAGCCCCCGCTTTTTCAGCTTCTGGCAGAGCGATGCCGTGCGCCTGTCCTGCCAGACGATGGCGTTGTGGATTGGCTTGCCCGTCGCCTTGTCCCAGATGACCACTGTCTCGCGCTGGTTGGTGATGCCGATCGCCGCCACATCCGATGCCGTGCGGCCGGCGGCCTTCAGGGCCGCTTTCACCGTGGCGAGAACGCTCGCCCAGATGTCTTCCGGGTCATGCTCGACCCAGCCGGAAGCCGGATAATGCTGCGTGAATTCCTGCTGGCCGGTGCCGGCGACTTTCATCTTGTCGTCGAACAGGATCGCCCGGGTCGATGTCGTTCCCTGGTCGATGGCCAGCACAAAACCGCTCATTCCGCTTCCTCCACTCCTCATGCAACAGGGGAGACGGCAAAGCCGCCTCCCCCGCATTTCTTACGCGAGCGAGCCCGCCCACGTCATGCAGTTACTTCTGCCAGCTCTTGACCAGTTCGTCATAGTTGACGGTGACCGGCTTTTCCTTCTCGTTCTCGATCTTCAGCTGAGGAGCGAGATTGCCTTTCTTGACCGCGTCGGCGTTCCAGTAGGCCAGGTCATGCTCTTCGGCCATCTTCGGGCCGATATCGCCCTGGACGCCCGATTTCTCGATGCGGGTCATGACCTTTTCTTGCTCGGCGCAGAGCGAGTCCATGGCTTCCTGCGCCGTCTTGGCGCCCGACGACGCATCGCCGATCGCCTGCCACCAGAGCTGAGCCAGCTTCGGATAGTCGGGCACGTTGGTGCCGGTCGGCGACCACTGGACGCGGGCCGGCGAACGATAGAACTCGATCAGACCGCCGAGCTTCGGAGCGCGCTCGGTGAAGCTCTTGTCATGGATCGTGCTCTCGCGGATGAAGGTCAAGCCGACATGGCTCTTCTTCACGTCGACCGTCTTCGAGGTGACGAACTGCGCATAGAGCCAGGCGGCCTTGGCGCGGTCGTCCGGCGTCGACTTCATCAGCGTCCAGGAACCCACGTCCTGGTAGCCGAGCTTCATGCCGTCCTTCCAGTAGACGCCGTGCGGCGACGGCGCCATGCGCCACTTCGGCGTGCCGTCGTCGTTCAGCACCGCCTTGGCGCCGGCATCGACCATCGAAGCGGTGAAGGCGGTGTACCAGAAGATCTGCTGCGCGACCGCGCCCTGCGCCGGCACCGGGCCGGATTCGGAGAAGGTCATACCCTGGGCTTCGGCCGGTGCGTAGGCCTTCAGCCAGTCGAGGTACTTCTGGATCGAGTAGACGGCGGCCGGACCATTGGTGTCGCCGCCGCGCGCCGTGCAGGAGCCGACAGGACGCGAATTCTCGTCGACCTTGATGCCCCATTCGTCGACGGGCAGACCGTTCGGAATGCCCTTGTCGCCATTGCCGGCCATGGACAGCCAGGCGTCGGTGAACCGCCAGCCGAGCGACGGGTCCTTCTTGCCGTAGTCCATGTGGCCATAGACCTTCTTGCCGTCGATCTCGCGGCCGGTGAAGAACTCGGCGATGTCCTCATAAGCCGACCAGTTGACGGGAACGCCGAGGTCGTAGCCGTATTTGGCCTTGAAGTCGGCCTTGTTCTTCTCGTCGTTGAACCAGTCGTAGCGGAACCAGTAGAGGTTCGCGAACTGCTGGTCGGGGAGCTGATAGAGCTTCTTGTCGGGCGCCGTCGTGAACGACGTGCCGATGAAATCCTTCAGATCGAGGTTCGGATTGGTGACATCCTTGCCCTCATTCGCCATCCAGTCGGTCAGGTTGCGCACCTGCTGGTAGCGCCAATGCGTGCCGATCAGGTCGGAGTCGTTGACCCAGCCGTCATAGAGGTTCTGGCCGGTCTGCATCTGGGTCTGGATCTTCTCGACGACGTCGCCTTCCTGGATGACGTCATGCGTGACCTTGATGCCGGTGATGGCGGAGAAGGCCGGTGCCAGCACCTGTGACTCGTACTGATGGGTGGCGATGGTTTCCGAGACGACCTTGATGTCCATGCCGGCGAACGGCTTGGCTGCGTCGATGAACCACTGCATTTCCTTTTCCTGGTCGGCGCGTGGAAGCGTCGACAGGTCACCTATCTCCTTGTCGAGAAAGGCTTTTGCCTCGTCCATTCCGGCATAGGCGTGACCCGCTCCGACCAATAGGGCAAGGGCGGTCGTCGATATTAGAAATTGCCGTCGCATGTGTCTCCTCCAGACTTTCGGTTTCAAGTTCGATCCGGGCGGCCGCCAGCACGCGGCCGCTCCGGCAATTCCCCCTCTATACGTATCGGAACACGCCAATGGCGTAGACCACGGAGAGAGCGAGAGCCCACCACAGGTTGGGTCCGACAAGACCCAGCCAAGCGAGATGGATGAAGGCGCTGCCGAGCAGCGACAGGAAAAGACGGTCGCCGCGCGTCGTCTCGAAGCGCAGCACGCCGATGCGCGGATTGCCGCCCGGCGAGACATATTCCCAGACGCCCATGCCGCACAGCATCAGCGCGATGACGATGAAGAAGGCGGCCGTCGGCCACGTCCACGCCATCCAGGAGAAGTCGAGGTTCATGGCTTAGACCCTCCCCAGGGCAAAGCCCTTGGCGATATAGTTTCGCACGAACCAGATGACCAAGGCGCCGGGGATCAGCGTCAGCACGCCGGCGGCGGCGAGCAGGCCCCAGTCCATGCCGGCGGCCGAGACCGTGCGGGTCATGGTGGCGGCGATCGGCTTGGCGGCGGTCGTGGTCAGCGTGCGCGCGATCAAGAGCTCCACCCAAGAGAACATGAAGCAGAAGAAGCAGGCGACGCCGATGCCGCTGGCGATCAGCGGCATGAAGATCTTGACGAAAAAGCGCGGGAAGGAATAGCCGTCGATATAGGCTGTCTCGTCGATTTCCTTGGGCACGCCGGACATGAAGCCTTCGAGGATCCACACCGCCAGCGGCACGTTGAACAGGCAGTGCGCCAGCGCCACCGCGATATGCGTGTCGATCAGGCCGAAGGCCGAATAGAGCTGGAAGAACGGCAAAGCGAACACCGCCGGCGGCGCCATGCGGTTGGTGAGCAGCCAGAAGAACAGGTGCTTGTCGCCGAGGAAGCGGTAGCGCGAGAAAGCATAGGCCGCCGGCAGCGCGACCGCCACCGATATCACCATGTTCATCACCACATAGGTGATCGAGTTGATGTAGCCCGAGTACCAGGAGGCATCGGTGAAGATGGTGCGATAGTTTGCCAATGTCGGATTATGCGGGAACAGCGTCAGCGACGAGACGATCTCCGCATTGGTCTTGAAGCTCATGTTGATGAGCCAGTAGATCGGCAGCAGAAGCACGATGATGTAGATCGTCGGCACGATCCACCACCAGCGCGATTCCTCGCCGCGGCGGCGCATCAGCTTCGCCACCTCGTCCTGCGACAGCGTGCTGCCGACCTCGGTGATCGCCGCTTCGCTTACGCGTGTCGTCTCGTTGGCGCCCGCCATATCAGCGCTCCGCGTCGTAGTTGGTCATCACGGTGTAGAACACCCACGACAACAACAGGATGATCAGGAAATAGATCAGCGACATGGCCGCCGCCGGACCGAGATCGAACTGGCCGAGTGCCGTCTTGACCAGGTCGATCGACAGGAAGGTCGTTGAATTGCCGGGGCCGCCGCCGGTGACGACGAAGGGCTCGGTATAGATCATGAAGGAGTCCATGAAGCGCAAAAGCACCGCGATCAGAAGCACGCGCTGCATCTTCGGCAGTTGGATGTAGCGGAACACCGCCCAGCGCGAAGCGCCGTCGATCTTGGCCGCCTGGTAGAAGGCGTCGGGGATAGAGACCAGGCCGGCATAGCAGAGCAGCACGACCAGGCTGGTCCAGTGCCAGACATCCATGATGATGACGGTGACCCAGGCGTCGATCGGGTCCTGCACATAATTGTAGTCGATGCCGAGCGCGTTCACGTAGTAACCGAGCAGGCCGATGTCGTTTCGGCCGAACACCTGCCAGATCGTGCCGACCACGTTCCACGGAACCAGAAGCGGCAGCGCCATCAGCACCAGGCAGACCGGCACGCCCCAGCCCTTCTTCGGCATGTTGAGCGCGATGAAGATGCCAAGCGGCACCTGGATCGCCAGGATGATGAAGGAGAAGAGCAGGTTGCGCACCATCGCTTCCCAGAAGCGGTCGGAGTGCAGCAGCTCCTCGAACCATTCCGTGCCGGCCCAGAAGAAAACGTTGTTGCCGAACGTGTCCTGCACCGAATAATTGACGACCGTCATCAGCGGGATGACGGCCGAGAACGCCACCAGCACCAGCACCGGCAGGACGAGGAACCAGGCCTTGTTGTTCCAGGTCTTGTCCATCTAAGCCCCCATCTCGACGCGCCAGGAATCGGCATAGATGTTGATGCCAGCCGGATCGAAGCGGACTTTCGGTTCGGCGGGAACCTCGTCGTCCTCACTGATGACGGCCGCGATCTCCTTACCCTCGAGATTGGCGCGCACGACCTTGTGGCGGCCGACGTCCTCGACCTTGCTGACCTGCACAGCCATGCCTTCACGGCCGAGCCGCACATATTCCGGCCGGATACCGAGCTCGACGGCGCCGGCCCCGGCCTTGGGTACGCCGGGCAGTTCGATGCGCTGCGCACCGAGTTTCGCCGTCCTGCCTTCGAGCGATACCGGCAGCACGTTCATGCCGGGCGAACCGATGAAATAGCCGACGAAGGTGTGGCTCGGGCGCTCGAACAGTTCCGCCGGCGTGCCGATCTGCACGATGCCGCCGTCATACATGACCACGACCTGGTCGGCGAAGGTCAGCGCCTCGGTCTGATCGTGGGTGACATAGACCATAGTGTAGCCGAAGCGGCGATGCAGTTGCTTCAACTGCGAGCGCAGCACCCACTTCATATGCGGGTCGATGACGGTCAGCGGCTCGTCGAACAGGATGGCGTTGACGTCGGAGCGCACCAGGCCGCGGCCAAGCGAGATTTTTTGCTTCTGGTCGGCCGTCAGCCGGCGCGCCTTCCGGTTCGCCATAGAGGCGAGATCGATCATGTCCAGCGTCTCGCGCACCTTGCGGTCGACGTCCGCCTCCGGCACGCGGCGATTGCGCAGCGGGAAGGCCAGATTGTCGTAGACGGTCATCGTGTCGTAGATGACCGGGAACTGGAACACCTGCGCGATATTTCGCTCCTGCGTCGACAGATTGGTCACGTCCCGGCCGTTGAACAGCAATTTGCCGTGCGAGGGGTGCAGCAGTCCCGAAATGATGTTGAGCAAGGTCGTCTTGCCGCAGCCCGACGGCCCGAGCAGCGCATAGGCGCCGCCATCCTCGAAGGTGTAATGCACCTCCTTCAGCGCGAAATCCTGGTCCTTCTGCGGGTTGGGCAGGTAGGAGTGGCGGATATGGTTGACCTCGATGCGCGCCATGGTTTGCTCCTCAGGCCGCCAGCTTCGACGCCGTCACGGCACGGCCGTTCTGGTCGAAAACCATGATGTGGCGCGGATCGATGTACACCTCGACTTCGTCGTCCGTCTCGAAGTCGAGGATGCCATGCGCAAGCATCACCCAGCGCGCATCGGCGAAGTCGAGATGGACGAAGCTTTCCGAGCCGGTGATCTCGGTGATGGTGACCTTCGCCCGCACCGGCACGGCGCTGGCGTTCGGTCGCTCCAGCGACAGATGATGCGGCTGGAAGCCGATCGTGTAGCTCGCGTCCGGAGAGAGGGTGAGCTCCGGCGGCACCGGCAGCTTGACGCCGCCTTCGAGCAGGAAGTCCGGGCCCTTCTTCGAGAGCACGATGGTGTTGAGCGGCGGATCGGCGAAGGTCCGTGCCGTCATCAGGTCGACCGGTTTGCGGAACACTTCGACGGTCGGGCCAAATTGCGTGACGCGGCCTTCCGAAAGTGTAGCCGTATTGCCGCCCAGAAGCAGCGCCTCGTGCGGTTCGGTGGTGGCATAGACGAAGATGGTGCCGGCAGCGGCAAAGATCTTCGGCAGCTCGGCCCGCAATTCCTCGCGCAGCTTGTAGTCGAGATTGGCCAAAGGCTCGTCGAGCAGCACCAGGCTGGCATTCTTGACGATGGCGCGGGCAAGCGCGGTGCGCTGCTGCTGGCCGCCGGACAGGCTGAGCGGCGTGCGGTCGAGATAGGGTGTGAGCTTCAGCAGAGCCGCGGCGTTGCGCACCTCCTTGTCGATCCTGGCTTGGTCGACGCCTGCAACCCGAAGCGGCGAGGCGATATTCTCGTAGACCGTCATCGCCGGATAGTTGATGAACTGCTGGTAGACCATGGCGACGTTGCGCTTCTGCACCTTCTGTCCGGTCACGTCCTTGCCGTCGAACCACACCGAGCCGGAGGTCGGCGCATCGAGACCGGCCATCAGCCGCATCAGGCTGGTCTTGCCGGAAAGCGTCGGTCCGAGCAGGACATTCAGCGAGCCGTGCTGAAGCGTCAGCGACACGTCGCGGATATGCTCCTGCGCGCCGACCGTCTTCGTCACGTTCCTCAGCTCCAACATCACGCCTCCTCCCAGGCCTTGCGCATCAGCGGCAGATCTTCATTCCGCGGCCGCGACATGACGGCTGCTCAGTCCACGCATGAATTCTTCCAGTGAAGCCGTCTGCTCGCGGCTGAAATGCAGGCCGCGCTTGGTGCGGCGCCACAGCACGTCCTCGGCGGTGACCGCCCATTCATTTTCAGCCAGGTAGCGGACTTCCGCCTCAAAGAGGTCGGCGCCGAAATTGCGGCCGAGATCGGCGTTCGACCTGGCGAGCCCGAGCAGCTTTTCCGCGCGCGTGCCGTAAAGCCGGGTGAACCGGCGCGCCAGCCGCTGGTCGAGGAACGGATAGGTGTTCTTGAGCCTCGCGACCTGGGCATCGAAACCGGTCGCCGGAAAATCGCCGCCCGGCAATGGCGCGTCATGCGTCCACGGCTTGCCGCGCTTGCCGAGAAACCCTTCGATCTTCTCCAGCATCGATTCCGCCAGCCGGCGGAAGGTCGTGATCTTGCCCCCGAAGGCGTTGAGCAAGGGGGCGGCGCCCTCCCCGCCATCGGCCTTCAGAACATAGTCGCGCGTCGCCTCCTGCGCCTTCGAGGCGCCGTCGTCATACAGCGGGCGCACCGCCGAATAGGTCCAGACGATGTCGGAGCGTTTCACCGGTTGCGCGAAATATTCGCTTGCCGCGGCGCAGAGATAGTCGATCTCGGTATCGGATATCTTCACGTCATGCGGATCGCCGGGATAGTCTCGGTCGGTGGTGCCGATCAGGGTGAATTCTTCCTCGTAAGGAATGGCGAAGATGATGCGACCGTCCTTGTTCTGGAAGAAATAGGCGCGTGGATCGTCGAACTTCTTGTTGATGACGATATGGCTGCCCTGCACGAGGCGGACATTGTGGACGTCGTTCTGGCCGACGGCGGTCGAGAGCACGTGATCGACCCACGGGCCGGCGGCGTTGACCAGAAGCCGCGCGCGAACCTCCTCGGTCTCACCGGTAAGCACATTTTGCACTTTTATAGTCCAAAGCGCGCCGTCGCGCCGCGCGCTGACAACCCTGGTGCGGGTGCGGACAATGGCGCCCCGGTCGGCGGCGTCGCGGGCGTTCAGCGCCACCAGGCGCGCATCGTTGACCCAACCGTCGGAATATTCGAATGCCTTGCGGAACAATGGTTTGAGCGGCTTGCCCGCCGGATCGCTAGCCATGTCCAGCGTCTTCGTCGCCGGCAGCAGCTTGCGCCCGCCGATGTGATCGTAGAGGAAAAGTCCGAGCCGGATCAGCCAGGCGGGCCTGAGACCCTTGGCGTAAGGCAGCACGAAGCGCATCGGCCAGATGATGTGCGGCGCGTTCTTCCACAGAATCTCGCGCTCCATCAGCGCTTCGCGCACCAGCCGGAACTCGTAGAATTCGAGATAGCGCAGCCCGCCATGGATCAGCTTGGTCGAGCCTGACGAGGTTCCGCTGGCCAGATCGTTCATCTCGGCGAGGTATACCGAAAATCCGCGGCCGACGGCGTCGCGGGCTATGCCGCAGCCATTGATGCCGCCGCCGATGACGAAAATGTCATGGATCGGAGATGCGTCCAAAAGTTCCTCCAACGATTTCGCATTGCACCATTTTTTTGTTTTACGAAACCGTAGCGGAATTATTTCGAACTCAAACCGAATGTCAAACGAAATATCACGGCTGCGTGAGTCAGCCGCGACAGGAGCCTATTCCAGCGCTGTCTCGATCAGCCGGACCTCGGTCTCCTCGCAGATCCTGCGGATCGAGGCGATCTCGCAACGATCGGTGATGAAGGTATTCACCTGCGAAAGATGGCCGATGCGAACCGGCGCCGTGCGCTCGAACTTGGTCTGGTCGGAGACCAGAATGACATGGCGGGCATTGGCGATGATGGCCTGCGCCACCTTCACCTCGCGGAAATCGAAGTCGAGCAGCGCGCCGTCATGGTCGATCGCCGAGGCGCCGATGACGGCGTAGTCGACCTTGAACTGGCGGATGAAATCGACCGCCGCCTCGCCGACGACGCCGCCGTCGGAGCCGCGCACCACGCCGCCTGCGATCACCACCTCGATCGTAGGATAGATGCGCATCCTATTGGCGACATTGATGTTATTGGTAATAACCATGAGCCCGCTATGGTCGAGCAACGCCTTGCTGACGGCCTCGGTCGTGGTGCCGATATTGATGAACAGCGAGGCATTGTCGGGGATCAGTCTTGCCGCGGCGCTACCGATCGCTTCCTTCTCGTCGGCGGCGATCTTGCGCCGCGCCTCATACTCCATGTTCTCGATGCCGGACGGGAACAGCGCGCCGCCATGGATCCGTGTAAGCAGGCGCTGATCGCACAGATCGTTGAGGTCCTTGCGGATGGTCTGCGGCGTGACGTTGAAATGCGTCGCAAGGTCATCGACCAGCACCCGGCCATGGTCTTTCGCCATCTGGATGATTTCGGCATGGCGTGGCGAAAGAAACATCCGGTATCCTCCCATTTTCGTTTTTTCCGTCTATATCGGAAAACGAAAGCGAAGAAAAGGCATAAGCCGGCTAACGAAAATCATATGATTGCGAAAGGCAAACCAGTGCGTAACACGTTTGCTGCCTCAGGATGGGCGCCGGGCAATCTCGGTTATGACGTCGAACGCCGCATCGACATCAGCTGCAGTCGATTCGAACTGGCCGGCCTGGAAGCGGATCGCCACGCGCCCATCGACCCGTGTTTGCGTCAGGTAAATGCGCCCATCGGCATTGATGGCATCGACCATGTACAGATTGTGCTCGTCAGGATCGATGCCCGCTGCCGCGCGATGCCGGAACGAGAAAAGCGACAGCATCGGCTCGCTACTGATCTCGAAATCCGTTTCCTTGGCCAGCCGTGCGGCAAGCCCTTCGCTCCAGGCGACATGGTTGCGGATCATGGTGCGCAAGCCTTCGAGCCCATGCGCGCGCAGCAGGAACCAGAGTTTCAGCGCGCGGAAGCGGCGCCCCAGCGGCACCGACCATTCCGAATAGTTGATGATGCCGTCATGGCCGCGCGTCTTCAGATAGTCCGGCTTGATCGCCAGCGTGCGCACCAGGTCTTCCGGCTGGCGCACGAACTGGATCGAGCAATCGAACTGGGCGCCGAGCCATTTGTGCGGATTGAAGACAATCGAATCGGCGCCTTCGACGCCGGCCCAGAAATGCCGGTATTCCGGACAGATCATCGCCGATCCCGCCCAGGCTGCGTCGACATGCAGATAGAGTCCATGCCGTTTCGCGACAGCCGCTACGGCCGCAATGTCGTCTGTGCCGCCCGTGCTGGTACCGCCGACGCAGGCGATGATACCGGCAGGCAACATGCCGGCTTTGCGATCGGCGATGATCGCTACCTCAAGCGCCGTCGTATCCATCGCACGGAAGCGTCCGACAACCGGGATGCGGACGAGGTTTTCCTCACCGATGCCGGAGACCCAGATGGCGCGGTCGATCGATGTATGGACCTGGTCGGAGGAATAGATGCGCAGCCTGCCCAGCCCCGCCAGGCCCTTTTTGTTGCCCTGCCAGTCGAGCGTCCGCTCGCGCATTGTGAGCACGGCGGCAAGCGTCGCCGACGACGCCGAATCCTGGATGACGCCGGAAAAGCCTTCCGGCAGGCCAAGCGCCTGGCGCATCCAGTCGACGATGCGTGTCTCCAGTTCGGTCGCCGCGGGCGAGGTTTGCCACAGCATGCACTGCGCCGCCATTGCCGAGACCAGATATTCCGCCACGACCGAAACCGGCGCCGCATTGGCCGGGAAATAAGCGAAGAAACGCGGATGCTGCCAATGCGTCATGCCCGGCACGATCTTCGCTTCAAAATCGGCGAAGATCTTTTCCATCGGCTCGGGCATTTCGGGTGGCGAGGCCTCGATACTCTCAAAAATCTCCCCCGGCGCGCTTGCCGGCCGCACCGGGCGGTCGCGCAGGCCGGCGCGGTAATCGACGCCCCAATCGGCCGCCCGCCTCGACCAGTCGCGGAATTCCTCATTGTCCATATTTTCCTCCCACCAGCCGCTCGGATGTGCCGGCCAGCCGAACGGTTCTCAGCTTTTGCTTAACATGTTAAATATAACGAAGCAACGGTGGTATCGACAGGCCCTACCCCGGAAAATCCGGCAGATTTGAAAAGGCGACTTTCAGCGCGCTGGACCAGCCGTCGGAAATGGTGCGGTAATAAGGATCGTCCTGGGCGATCCGCCGGTTCAGCCCGACCTTGAACGCATCCTTTTCCAGGAACAGCAGATCGAGCGGCAACCCGACCGAAAGATTGGATTTCAGCGTCGAGTCGAAGGAAACCAGAAGCAGCTTCACCGTCTCGGCCAGGCTCATCGCCCGGTCATAGGCACGGATGATGATCGGCTTGCCGTATTTGGTCTCGCCGATCTGGAAGAACGGCGTGTCGTCGGTCGATTCGATGAAATTGCCTTCCGGATAGATCATGAACAGCCTCGGCGGGCTGCCCTTGATCTGGCCGCCGAGGATGAAGGAGGCATTGAAATAGGAATCCGCCTTCTCGCCGTCCGGCGACGCATGCGCGATCACTTCCTTGACCGTGTCGCCGACCAGCCGCACCGTCTGGTACATGGACGGCGTCTCGAGCAGCTTCTCGTGGCGGTCGCTGACCGCCTTGTTGCGCTCGTCGAGCAGGCTGACCACGGCCTGCGTCGTGGCAAGGTTGCCCGCCGACATCAGCACGATGACACGCTCACCGGGCTGTTCCCAGACGTGCATCTTCCTGAAGGTCGAGATCGAATCCATGCCGGCATTGGTACGCGTGTCCGACATGAACACGAGGCCGCGATCGATCTTGAGGCCGACACAATAGGTCATGGCATATCTTCTGGCACAGAATCTTGCGGAGATTACTGCTCTACCGTGACGGTGACGGCAAGCTTCTCTTGCGCCTGCCCCAGCAGTATCCCCGACACGGGCGAGGCATCGCGGTAGTCGCGCCCCGTCGCCACCCGCACATAGCGCTCGTCGGGAGAGATACCGTTCGCCGGGTCAAAGGCAACCCATCCAAGCCCTACGACATAGGCTTCGGCCCAGGCGTGGCTGGCCGCCTGCTCGACGGTCGCATCCATCATCAGATAGCCGCTGACATAGCGGGCCGGAAAGCCGAGCACCCCGGCCGCGGCGATGAAGATGTGGCTGTGGTCCTGACAGACGCCGGACTTCAGCGCCAGGGCTTCCTCGGCCGGCGTCACGACGCTGGTCGTGCCCGGTCTGTAGGTGACCCGTTCGCTGATAGCCCCCATCAGCCGGTGCAGCCGCTCGATCTCGGTTCCCTGGCCGAGCATGCCGGCGAGTTCACGTATGCCCGCGCCGGCGGTGGTGAGTTGCGTCTGCTGCGCGAACAGCCAGAGCGGCGCGAAGCCCTGATGCGGGCCCGTTATGCCTGCCGTGTCATGCGTGGTCACTTCTCCTGCAGCCTCGACAGTGATCGTGCTGTGGCCGCTCTCGGCGCTCACCAGCCGCGTGTCGTTGCCGAAATGGTCGGTAAAGCGCACCTCCTCGCGCGCGCCTTCTACCTTGATCGTCCAGGAGCCGACGGTCTGTGTGCGCCCACTCATGGGCAGCAGGCGCAGCCGCTGCAGCAGATACTGTACCGGCGCATCGTAATGATACTCGGTGCGATGGGAGATCTTGAGCCGCATGACGCCCGCCCTCAGCTCTACTCAATTGAACCGGTAATCCTGGGCGATCTCGTCGCCCAGCCTGGTGTTGTCGCGAATGAACTCGGCCAGGAACTCGTGCAGGCCGTGGTCGAATATATCCTTGATCGAGCCCTTCTTGAGCAGTGTCTGGATTTTGTCGGCCGTGCCATGGCATGCATGGCGCTCGCCATAATCGTCGGCGAGGAATTTCAGGTGCTCGCCGAGGAAGCGGTAGCAGAAGGTCAGCGAGCGCGGCATGCGCACATTGAGGATCAGATAGTCGGCAATATTCGTCGGCTTGTAGTCGGCTTCATAAACCCAGCGATAGGAGCGGTGCGCCGACACCGAGCGCAGGATCGACTCCCATTGGTAGTTGTCCAGCGTCGAGCCGACCCAGGAAAGCGACGGCAGCAGCACATAGTATTTCACGTCGAGGATGCGCGCCGTGTTGTCGGCGCGTTCGACATAGGTGCCGAGCTGCGAGAAATCGAAAATCTCGTTGCGCAGCATCGTGCCGTAGAACGAACCGCGGATAAGCGCCGTCTCGCGCTTGATGGCATCGAGCACCGTCGGCAGGTCGCGCTCGTCGATCGGCCGTGCCAGCATGCGCTTCAGCGACATCCAGGCTTCGTTGATGCTTTCCCAGGTCTCGCGCGTCAGCGCCGTTCGCACCATGCGGGCATTGTTGCGCGCCGTCTCGATCGACGACATCGTGCTCGACGGGTTCGAGATGTCGCGCAGCAGGAAGTCGGAGACGTTTGCAGCCGTATAGTCCTGATATTTCTGGGAAAAAGTGACGTCAGAGCCGGCGCTGAGCAGTACCGAGTTCCATTCCTCCGACGCGCTCTGCGTGCGCGTCAGCGCCATGCGCAGTCCCGCATCGACGAGGCGCGCCATGTTTTCGGCCCGCTCGATATAGCGGTTCATCCAGTAAAGACCGTTTGCGGTGCGGCCGAGAAGCATGTCAGGCCCCTAGGGCTAGCGAATAGAGAGTAGCGAATAGCGAATAGGGAAGAGTGCGTTTCATGATTGTTGCGTCTCCCTGCCCGGCTCAGTCATCGAGTACCCACGTATCCTTTGTGCCACCCCCTTGTGAGGAATTGACCACCAAGGAACCCTCCTTCAGGGCAACGCGCGTCAGGCCGCCGGGCACGATCTGGATGCGATCCGAAACAAGCACATAGGGCCTTAGGTCGACATGGCGCGGTGACAGGCCCTTTTCGGTCAGGATAGGGCAGGTTGACAACGCCAGCGTCGGCTGGGCGATGTAGTTCGATGGCTTGGCCGCCAGCTTCTTGGCAAAATCCTGGCATTCCTTCTTGGTCGCCGCCGGGCCGACCAGCATGCCGTAACCGCCGGACCCGTGCACTTCCTTGATGACGAGTTCGTGGATGTGCTCGAGCACATATTTGAGGCTGTCCGGCTCCGAGCAGCGCCAGGTCGGGATGTTGCCGAGGATCGCCTTGCGGCCGGTGTAGAACTCGACGATCTCCGGCATATAGGAATAGATCGCCTTGTCGTCGGCGATGCCGGTGCCTGGCGCATTGGCGATGGTGATGTTGCCGGCGCGGTAGACATCCATGATGCCCGGCACGCCAAGCGCGGAGTCCGGGCGGAAAGTCAGCGGATCGAGGAAATTGTCGTCGACGCGCCGGTAGAGCACGTCGATCTGCTTGTAGCCCTCGGTCGTTCGCATCGCGACATGGCCGTCGACGACGCGCAGATCCTGCCCTTCGACAAGCTGCACGCCCATCTGGTCGGCAAGGAAGGCATGTTCGAAATAGGCCGAGTTGTAGGAACCCGGCGTAAGCACAGCGATGGTCGGCGCGCCCTTGGTGCTTTGCGGCCTCACCGCGGCGAGCGACTGGCGCAGAAGCTGCGGATAGTCCTCGACCGGCCGCACCTTGATCTTCTGGAACAGCTCCGGGAAGAGCTGCATCATCGTCTCGCGGTTCTCCAGCATGTAGGAGACGCCGGAGGGTGTACGGGCATTGTCTTCCAGAACGTAGAATTCGTTCTCCGAGATGCGCACGATGTCCACGCCGATGATATGGGTATAGACGCCGGCCGGCGGCCTGACGCCGATCATCTCGGGCAGGAAAGCCTCGTTCTTGGCGACAAGCTCCCTCGGCACGCGCCCGGCGCGCAGAATCTCCTGGCGATGGTAGATGTCGTCGAGAAAGGCGTTCAGCGCCTGAACGCGTTGCTCGATGCCTTGCGTCAGCCGGCGCCATTCCTGGCCGGCAAGGATGCGCGGCACGATGTCGAAAGGTATCAGCCGCTCGGAAGCTTCCTGCTCGCCATAGACGGCGAAGGTGATGCCGGTCTTGCGGAAGACGCGCTCGGCATCCTGCATTTTCTGGGTAAGCCTGGCTGGGTCCTGCTCCTTCAGCCAGCGATCGTAAGCCTCATAAGGTCTTCTCAATCCGGAGACTTCCGGAAGCATTTCGTCGAACGCTGCCAATCGCGTACTCCCCTCTGAGAGCATTTCACTGGCCTCGCCGGAGAAAATCAAGCGCAATCGATGATTTAGGAAGCCGTGGTGGCCACTCTATGCAAATTGCCTAAGATTAAGGCAGCGCGGCCGATGCCAGGTCAGGCCATGCCTTGCGGTCGGGCAATCGCCTCCCGATCAAAACGCTCGGAAGGTGACGATGGTGAAGGTGTCCTTGATTCCAGGCAGAATCTGCACCCGCTCGTTGACGAAGTGGCCGACATCCTCCTCGTCATCGACATAGAATTTGGCGAGCAGGTCGTAATTGCCGGCGGTCGAGTAGATTTCGGAAGCGATCTCGGCATCGGCGAGCGCGCTGGCGACCTCATAGGCCTTGCCCAGATCGCACTTTATCTGCACGAAAAACGCCTTCATGTGCCGGTCCTGTCAGTCTAAGCGAACAAGCGGCCCTTGTGGCAGACTGCCGCCCGCCTTTCAAGCATCGCGCGCTACGCGCCCCCAAGAGTGCCCAATCGTGCCTCCTGGCGCTTAAAGCGCGTCGCGCTGAGACAGGTTCAGGCGACGCGCTTTAAATCTTTGTTTTGATGCATGTCGTTGTCCCAGAACCGCAGCACACTTCTGGGCGACATGCATTAATGGCGAAATCTTCGGACATCGATGAAACCAGGTCGCGCCGCGGCGCGTATGTTAGAGTGCGTTCGCCAAGCGAATTCCGGAGGCAGGCCATGCGCCGCGCATTGTTCGCATTAGCTCTTGTTCCAATGCTGATAGCCTCGCTTGCCTTCGCCGGCGATGCTGACGTCAAGGCCGCGCAGACGGTCATCGACAGCCAGCTGAAGGCCTTCATCGCCAACGACGGCGCCGCCGCCTACAGCTTCGCGGCGCCGAACGTGAAGCAGATCTTTCCGACCGTCGACACCTTCATGAACATGGTGACGAACGGCTACGCGCCGGTGCGAAAGCCTCAATCCTATTCCTTCGGCAAGGTCGAGCAGACCGGGCCTGGTTCGATCGTCCAGCAGGTGCTGATCGTCGGGCCCGACGGCAAGGACTATGAGGCGGTCTATACGCTGCAGCAGCAATCCGACGGCAGTTTCAAGATCACCGGCTGCAGCCTGCGCGCCTCGACCTCGGTCAGTGCCTGAGGCGTCACAGCGCCGGAATATCGCCCCGCGCCCAGCCTTCTGAAATCTCCGCAGCCCGCGCCTCAAATGCCTGAGCCTCGATGGCCGCCCGGATGTCCTGCATCAGCTTCTGATAGTAGGACAGGTTGTTCCAGGTCAGCAGCATGGCGCCGAGCGATTCCTGCGATCGCACCAGATGATGCAGATAGGCGCGTGAATAGTCGCGTGCGGCCGGGCAATCGCTTTCCTCGTCGAGCGGCCTCGGATCGTCGGCATGGCGGGCGTTTCTGAGATTGACTTTGCCTCGGCGCGTATAGGCCAGGCCGTGGCGGCCGGCGCGGGTCGGCATCACGCAGTCGAACATGTCGATGCCGCGCGCCACCGATTTCAATATATCGTCGGGCGTGCCGACGCCCATCAGGTAGCGCGGTCTGTCGGCCGGCAGTTCCGGGCAGGTGATGTCGAGCATCTCCAGCATCACCGATTGCGGCTCGCCGACCGCCAGCCCACCGACGGCATAGCCTTTAAGCTCCATCGCCTTCAGCGCCTGCGCCGAACGCACACGCAAGGCCGCGCTGTCGCCGCCCTGGACGATGCCGAACATCGCCTTACCCGGCTGGTCGCCGAACGCCACCTTGCAGCGCTCAGCCCAGCGCAGCGACAATTCCATCGCCCGCTCGATCTCCGTGGGCTTGGCCGGAAGCGCGGTGCATTCGTCGAGCTGCATCTGGATGTCGGAATCGAGCAGCCCCTGGATCTCGATCGACCGCTCCGGCGACATTTCGTAAGCCGCGCCGTCGATATGCGAGCGGAAGGTGACGCCCTTTTCGGTGAGCTTCCTCAGCTTCGACAGCGACATCACCTGGAAGCCGCCGCTGTCGGTCAGGACCGGGAATGGCCAGCGCGCGAATTCATGCAGGCCACCAAGCTTCGCGACGCGCTCGGCGCCCGGCCGCAGCATCAAATGATAGGTGTTGCCGAGGATGATGTCGGCGCCGACGCCACGCACCTGGTCCATATACATGGCCTTGACGGTGCCGCCGGTGCCGACCGGCATGAAGGCCGGCGTGCGGATCTCGCCGCGCGGCATCGAGACAAGGCCGCGCCGCGCCTTGCCGTCGGTGGCGAGCAGCTTGAAGGAGAAAATTTCAGCCATCGAATTCCTTGTCGTGCACCGGCGCGCCGGGCGCCTGCTCGTCGAGCGACTGCCGGTAGCGGATGCAGCCGCGCATGAATTTCGGCCAGGGCGGCACCGCGATCGCCGGCTCGGTCTTTTCCGGCAGCAGGTCCCAGAGATCCGGGTGATGCCAGCACAGATCGTGGCCGGTCGCATCGCGGTGCGCGCGGATACCGGCGCGCAGCTTCTTCACTTCCGCGATCAGGGTATCGCGGTCCATGCCGTCGAGATCATCGTCCATCGCTCGTCTCCGCTCGGAAAAGCAGGCTGGCGTCCCCATAGGAGTAGAACCTGTAGCGGCTCTCGACGGCATGCGCATAGGCCGAACGCATCGTCTCCAGACCGCTGAAGGCCGAGACCAGCATGAACAACGTCGAGCGCGGCAGATGGAAATTGGTCATCAGCATATCGGCTGTTCGAAAACGATAGCCGGGCGTGATGAAGATATCGGTCGGCCCGGACCAGGGCTCGATGCCGCCGTCTTCGCGCGCCGCGCTCTCAAGCAGGCGCAGCGATGTGGTGCCGACGGCGATGATCCGCCCTCCCCGCGCCTTGGCCGCGTTGAGCGCCTCCGCCGTGTCCGGGCTCACCGAGCCGGTCTCGGCATGCATCTTGTGATCGGCCGTGTCGTCGGCCTTCACCGGCAGGAAGGTGCCGGCGCCGACATGCAGCGTGACGAAACGGCGCTCGATCCCCTTGGCGTCGAGCGCGGCAAAGAGCTCCGGCGTGAAATGCAGGCCGGCGGTGGGTGCAGCGACCGCACCCTCTTCCTTGGCATAGATTGTCTGGTAGTCTGCGCGGTCGCGATCGTCGTCATCACGCTTCGAGGCGATATAGGGCGGCAGCGGGATATGGCCGACAGCATGCAGCGCTTCGTCGAGAAATGGCCCGGAGAGATCGAAGCCGAGCAGCGCCTCGCCCGCTTCGCCTTTCTCGATCACCGTGGCGTCAAGCTGGCCGAGGAAACAGGAATTGCCGTCATGGCCGAAATGGATGCGGTCGCCGGCGGCAATGCGCTTGCCCGGCCGCATGAAGGCCCGCCAGCGGTCGGGCGCCACGCGCATATGCAGTGTCGCGTCGACCTGCGCCACGGCTTCGCCACGCCTGCGAAGGCCCTTCAGCTGTGCCGGGATGACCTTGGTATCGTTGAAAACCAGCACGTCGCCTTCGCGAAGCAGCGACGGCAATTCGCTGACGGTGCGGTCCTGCGGCGTTTCGCCCGGTTTGACGACCAATAGCCTGGCGCTGTCGCGCGGCTCCGCCGGGCGAAGCGCTATGCGCTCTTCCGGCAGGTCGAAGTCGAACAGGTCGACGCGCATCAGTAGAGCCGGATGAGCAGCGCCCCGGCAAGCAGCAGCACGGCGCCGGCGACGCGGCCAAGCGAGATTTCGCGCACCGCCACGCCAAGGAATCCGGCGCGATCGATCAGCATGCCGGCAATCAGCTGGCCGGCGACCAGGAAGGCCATCAGCGCCGCCGCGCCGATACGCGGTGTGAGGATCGTCGACAGCGTCACGTAGAAGCCGCCGAGCATGCCGCCCGCGATGAACAGCCAGGGCGCCGGCGCCTTCCAGTCGAGCGAAATGCCCTGCAGCTTCACCACCGAGATGGAGATGATGCCGAGGACGATGGCGCCGGACAGGAAGGAGAACGCTGCGGCCGCCACGGGAAGGCCGAGGCCCTTCGCCAATTGCGAATTGATCGGCGCCTGGATGGCGATGAAGGCGCCGGACAGGATGCCGAGCAGGGACCAGACTGCGCCCATCATCGTTTGCCTTTACTTGACGTCTGCCGCGACTTTCAGCGACACGATCTTGTCGGGGTCCTGCACCGGCTCGCCGCGCTTGATCTTGTCGACGTTCTCCATGCCTTCGACGACCTGGCCCCACACCGTGTACTGGCGGTTGAGGAAGGCAGCCTCGTCGAAGCAGATGAAGAACTGCGAGTTCGCCGAGTTCGGGTTCTGGGAGCGCGCCATCGAGCAGGCGCCACGGCCGTGATTGGCGTTGGAGAACTCGGCCTTCAGGTCCGGCTTGTCGGAGCCACCCATACCCGCGCGCGACGGCGCGAAGGTCGGCTTCGAGGAATTGCCAAACTTGACGTCGCCGGTCTGCGCCATGAAGCCGTCGATAACGCGGTGGAACACCACGCCGTCATAGGCGCCTTCACGCGCCAGCTCCTTGATGCGGGCGACGTGACCCGGCGCAAGCTCGGGATACATCTCGATGACGACCTGGCCCTTGGTCGTTTCCATGATGAGCGCGTTCTCGCGGTCCTTGATCTCAGCCATGTCAGAAAATCCTTTGAGAATTGAGGGAGTTATTTGCCGTCGGCCGCGATGCGAACCTTGATCATGCGGTCCGGGTCGGCGACCGTGCCGTTGTCGGCCTCGTCGCCTTTCTTGATCTTGTCGACCAGATCCATGCCGCTGACCACCTTGCCGACGATGGTGTACTGGCCATCGAGGTTCGGCGCCGGCGCGAACATGATGAAGAACTGCGAGTTGGCCGAGTTCGGATCCTGCGAACGAGCCATGCCGATCGCGCCGCGCGTGAATTTCTCGGTCTGCGAGAACTCGGCAGGCAGGTCGGGCAGATCGGAACCGCCGGTGCCGACGGCTTGCGGGTTGAAACCCTTCTTCATGTTGCCGAATTTGACGTCGCCGGTCTGCGCCATGAAGCCGTCGATGACGCGGTGGAAGGCGACATTGTCATAGGCGCCGTCACGCACCAGCTTCTTGATCTGCGCGACATGCTTGGGCGCCAGATCGGGGCGCAGCGCGATGGTCACGTCGCCGTCCTTCAGCGTCACGATCATGGTGTTTTCGTTGTCGGCGGCGACGACCGGCCCGGATGCCGAGAAAAGGGATGCCGCGAAAAGGCCGACAAGCACGACAAGGAACGAAGCGAGCTTCTTCAGCTGCATGGGGATCTCCGGGAAAGCCTATTTGGTGAACTTGGCGGTGAGCGCGCCGGCAACGGCCTGCGGCACGAATGGGCGGATGTCGCCGCCCATGGATGCAATCTGGCGCACAAGTGTGGCGGTAATGGTGCGCACCGAAGGGCTCGCCGGCAGAAAAACCGTCTGCAATTCCGGCGCCATCGTCTCGTTCATGCCCGCCATCTGCATTTCGTAATCGAGATCGGTGCCGTCACGCAGGCCCCGGATCATGATCGAGGCGCCGTGCTTGCGGGCGGCGTCGATGACCAGCCCGTCGAAGGAAACGACCCTGATGCGACCGCTGTCGCGGCCGAACTCCGCCTTGGTGGCTGCTTCGATCAGCTCCACGCGTTCCTCGAAGGAAAACAGTGGCTTCTTGCCCGGATGAATGCCGATGGCCGCGTAGACGGTGTCGGCCACCGCCAGCGACGCCTTGAGCACGTCGAGGTGGCCGTTGGTCAGCGGGTCGAAGGAGCCGGCGTAAAGGGCGGTGCGTTCGGTCATGGCAGGCTTCTAGCGAGCCTCTCAAACAAAGGCAAATCCCATCGATTGCCTAGAGCAATTCCAGGAAAGTGTGAGCGGTTAAGTTCGGCGTCTTCGCCGTAACCTTCCATTCGGAATTGCGCCAAAACAAAGAGATAGAGCGGTTCGCCGTTTCCTATGAACCGGCGAACCGCTCTAGCCGTGAACCTTTTTGCGCCGATGAACGACAGATGAATGCGACAATCACGAATGCTTCACGCAGCGTTCACTAGGTTGCCGCTTCAAGGGATGAAACCAAATCCCCATCTTACCGTTGTAAGTGCAGGAGAACACGCAAATGCTGATCTACATGCTTGCCACTGCAATGACCGTCGTCATGCTGATCGCGACTGCGTTCGGGTTGCACCAGGAAGCAGCGCGAGTGCGCGTCAAGGCCAACACCAAGCGGCTCGATGGTTTCGCCCGGCGCAACGTCTACCGTCGCTACTAGTCCCACCATGATGGCA
Organism: Mesorhizobium sp. WSM4832; assembly: GCF_055811115.1. Classification (NCBI taxonomy): domain Bacteria; kingdom Pseudomonadati; phylum Pseudomonadota; class Alphaproteobacteria; order Hyphomicrobiales; family Phyllobacteriaceae; genus Mesorhizobium; species Mesorhizobium sp. WSM4832. Next base: position 163,211 of record NZ_JBVVQH010000003.1, on the reverse strand, counting down.
CCGGCCAAAAGGCCGGTGACGCTTACAGACCTATTCGCTCTCGCCCGTACTATCGGTGCCCGCCTCGCCAGACGGCGTTTCTTCGACTTCCTCGTCAGCCTGCGGCTCCGAAATCCGCTCTACCGAGACAACCTTCTCGCCTTCGGCCGTGTTGAAGATCGTCACACCCTTGGTGGCGCGGCTGGCGAAACGTATGCCGTTGACCGGCACGCGAATGACGGTACCGCCGTCCGAAACCAGCATGATCTGATCGTCATTGCCGATCGGGAAGGTCGCGACCAGCCGGCCGATCTCGGCGACTTTCGACACGTCGGTCGCGCGGATGCCCTTGCCGCCGCGGCCGGTCAGGCGGAAGTCATAGGACGACGAGCGCTTGCCGTAGCCATACTCCGTCACTGTCAGCACAAGCTGTTCATGCGCCTTGAGGAACTCGTAGCGTTCGTCGGACAGCTCCGCTTCCTCGCCAATCTCCTCATTGGTCAGCGCGATCTCTTCCTCCTCGCCCGCCGCGCCGGAGGCTAGGCGGCGTTCCGCCGCCGCGCGTTTCAGATAAGCGGCGCGCTCGGCGGGTGACGCATCGACATTCTCAATCACCGACATGGAGATGATGCGATCCGTCTCGGCCATGGTTATGCCGCGCACGCCGACGGAATTGCGGCTCTGGAAGACGCGCACGTCGGACACCCGGAAACGGATGCACTGGCCGGAATTTGCCGTCAGCAGCACGTCGTCATTGTCGGTGCAGGTCTCGACGCCGAGGATCTCGTCGCCTTCTTCCTCCAGCTTCATGGCGATCTTGCCGTTGCGGTTGACCTGGACGAAGTCGGACAGCTTGTTGCGGCGCACGGTACCGCGCGTGGTGGCGAACATCACGTCGAGCTCGCCCCAGCTGGTTTCGTCCTCCGGCAGCGGCATGATCGTGGTGATGCGCTCGCCCTGTTCGAGCGGCAGCATATTGATCAGCGCCTTGCCGCGCGATTGCGGGTTGCCGATCGGCAACCGCCAGACCTTTTCCTTGTAGACGATGCCGCGCGAGGAGAAGAACAGCACCGGCGTATGCGTGTTGGCGACGAACAGCCGGGTGACGAAATCCTCTTCCTTGGTCGACATGCCCGAGCGGCCCTTGCCGCCGCGGCGCTGCGCCCGGTAGAGCGACAGCGGCACGCGCTTGATGTAGCCGGTGTGGCTGACGGTGACGACCATGTCCTCGCGCTGGATCAGGTCCTCGTCTTCCATGTCCGAACCGCCGTCGCTCAGCTCGGTACGGCGCGGCGTGCCGAACTCGTCGCGGACCGCGATCAACTCGTCCTTGACGATCTGCTGAATGCGAGCACGCGACGACAAAATATCAAGGAAATCAATGATTTCAGCGCCAATCTGGTTCAACTCGTCGGCGATCTCGTCGCGGCCAAGCGCGGTCAGGCGCTGCAGGCGGAGTTCAAGGATGGCGCGCGCCTGTTCCTCGGAGAGGTTGTAGGTGCCGTCCTCATTGATGCGGTGCCGCGGGTCGTCGATCAGCTGGATCAGCGGGGCGACATCGTGCGACGGCCAACGCCGTTCCATCAACTGCTCGCGCGCCGTCTGCGGGTCGGGCGCTGTGCGGATGAGCTTGATCACCTCGTCGATATTGGCGACGGCGATCGCCAGACCGACCAACACATGCGCTCGGTCACGAGCCTTGCGCAGCAGGTACTTCGTGCGGCGGCTGACGACCTCCTCGCGGAAACCGGCAAAGGCCTTCAGCATGTCGATCAGCGTCATCACTTCCGGCTTGCCGCCGTTGAGCGCCACCATATTGGCGCCGAACGACGTTTGCAGCGGCGTGAAGCGATAGAGCTGGTTGAGCACGACGTCGGCCACGGCATCGCGCTTCAACTCGATGACGACGCGGTAGCCCTGGCGGTCGCTCTCGTCGCGGATGTCGGAAATGCCCTCGATGCGCTTGTCGCGCACCAGCTCGGCCATCTTCTCGATCATCGAGGCCTTGTTCACCTGGTAGGGAATCTCGCTGACGATGATGGATTCGCGGTCATTGCCGCGCTGCTCGATCTCGACGCGACCACGCATGACGATCGAGCCGCGGCCCGTCGAATAGGCGTTGTAGATGCCGGAACGGCCAAGCACGATGCCGCCGGTCGGGAAGTCCGGGCCGGGCACGATCTCCATCAGCGCGGTCAGGTCGATCGCCGGATTGTCGATGATGGCGATGGCGCCGTTGCAGACTTCGGTGAGGTTGTGCGGCGGGATGTTGGTCGCCATGCCGACGGCGATGCCGCCGGAGCCGTTGACCAGAAGGTTCGGGAAACGGGCCGGCAGCACCTTGGGCTCACTGCCCGAGGCGTCGTAAGTATCCTGGAAATCGACGGTTTCCTTGTCGATGTCCTCCAGGAGCTCATGCGCGACCTTGGTCAGCCTGGATTCGGTGTAGCGCATCGCCGCCGGCGGATCGCCGTCGATCGAGCCGAAATTGCCCTGACCGTCGATCAGCGGCACGCGCAGCGACCAGTCCTGCGCCATGCGCACCAAGGCATCATAGATCGAGGCGTCGCCATGCGGATGGTATTTACCCATCACGTCGGCGACCGGGCGCGCTGACTTCACATATTTGCGGTTCCAGTGGTAGCCGCTCTCATGCGAGGCATAGAGGATGCGGCGATGCACGGGCTTCAGGCCGTCGCGCACATCGGGCAGCGCGCGGCTGACGATCACGCTCATGGCGTAATCGAGATAGGAGCGCTGCATCTCCTCGATGATCGAAATCGGCTCGATGCCGGTGGGGCCGCCGTCGCTGCCGCGCGGTGTCTTCTGGTCGGTCAAATCAGGTCACAATCCAGTCGGGAATCACTGCACGCTTATATAGGAAGCCTTGCCGAAACTCCAATGTTCGCCGGACTTTTCCAGAGACAATTTTGACGGTAATTTCAAATGGATACCGCTGATTGCGACGATATGGCCACAGTCGTTTTCCGCTCCGGCCGACCTCAGCGCTGCCCGGTTCGTCTGGCGCGATAGGCGCCGGGCGTTTTTCCCATCTCGCGCCGGAACCGGCGGTTGAAGGTCGACAGGTCGTTGAAGCCGGCATCGAAGGCGATCGTCGAGATCGCCGTGTTAGAGCTGCGCAGCCGCACCGCGGCGCGGTGGAGCCTGGTCCTCAGCAGGAATTGATAGGGCGTCATGCCGGCAACGTGCCGGAAGGTGCGCAGGAAATGAAACGGGCTGGTCGCCGTGCCGTCGGCGAGCTCTGCCAGCGACAATGATCGATCGGCATTGAGCTCGACCAGGCGCACCGCCTCTGCGACGCGTTTCTGGTCGCGGCGGCTGGGTGCCGGCGCGTCCCTGGAAGAGCCGGTCGCAGCCGCGATCACAGCGCCGGCAATGCGCAGGCCGAGTTCCTCGAACGCGTCGCCGTCGCCTGTTTCCCGTGCCGCCTCGGCCTCGGCCAGCAAGGGCGCCAGCGCCGGCAAGGGCGGCAGGCGCGGATCGGCAAAGCCGAGCCGCTTCGCGCCCGGCAATTCGGCCGCCACGCGCTCCAGATAGGTCGGTGAAAAATGGAAGGAGAGACAACGGTCACCTGCGCCGTGCTCATGGCCGCATTCGTAGCAGGCGCCGGGATTACCGAGCAGAATGGCGCCCGGCGCAAGCACCGCCGTACCTTGGCGCGTGCGATAGCGGAACGTGCCGCGGGTCACCGCTGCGACGCAAAAGCTGCGATGCTCTTCTTCGAACGGCTTGTCGCCGGCGGCTGCGGTGCAGATCACGTCGGACACTTGCCAGCCCGTTCCCGCAGCAAGGTTTTTCTCAGTCGTCGCCATCACAGAAAAATAGCAATTTTTCCCAAGCGCAGAACCCCGCCATGCCCCTATTGCTTGCCATCTCCTGACAAACGAGGCAGCAACAATGACCGATCCCTTTGCCGAGGCCCTGCACAGCGACGGTCCCAATCCGGACCTCGCCGAAAAACTGAAGCTCTATGGCCGCTTTATCGGCGCCTGGACATTCGACGCAACCCGCATCCTCGAGGATGGAACCACGCTCACGGGGCGCGGCGAGGTGCATTTCGGCTGGGTTCTCGAAGGCAAGGCCGTGCAGGATGTCTGGATCCTACCCGCGCGCGACGCGGGCCCCTCGCCTTCGCTCGGACCGTGGACATTCTACGGCACGACATTGCGCGTCTACGATCCCGGAACGGACGCCTGGCACATCTTCTGGAGCGATCCGCGCAACCAGTACTACAGCCGGCAGCTCGGCCGAGCCGAGGGCGACACGATCGTCCAGATCGGCGCCGACGGCACCGGCGCGTCGGTACGCTGGAGCTTTTCGCGCATCACCGGGAATTCGTTCCGCTGGCTCGGCGAGCGTTCGCATGACGGCGGCGCGACCTGGCGCATGGAGGTGGAGTTCCTGGCGCGGCGGATGGGTAAAAGTTGATGACCACCGATTATCGTGGCGAGATGAAACGAGAGCCGCAGCGTTCCTTCGCGCCCCCCTCTACCCTGCCGGGCATATCCCCACCAGTGGGGAGATTGGCGGCTTTGGCGACAGCGCCCTTCCTGCAATGCCGGCGATTAGCGAAAGCAGTGGCGACATCTGATCTGCCCCTCGCGGGGGAGATGGCCGGCAGGCCAGAGGGGGGCGCTGTCCCGCCAGCTTGCACGAGGTTCGCGAAACCATCTTCCGCAGCCTGTTCCCACCGCCCGGGCTTTGCTCTACCAATTGCGAAGCCTGGGCTTCGGCCAGCGGGAGGGGACCAGCGATGCCGAGCTTCGACAGCCTGTTCAACGCCTTCGTCACCATCCTGGTGACCATCGACCCTCCAGGGTTGGCGCCGCTCTTTCTCGCCGTGACGCGTGGCATGAACCGCGAGGAGCGTCAGCAGGTCTCGGTGCGCGCGTCGGTGATCGGCTTCCTGGTGATGGCGCTTTTTGCGGTTGCCGGCGCCTCGATCCTGTCGGTGTTCGGCATCACGCTGCCGGCCTTCCGCGTCGCCGGCGGCTTCCTTTTGTTCTTCATCGCTTTCGAAATGGTGTTCGAGCGCCGCCAGGACCGCAAGGAGAAGATCGGTGACGTCGCCATCACCAAGGACATGATCCACAACATCGCCGCCTTCCCGCTGGCGATCCCGCTGATCGCCGGCCCCGGCGCGATTTCGGCGACGGTGCTGCTGTCGGGTTCCTTCCAGGGATTTGCCGCTCAAGCCGCCCTGGTCGGCATCATCTTTCTTTGCCTCGCCATCACCTATCTGGTGTTCGTGCTGTCGGAACGCATCGACCGCATCCTCGGCCAGACCGGCCGCTCGATCCTGACGCGATTGCTCGGCGTGATCCTGGCGGCGCTGGCGGTGCAGTTCGTTGCGGACGGCGTCCGGGCGCTGATGGCCGCTTGAGCAACACCCTACTGCCCTACTGCCCTACTGCCCTACTGCCCTACTTGGCCGCCGTATCGACCACTTCAAAGTCATGCGTGACCGTCGCCGTCTTGGCCATCATCGCTGTGGCCGAGCAGTATTTTTCGATCGATAGGTCGATCGCCCGTTTCACCTTGTCGCGTGACAGCGCACGCCCTTTGACGATGAAATGCATGTGAATGCGGGTGAAGACGCGCGGCTCAGTCTCTGCCCGGTCGGCGTCAAGCTCGACCACGCAATCCTCGACCGCCTCGCGGCCTTTCTCGAGGATGTGGACGACGTCATAGGCCGAGCATCCGCCGGTGCCGATCAGCACCAGCTCCATCGGGCTCGGCCCCGGCGTCCGGCCTTCCGGCCCATGCGCCGTGCCCAGCACCACCTTGTGGCCGCTGCCGGATTCGCCGACAAAGGTGCGTTCCTCAACCCATTTGACGCGTGCCTTCACGTTGATCTTCCTTACGAGGTTTCTGCCGCCTTACTGGCCGAACACAACGGCGTGCATGATCCGGCCGGGCAGCAGCGTGAAGATGCCGGCGCCGACCAGCGCGAACAAATAGAGCTTGATCATGGCGCCGCGATGCGCGGCCACCTTGTGGGTGTGCGCATACCACACAGCCAGCGGCACGGTGAGCAGCACCAGGATCGATAGCAGGTGGATCGGGCTGAAGGGGCCGATCAGCCGGATCTGCTGGATCCAGAAGCTCGATACGGCAATGACCAGCATCAGCGCCACCCAGGCGTAGCCAAGCACGCGGTGACGCGTCGTGCCCTTCGGCAGCGCCAGCTGGAGGCCGCCGACCGCAAGCGCCGCAAAGGCGGCGAATGCATGCCACGGAATGGGAGGCGGCGCCGACACCAGCGGTCCGAGCGACATCGCCCCTTCCCTCAAACGGCCATGTCGAGGCGCTTAGAACGGTATCTCGTCGTCGAGTTCGCGCGACGAACCGCCGCCACCCTTGGAACCGCCACCGCCGCCACGGCTGAAACCTTCATTCGGACCGGACTGGCCGAAATCCGAGCCACGGCTGCTGCCGCCGCCGGAATAGTTGCCGACCTGGCCGCCTTCGCCCTGGCCGCGCGCATCGAGCATCTGCAGCTCGCCGCGGAATTTCTGCAGCACGACTTCGGTCGTGTATTTGTCGGCGCCGGTCTGGTCCTGCCATTTGCGCGTCTGCAGCTGGCCCTCGACATAAACCTTCATGCCCTTCTTCAGATACTGCTCGGCCACCTTGGCGAGCTGGTCATTGAAGATGACGACATTGTGCCACTCGGTCTTTTCCTTGCGCTCACCCGAATTCTTGTCGCGCCAGCTTTCCGATGTGGCGATGCGGATGTTGACGACCGGATCGCCGGAATTCAGGCGGCGGATTTCAGGGTCCGCCCCGAGATTGCCGACCAGAATGACCTTGTTGACGCTACCCGCCATCTTACTTCTCCGCGCTCATCCGAAACAAATTTTAAGTCGCTCACCTTACAGCCTATGGGTCGTCCATGCCCGAAAAGGCTGGCTTTTCCCACAAGGTTTTTGTTCTCTTTTCGTTCTAGTCGTGATCGCCACCTCTGTCAAGGAATGTCAGCAAGAGGTAGTGTCCAGCGTGGGAAACAAAAGGGGAGCAAGCAGATGAATATCGTTGCGCACGAGGATCAGCCGCGAGAGTTGTGGCGGGCCGGGGTGGAAACCCGCATGCAAATTGCCGCCGCCAACGGCGCGGCCGAGCTTTGCATATTCGAACAGTGGGTCGAACCGGCAACCGGGGCGCCGACGCATTCGCATCCGGTGGAGGAAGTGCTGATGGTGATTGCCGGCGAAGCCGAAATGTGGATCGAAGACAAGCGAGCAGTACTGACTGCCGCGCAGTCGCTGATCATCCCGGCGCATTGCAGGCATGGCTTTCGCAACATTGGCTCAGGCGTGCTTCACATCCATGCCGTGCTCGCATCGCCGATCTTCGAGGCAAGCTTCGACGGAACTGCGGAGCCGGTAAGACGCTGGGCATCTTAAAACAGCGCTTGCCAAACAGATAAGTATCGACTTATGCTTTATCCATGATCGAAGCAGAGATTTTCCGCGCCCTGGCCGACCCGACGCGACGCGCCGTCTATGAGCGGCTGACCGCCAGCGAGATGACCGTGACCGAGCTGCGCGCCGGCATGAGCGTGTCGCAGCCCGCGGTCTCGCAGCACCTTGCCGTGCTGCGCGGCGCCGGTCTGGTGGTCGAGCGGCGGGCCGGCCGCAACGCCTACTACCGCGCCGATCCGCAAGGGCTCGATCCACTGCTCGGCTGGGTCGAACGCTACCGCGCCTTCTGGCCGGAACGCATCGAGAAGTTGAAGACGGTTCTGAAGGGAATGGACCAATGACGGCAATCGAACACCCGACGACTGAGGCCGAGCCTCGGCTCAGCTTCGAATGCGACCTTGCCGATCCGCCTGAAAAAGTCTGGCGGGCGCTGACCGAGCCGCATCTGGTCGCCGCCTGGTTGATGCCGAACGACATGAAGGCGCAAGCCGGCAGCCGCTTCGCCTTTGCCGGACCCGACGCGCCGGTCGAATGCGAGGTGCTCGAAGCCGAGCCCGGCAGGCTGCTTCGCTATTCCTGGCGCGAGCAGCCAAATGCCGAAGATGCCGACAATCTGCCGGCATTTGACAGCGTCGTCACCTTCACGCTCGACCGCACGGTTTCCGGCGGCACGCATCTCAGCATCGTCCATGACGGCTTCGTGCCAGCCGCGCAGCCTGTCGTCGCCGTTTCCGGCGCCGGCTGCGGGCTTTCGCTCGACGCGCGCAAGAACCCAACCGCCGCCAATGCGCCCTGCATGATGCTGCGCGCGGCCTGATCGAAGAAAATCGAGGAAACCGTCATGAGCATTGCCAACCTGGTACCGATGGTGATCGAGCAATCGAGCCGCGGCGAACGCTCCTTCGATATCTTTTCGCGGTTGCTGCGCGAGCGCATCGTCTTCATCAACGGCGAGATCAACGACAATGTCTCGGCGCTGGTCTGCGCGCAGCTTCTGTCGCTGGAATCGGACAATCCCGACAAGGAGATCTCGCTCTACATCAACTCGCCGGGCGGCATGGTGACCAGCGGCTTCGCCATCTACGACACGATGCAGTACATCTCCTGCTCGGTATCGACGGTGTGCATGGGTTTTGCCGCCTCGATGGGTTCCTTCCTGTTGATGGCCGGCGCGCCGGGACGGCGCATCGCGCTGCCCAACACCCGCATCGTGCTGCATCAGCCGCTTGGCGGCTTCCAGGGCCAGGCCTCCGACATCCAGCGCCACGCCGAGGACATCCTTCGCACCAAGCGGCACATGACCGAGCTCTACGCCAAGCATTGCGGCCGCAGCTACGAGGAGGTCGAACGCACGCTCGACCGCGACTATTTCATGAGCGCCGCGGAAGCCAAGACCTGGGGCCTCGTCGACCACGTCTACGACACGCGCAAGAAGGCGGCCTGACCTTTCAACGCAATGTCGCCCAGAAGTGTGCTGCGGTTCTGGGACAACGACATACGTCAAAACAAAGATTTAAAGCGCGTCGCCTGAACCCGTTTCAGCGTGGCGCGCTTTGAGCCAGACGCGCGGCAAATTGATCGCCGCGTGTCTGGCATCGCAGCGGGCCCGCCCCTATGGTTCGCACATGACCAAGCTGCTGCAATCCAGATATTTACGCATTGCCCTTGCCGGGCTGGCCGGCGGGCTGATGGCTGGCCCCGCCTTTGCCGACGACAGCTCGGCGCAGAAATTGCCAGGCGTCAGCGGCGACTACCGCATCGCCAAACCGGCGCCGCAGCCGGAACCGGACGACGCGCTGCCGGCCGGCAGCGACGGCACGTTCAAGATCGGCAATACCAATGTCAGGATCGGCGGCAGCATAACCGTCGACACAGCGACGGGTGGCGCACGGATTCCGAACCATTGATTTGGCAGCGATCGACCGAAGCGCGTTTTCGTCATTCTAGGGCGAAGCAAGGAGCGAAGCGACGCGCGCAGACCCTAGAATCCATGCCGTGATTTCAATGCGCCGCCACGGTGCAGAATTCTGCTCCGCTGTATTCCTCGGCTGAGGTAACGGAATGGATCCTTGGGTCTTCGCTCCGCTTCGCATCGCTATGCCCAAGGATGACGAAGTTGGGGGAGTCTCAGGCCAACTGCGAACCTGGCAAGACGCAAAATGTAAGCCCCGCCACTGCTTCCGCAGGTGGACGGGGCTTTCATGGATCTAAAATCCAATTTTAGCCGGGAGTGGACTGCCGGCGTTCTGTTTCGGATGCAACGCGGCGTTCAGCCGACGATCCGACTATTGTCTCTGATTGTAGCAATCGGCAGGTCACGGTTTGTCGGGCTGGCGTTTCAAGTCTGCCCTGGCACTTATGCCCGCCGCGGCTCCATCCTGGTGTGGAGCCTCAAGGGACTGTCCGGTGGCGTCATGCTCCGCTCCTTCGTCCGTTGCGACCATTGTCTTACGAAGCTCTAATCGCAAATGCCTGCGGCGTCTCGCAGGCCACCTTTGGGTGGCGAGGCCATCGAAAGACGGCCGGCTTCGTTGACGCCCAGAGACTGCTCCCACGGGTCGCCGGCGTCAACCGTTCAATAGCCGATTACCGAAAAATGTGATCGCCAGGAGGTTACGTGCGGGTAAGTCGAGCGAATATCTGCGGCATCCGTTTCGACAACGCTGTAGCGATAGTTTCCACAACGCTTTGTCAGGAGCGTGTTCGGCCTTTGTTCTTTCCACTTGCCCCCTCGCGCGAAAGACGGTTAAAGGCTTCTGTCGAGATTTGTGGCGTCACTCGACTTGGCGGGCAAACCACCTACATAAGGGATGGCCGGGACGAACCCGCCCAATCCAGCAAATTCCAGATCTGAGGCGGCGACCGGCGATGGCCGACCATAAATACCTTTCCATTCGCGGGGCGCGCGAACACAATCTCAAGAACGTCGATCTCGACCTGCCGCGCGACAGCCTGATCGTGATGACCGGCCTGTCGGGATCCGGCAAGTCGTCGCTCGCCTTCGACACCATCTATGCCGAGGGCCAGCGCCGCTATGTCGAGAGCCTGTCGGCCTATGCTCGCCAGTTCCTGGAGATGATGCAGAAGCCGGACGTCGACCAGATCGACGGCCTGTCGCCCGCCATCTCGATCGAGCAGAAGACCACGTCGAAGAACCCGCGCTCGACGGTCGGCACCGTCACCGAGATCTACGACTACATGCGCCTGCTTTTCGCGCGTGTCGGCATTCCCTATTCGCCGGCTACCGGCCTGCCGATCGAGAGCCAGACGGTCAGCCAGATGGTCGATCGCGTGCTGGCGCTGGAAGAAGGCACCCGCCTGTTCCTGCTGGCGCCGATCGTGCGCGGCCGCAAGGGCGAGTACCGAAAGGAATTGCTCGAGCTGCAGAAGAAAGGCTTCCAGCGCGTCAAGGTCGACGGCGTCTTCTATGAGATCGCCGACGTGCCGGCACTGGACAAGAAGTACAAGCATGACATCGACGTGGTCGTGGACCGTATCGTCGTGCGCGGCGATCTGGCGACGCGCCTAGCGGATTCGATGGAGACCGCGCTGAAGCTCGCCGAAGGCCTTGCCGTGGCCGAGTTCGCCGACCGGCCGCTCGACGCCAGCCAGACCGGTGAGGACTCGGTCAACAAATCGAAGAACGAGACGCATGAGCGCATCATGTTCTCGGAGAAATTCGCCTGCCCGGTGTCCGGCTTCACCATTCCCGAGATCGAGCCCAGGCTGTTTTCCTTCAACAACCCGTTCGGCGCCTGCCCGACCTGCGACGGCCTCGGCAGCCAGCGCGCCATCGACGCCAACCTCGTGGTGCCGGACGAGAACCTGTCGCTGCGCGACGGCGCCATCAGCCCGTGGGCGAAGTCGACCTCGCCCTATTACGCGCAGACGTTGGAAGCGCTCGGCAAGGCCTATGGCTTCAAGCTCGGCGACAAGTTCAAGGACCTGAGCGCCGAGGCGCAGCAAGCCGTGCTGCAAGGCACCGGTGAGCGCGAGATCACCTTCCAGTATGACGACGGCCTGCGCTCCTATAAAACCACCAAGACCTTCGAGGGCGTCATCCCCAACCTCGACCGGCGCTGGAAGGAAACGGAATCGGCCTGGATGCGCGAGGAGATCGAGCGCTTCATGTCGGCCACGCCCTGCCCCGCCTGCAACGGCTACCGGCTGAAGCCCGAGGCGCTGGCGGTGAAGATCGGCGGAAAACACATCGGCGAAGTCACCGAGCTTTCGATCCGCAAGGCCGACCAGTGGTTCACCGACCTGCCGGCGCAGCTCAACGACAAGCAGAACGAGATCGCGGTCCGCGTGCTGAAGGAAATCCGCGAGCGGCTGCGCTTCCTGAACGATGTCGGCCTCGACTATCTGACGCTGTCGCGCAATTCCGGCACGCTCTCGGGCGGCGAGAGCCAGCGCATCCGGCTTGCTTCCCAGATCGGCTCGGGCCTAACCGGGGTGCTTTATGTGCTGGACGAGCCGTCGATCGGGCTGCACCAGCGCGACAACGCGCGCCTGCTCGATACGCTCAAGCACCTGCGCGACATCGGCAACACGGTGATCGTGGTCGAGCATGACGAGGACGCTATCCTGCATGCCGATTATGTCGTCGACATCGGCCCTGCGGCCGGCATCCATGGCGGCCACGTCATCGCGCAAGGCACGCCGCAGCAGATCATGGCGACGCCCGCCTCGATCACCGGCAAATATCTGTCGGGCGAGCTAGAGGTGGCCACACCAGCGGTCCGCCGCGAAGCGAAAAAGAACCGGCGCATCAAGGTGGTCGGCGCGCGCGGCAACAATCTGAAGAACGTCACCGCGGAGATCCCGCTCGGCACCTTCACCGCGGTCACCGGCGTCTCCGGCGGCGGCAAGTCGACATTCCTGATCGAGACGCTGTTCAAGGCGGCCTCGCGCCGCATCATGGGTTCGCGCGAGCATCCGGCCGATCACGACCGCATCGAGGGGCTCGAATTTCTCGACAAGGTCATCGACATCGACCAGTCGCCGATCGGCCGCACGCCGCGCTCCAACCCCGCCACCTACACAGGCGCCTTCACGCCGATACGCGACTGGTTCGCCGGCCTGCCTGAAGCGAAGGCGCGCGGCTACCAGCCCGGCCGCTTCTCCTTCAACGTCAAGGGCGGCCGCTGCGAGGCCTGCCAGGGCGACGGCGTCATCAAGATCGAGATGCACTTCCTGCCCGACGTCTACGTCACCTGCGACGTCTGCCACGGCAAGCGCTACAACCGCGAGACGCTGGACGTCCTGTTCAAGGGCAAGTCGATCGCCGACGTGCTTGACATGACGGTCGAGGAAGGCGTCGACTTCTTCTCGGCGGTGCCCGGCGTGCGCGACAAGCTGGAGACGCTGAAGCAGGTCGGCCTCGGCTACATCCATATCGGCCAGCAGGCGACGACGCTGTCGGGCGGCGAGGCGCAGCGCATCAAGCTCGCCAAGGAACTGTCGCGCAAGGCGACCGGCAAGACGCTCTACATCCTCGACGAGCCTACCACCGGCCTGCACTTCCACGATGTGGCCAAGCTCTTGGAAGTGCTGCACGAGCTGGTCGACCAGGGCAACACCGTGGTGGTCATCGAGCACAATCTCGAGGTCATCAAGACCGCCGACTGGATACTCGATCTCGGCCCCGAGGGCGGTGACGGCGGAGGCGAGCTGGTCGCCTCCGGCACCCCGGAAGCGATCGTGCGCGAGAAGCGCAGCTACACCGGCCAGTTCCTGAAGGAGCTTCTGGAGCGCCGCCCCGGAGGCAAGCGCGAAGCGGCTGAGTGATGGTGGGGACCGGTCGATGCGCGGGGAGCGTTTGAATGACATTCAGAACTGCGCTTGCCGGTGATCTGAAAGCCATCGTCTCTCTGACCACGGCCGCCTACGCCCCCTACACCGCACTCTTCGGTGCGCCGCCGATCCCGGTGACCGAGGACTATGCGCCCCGTATCGAGCGTGGCGAAATCTGGCTGCTGGAGAGCGTCGCAGAGCTTGCCGGGCTTATTGTTCTCGAACGCCACCCCCGATCATGCGATGATCTTCAGCGTCGCCGTCGCGCCAGCCTTCCAGGGCAGGAAGCTCGGCATCAAGCTGCTCAACTTCGCTGACCAGCAGGCGCGGTCGTGGCACGTGGCGGAGGTGCGGCTCTACACCAACTCGCGCATGGAGCAGAACATCGCGCTCTACACAGCCTATGGCTATCGCGAAACCGGTCGCCGGCCCAATCCGTACCGGCCGGGATGGACCGTGGTCGACATGACCAAACCCGTCGACAAAGCTGCCTGATCGCAATTTGAAACTGGGAGGACAATAATGGCCAGCCATGGAACAATCCGCGCCGGCATGGGCGGCTGGACTTTTGAGCCCTGGGACACCTCCTTCTATCCGGAGAAGCTCGCCAAGGCCAAGCAGTTGCACTATGCCAGCCGCCAGGTGCCGAGCATCGAGGTCAACGGCACCTATTATTCCAGCTTCAAGGAGCCGACCTTCGTGAAGTGGGCCAACGACGCGCCGGAGGGCTTCGTCTTCTCGCTCAAGGGCAACCGCTTCGTCACCAACCGCCGCGTGCTCGGCGAAGCCGGTGAATCCATGATGCGCTTCCTCGGCTCCGGCGTTGCCGCATTGGGCGAAAAACTCGGGCCGATCCTCTGGCAGTTCGCGCCGACCAAGAAATTCGACGCCGACGATTTCGAGGCTTTCCTCAAACTTCTGCCGGAAAAGCAGGACGGCGTACCGTTGCGCCACGCGCTTGAGGTACGGAACGACAGTTTTGTTGTGCCGGAATTCCCTGCGCTTGCGCGCAAATATAACGCCGCGATCGTCTATGCCGATCACGCGAAATATCCGGCGATCGCCGACGTCACCGGCGATTTCATCTATGCGCGACTGCAGACCGGCAGCGACGACAACCCCGACTGCTACACGCCGAAAGGCCTGGACGAATGGGCCGCGAAAGTAAAGACGTGGGCGGAGGGCAAGCAGCCGGCCGACCTGCCGCGCGCCGATGTCCAGACCGATGCGCCGGTCAAGCCGCGCGACGTGTTCGTCTACTTCATCACCGAGGGCAAGGTGCGCGCGCCCTTCGGCGCCATGGCGCTGATGAAACGCGTAACCGTTTAAGGCGTCCTGAGATTCAAGTTGGGCCGAGCCGGAAATGTTGATTTCCGAGAACCGGCCTATGCCGGCCGTAGCCTTCATAGAGCGGAGACACTTATGAGGGCTTCGGCCGGCGAAGCCGGATACACTTTGCGTGGGCCCGTCGGAACTTGCCGGGCATCTCGATCGTTTGCCTATCTCGCCAGCGGTAGGTTTCATGGCGGTTGGGCATTGCAGGACGCTGGCTAATGCATGTCGCCCAGAAGTGTGCAGCGGTTCTGGGACAACGACATGCATAAAAACAAAGACTTAAAGCGCGTCGCCTGAATCCGTTTCAGCGCGACGCGCTTTAGGGCTGCGGTATCGGGAGAACCCGAAGATATGGCTGTCATCCTCATCGGGGCGTTGCTTGCTGTCGCAGGGATTGTGTACATGGCGGGTGCGGTTCTCTGGCGCGGGCGACTTAGCGATCCGGCACCTACTGCCTCAGATCGCCCGAAGCCATATCTCGCAACGCCTGGTCCGACGCTCGAGCCACGCCGGCGTGGCCTCCGTTTCCTCGGCCTTTCACAGAATTGGCCAGGTCTGCTGATGATGGCGATCGGCCTTATCCTGCTATTGTCGGCAGCGATCCTATAACGCAGGAATTCCGGCATCTTCATCGCTATCGTAACGTAATCGATACCTCCTTGCGGCACTAAATGCACCTACGTCCGGTTGCAGAGGCGCCGGCAAGGACGCGTGCATGCTGCTCGACTATAACTCGCTGCTTCTGGCCGTCGGCTTCTCCGCCGCCTGCCTCAGCCTTACGTTGCTCGGAACCTGGCTGACCGCCCGTTCCGACAGGTTCCTGCTGACCTGGGCGATCAGCGTACTGGTCGTGGTGCTCGAAGTCTTTGTCTATGACACCTATATCGACAGGCCCGGAGCAGCCCTTGGCGTGCTGACGCTGGCGCTGCTGCTGCTCGGCTTCTCGGTCATGCTGGGCGCCGCCAACCAATTCAGGACAAGACGCTCGCCCTTGCCGCTTATCGCGCTCGGCGCCGGCCTTTCCTTTGCTCTGGCGCTGCCGCCGATGGCGCTCGGCTATGACGGCCTGGGCTTCATGCTGGAGAACGCTCTGGCCGCGCTGCTCCTGTTCGGCACTGCATACGAATATTGGCGTGGCCGCGCGGAGGCGCCCGTCCATCTCATCGGCGTGGCGCTGCTCTATTCGCTGACCGCGGCGTCCTTCGTGCTGTGCGCGGCCGCGCTTGCATGGGACGGCAGACTGGTTCTCGGCCACGCGCCGAGCAATTGGGCGGAGGATCTGAGCCTTGTCATCGTCATTGCCTCCATGACCGGTATCGGCGCATTGTCGCTGGCGCTCAACCAGGGGCGGCTCGCCCGCCATCATCAGCGCGAAGCGCAGACCGATGCCCTGACCGGCCTTCTCAACCGCCGCGCCTTGTTCGACCTGCACGGCAAGACACCCGTCAACGCCTTCACGGCGGTGGTGGTGTTCGACCTCGACGGTTTCAAGGCGGTCAACGACCAGTTCGGCCATGCTGCCGGCGACGAGGTGCTGAAGGTCTTTGCCGAAGTGCTCTGCGGCAGTCTGCGCCCGAACGACTCCGTCGCCCGAATGGGCGGAGAGGAATTCGCCATGGTGTTGAGGCGCACTTTGCCCGAGACGGCCGAAGCGGCTGCCGAACGTATCAGGGCCGAGTTCGCCGCGAGGACGGTTGAAACCGAGACCGGCCCGCTGTGCTGCACGGTCAGCGCCGGCTTCGCCTGCGGCAGCCCGGATGGCATGAGTTTCGACAAAGTGCTCAGCGCCGCCGACAAGGCGCTCTACGCCGCAAAGCGCGGTGGCCGCAACCGCGTCCTGGATTTCCGCCGCGCCGGGTGACTTTTGCCGCGTGTTTGGACTCTCAGTGGTGGGCAATCACGTCGTTGAAGGCGTCCAGGTCGACGTAGAACACCTTGGTGATCTCATCCAAGAGATCGTCCTCGTCATAGCCTTGCGACATCAGGATGTTGATCGCGGTCATGATATCGACCCGCTCCGTGAGGCGCCGCTTCTGATAGTCCTCGACAAAACGTTCCATCGCCGTCCCCTGGCAAGAATCTTCTTGGACGCATTGACCGACAATCACTGCGGGGAAAGCTAGGCGGGCTTGCTTGCGTGGAACTTGCGGCGAAGCCAGCGTCTTCCCCTTCATTCGCGACTGGTACGGAAAGCGGCCGACTCACCAAGGCCAGGAAAAGACTAGCACGCGGTATTGAGCGCGCCAGAGCCGTCGAACACTTCGTCATCCTTGGGCGCAGCGAAGCGAAGCGGAGCGAAGACCCAAGGATCCGTGCCGTTACTTCGAGGCCTCACTAACGGCTCAGAATTTAGGATGGCAGGAGCGAGATTGAACGGCTTTTATTCTGCACCGCCGCATCATTCAGCGTCAGGAATGGCATTGGGTCTGCGCGGCGTCGCTGCGCTCCTTGCTTCGCCCAAGGACGGCCGGCGCTACACTGTCAGGAACT
Organism: Mesorhizobium sp. WSM4832; assembly: GCF_055811115.1. Lineage (NCBI taxonomy): Bacteria > Pseudomonadati > Pseudomonadota > Alphaproteobacteria > Hyphomicrobiales > Phyllobacteriaceae > Mesorhizobium > Mesorhizobium sp. WSM4832. The sequence continues at coordinate 146,166 of NZ_JBVVQH010000003.1, read as the reverse complement.
TCCGCACGTCCGCCCGGTCGAGATCCGCCGCCGGCCCTGTATGCACGATCTGGCCGCGATCCATGATGTTGACCTCGTCGGCAAGCTCACGGCAGAAGTCGAGATATTGCTCGACCAGAAGCACGGCGATCCCCGCCTGGTCGCGCAGATAGCGGATGGCGCGGCCGATATCCTTGATGATCGAAGGCTGGATGCCTTCGGTCGGCTCGTCGAGCACCAGGAGCTTCGGCCGCATCACCAGCGCGCGGCCGATGGCGAGTTGCTGCTGCTGGCCGCCGGAAAGGTCGCCGCCGCGGCGCGACAGCATCTGTTTCAGCACCGGGAACAGCTCGAAGACATAGGCTGGAACATTGCGGTCGGCGCGCCGCAGCGGCGCAAAGCCGGATTCCAGGTTTTCGCGCACCGTCAGCAGCGGGAAGACCTCCCTACCCTGCGGCACGAATGCGATGCCCGACCGGGCGCGATCATACGCCGCGCTCCGGTCGAGCGCCTTCCCCTCGAAGGCAACGCTTCCGCTCGTCAGCCGGTGGTGGCCGACGATCGATCTCATCAAACTGGTCTTGCCGACGCCGTTGCGGCCGAGCACGCAGGTGATCTTGCCGGCACCGGCTTTCAGCGAGACGCCGCGCAACGCCTGGGCGGCGCCGTAGTGCAGTGTGGCATTGGAGACTTCCAGCATGCTCAGCCCCTTCTCCAGCGCTTCAGGAAGGCGAAATCGAACCGGTAGAACGGAACCCGCCAGACCATGCTTCACCGCCCCAGATAGACTTCGACGACACGTTCGTCGGCCGAAACGAAATCGAGCGTGCCTTCCGACAGCACCGAGCCCTCATGCAGGCAGGTGACCTTGACGCCAAGCTCGCGGACAAAATGCATGTCGTGTTCCACGACGATGACCGAATGGTCGCGAGCGATGTCCTTGAGCAGGCGCGCGGTCTCTTCTGTCTCCGCGTCGGTCATGCCGGCGACCGGCTCGTCGACGAGCAAAAGCTTCGGGTCCTGCGCCAAGAGCATGCCGATCTCCAGCCACTGCTTCTGGCCGTGGCTGAGATTGGCCGCCAGCTCGCTGCGCTTGTCCCCGAGCCGGATGATGCCGAGAATGTCGTCGATCTGCCGTGCTTCCGGCGCAGAGCGACGGTGGAACAGCGCCGGAAAGATCGAGCGCGGCCCCTTCAGCGCCAGCATCAGATTGTCCTCGACGCTGTGGCTCTCAAAGACGGTCGGCTTCTGGAATTTGCGGCCGATTCCCATCATGGCGATCTCGGCCTCGTCATGGCGGGTGAGATCCACCTGGCCGTCGAAGAAAACCTCGCCCTCGTCAGGCCGCGTCTTGCCGGTGACGATGTCCATCATCGTCGTCTTGCCGGCGCCGTTCGGACCGATGATCGCGCGCATCTCGCCCTTGTCGAGCACCAGCGACAAATTGTTGATGGCGCGAAAACCGTCGAAGGAGACCGAGACGCCGTCGAGATAGAGGATGGTGTTCGACTTCGACATCGCTCTACTCCGCCGGCTGCGGTTCGGGGCCTGACGCGGACCAGGCGCCGGGCGTTGTCGCTGCGGAGCGAACGATCTTCGGTGTCGGCGGTACATCAGGATCGACGCCGGCTTCCTCCGCGATCGCGGCTGCGCGCATCGCCCGCGCATTGCCGCGCCAACTGTCCCACATGCCGACGATGCCCTTGGGCAGCAGCAACGTGACGGCGACGAACAGCCCGCCCAGCGCGAACAGCCAGAATTCCGGCAGCACGCCGGTGAACCAGGATTTGCCGGCGTTGACCAGCAGCGCGCCGATGATCGGGCCGACGATGGTTCCGCGCCCGCCGACAGCGGTCCAGATCACCACCTCGATCGAATTGGACGGTTCGAACTCGCCGGGATTGATGATGCCGACCTGCGGCACGTAGAGCGCGCCGGCGATGCCGGCCATGACGGCCGACACGGTGAAGGCGAACAGCTTGACGTTCTCCGCCCGCCAGCCGAGGAAGCGGGTGCGGCTCTCGGCGTCGCGCACGGCCATCAGCAGCTTGCCGTATTTTGAGACGACGATCGCCCACGTGATGAAGACAGCGAGCGCAAGCGTGACGGCGCTGGCCGCGAACAACGCCGAGCGCGTCGCATCGGCCTGCACGTTGAAGCCCAGAATATCCTTGAAATCGGTCAGACCGTTGTTGCCGCCGAACCCCATGTCGTTGCGGAAGAAGGCGAGCAGCAGCGCATAGGTCATCGCCTGGGTGATGATCGACAGATAGACGCCGGTGACGCGGCTGCGGAACGCGAACCAGCCGAAGACGAAGGCAAGCAGGCCGGGCACGGCGAGCACCATCAGCGCCGCGAACCAGAAATGGTTGAAGCCAAGCCAGAACCAGGGCAGTTCCTTATAGTTCAGGAACACCATGAAGTCCGGCAGGATCGGATTGCCATAGACGCCGCGCGAGCCGATCTGGCGCATCAGATACATGCCCATCGCATAGCCGCCGAGCGCGAAGAAGGCGCCATGGCCGAGCGAAAGGATGCCGCAATAACCCCAGACCAGGTCGAGCGCGAGCGCCAGCAGCGCGTAGCAGAGATATTTGCCCGTCAGCGCCACCATATATGACGGGATGTAGAGGGCGCTCGTAGGTGAAACCGCCAGGTTGAGCACCGGCACGATGATGGCGGCGGCCAGCAGGACGAGGATAGTAACGGCGATGCGCCGGTCGGCGCCGAAGAAGCGTTGCGCGATCATGCCTCCACCGCCCTGCCCTTCAGCGCGAACAGGCCGCGCGGGCGCTTCTGGATGAACAGGATGATCAGCACGAGCACGACGATCTTGCCGAGCACGGCGCCGGCATAGGGTTCCAAGAACTTGTTGACGATGCCGAGCGAGAAGGCGCCGACCAGCGTGCCCCAGAGGTTGCCGACGCCACCGAAGACCACGACCATGAAGCTGTCGATGATGTAGCCGCGGCCGAGATTGGGCGAGACGTTGTCGATCTGGCTGAGCGCCACGCCGGCTATGCCGGCGATGCCGGACCCAAGCGCGAAGGTCAGCGCGTCGACCCACGGCGTCCTGATGCCCATCGAGGCGGCCATGCGCCGGTTGGCGGTGACGGCGCGCATCTGCAGCCCCCACGACGTCCGCTTCATGACGTAAAGGAGCACTGCGAAGACGGCCAGCGCGAACACCAGGATCCACAGCCGGTTCCAGGTGATGGCGAGTTGGCCGATATCGAAGGAGCCGGACATCCAGGACGGATTGCCCACCTCCTGGTTGGTCGGCCCGAAGATGCTGCGCACCGCCTGCTGCAGGATCAGCGAAACGCCCCAGGTGGCCAAGAGCGTTTCCAGCGGCCGGCCATAGAGGAAGCGGATGATACCGCGCTCGATGGCCAGGCCGACCAGCGCGGCGACGAGGAAGGCCAGCGGCAGCGCTATCACCAGCGACCAGTCGAACAGGCCCGGGAACGAGGTGCGGATGACCTGCTGGACGACGAAGGTGGTGTAGGCGCCAAGCATCACCATCTCGCCATGCGCCATGTTGATGACGCCCATGACGCCGAAGGTGATGGCGAGCCCGATCGCGGCCAGCAGCAGCACCGACCCGAGCGAGACGCCGTACCAGATGTTCTGGCCGGCATCCCACAACGCTAGCGTGGAATTGATGCTGGCGATTGCCGCTGTCGCCGCGTCCTTGACTGCGCCTTGCGAACTGGCCTCGACCGAAGTGAGCAGGGAGAGCGCGTCGCGGTCACCGCGCGCGCCGATCAGGGCGATGGCCGCAAGCTTGTCGGCCTCGGGCTTGTCGGAAACGAGGACAGACGCGGCGCGCGCCTGTTCGAACAGCGCCTTGACGTTGGCGTCGGTTTCAGCGGCGATTGCCGCATCCAGCGGCTCGATGTTGGCGGCATCGGGCGTCTTGAACATGGTGTCGGCGGCGGCGATGCGGACAGCCGGATCCTTGGCCCGCAGCGTCAGCGTGCCCAGCGCATCGCGGATGACGCGGCGCAGCGTGTTGTTGACCTTGATCTTGGTGAGGTCGGCCTTGGCCGCTTCGCCGGACTTTTCGCCGCTCAGCGGGTCGAGCAGCTCGACATTGTCGCTGCTTTCCTTGCCGACGAAGATCGCGGAATCGGCCTTGCGGATATAGAGATTGCCGTCGGCGAGCGCGGACAGCGGACGCTCGACGGAAGGATCGCCGCTGGCGGCAAGTTCACGCACAACGGTCTCGGTGGCCGAGAAACCGGTGGCTGCAGCGAACTTGGCGATCGTCGCGCGAAGCTCGGCTTCGGCGGCCTTCGACGGCAACAGACTTGCCATCATCAGCAAAAGCGTCAGACCAATCGCGCGCAACAGCAGCATCGTCGTCTTCAAGCGGCTTTCTTGGTTTCCGGGGCGTCTTGCCCGGGCGGGTCGAGGAACCTGCCCGGGCAGCGGTCTTGGATCGTGGGGCCACTCCGCGATCCGACGGACCTGGAGGTCATAGGCCAAGGTCCGGACCGGTATCAGTTGGTGCCCTTGCCGCCGCACTTGCCGGTGGCGACGTTGAAGTTGCCGCAGGACAGAGGCGCACGCCAATCGGAGATCAGGTCCTTTGAGTCAGGCAGGTAGTCGGACCATTCGTCGCCCATTACCAGCCCGGGCGTCTGCGAGACGGTCTCGAACTGGCCGTCGGCCTGGATTTCACCGATCAGCACCGGCTTGGTGATGTGGTGGTTGGGCATCATCGTCGAATAGCCGCCGGTCAGGTTCGGCACCGACACGCCGACCATGGCGTCGATGACCTTGTCCGGATCGGTGGTGCCGGCCTTCTCGACCGCCTTCACCCACATGTTGAAGCCGATATAATGGGCTTCCATCGGGTCGTTGGTGGTGCGCTTGTCGTTCTTGATGAACTTGTGCCAGTTATCGATGAACTTCTTGTTCTCGGGCGTGTCGATGCTCTCGAAATAGTTCCAGGCGGCGAGGTGGCCGACCAGCGGCCCGGTGTCGAGGCCGGCAAGCTCTTCTTCGCCGACCGAGAAGGCCATGACCGGGATGTCCTCGGCCTTGATGCCCTGGTTGCCCAGCTCCTTGTAGAACGGCACGTTGGCGTCGCCGTTGACGGTCGACACGACCGCCGTCTTCTTGCCGGCCGAGCCGAATTTCTTGATCGCCGAAACCTCGGTCTGCCAGTCGGCGAAGCCGAACGGTGTGTAGTTGACCATGATGTCGTCGGCCGGAACGCCCTTCGCCTTCAGATAGGCCTCGAGGATCTTGTTGGTGGTGCGCGGGTAGACATAATCGGTGCCTTCGAGCACCCAGCGCTTCACCGAGCCGCCGTCGGCGCTCATCAGATAGTCGACGGCAGGAATCGCCTGCTGGTTCGGCGCGGCGCCCGTGTAGAATACGTTGCGCTCGCTCTCCTCGCCCTCATACTGGACAGGATAGAAGAGAATGTTGTCGAGTTCGGAGAACACCGGCAGCACCGATTTGCGCGACACCGAGGTCCAGCAGCCGAAAACGGCCGCGACCTTGTCCTTCGAGATCAGCTCGCGCGCCTTCTCCGCGAACAGCGGCCAGTTGGACGCCGGGTCGACGACCACGGCTTCCAGTTTCTTGCCGAGCAGGCCGCCCTTGGCGTTTTGCTCGTCGATAAGCATCAGCATGACGTCTTTCAGCGTCGTCTCCGAGATCGCCATCGTCCCCGACAGCGAATGGAGGATGCCGACCTTGATCGTGTCCTCGGCCGCCTTGGCGGAAGCCGACGCCAGCAGGCCGGCGGCGACGACGCCTGCCGACAAGATTTTTGTTATTTTTGCGAAGTTACCCCTCATATGACCACACTCCCAAGCTGGTTGTTTGCATCGCAACATTAGCTGTGCAAGCGACGTGCCAGACGATGGCGCTCGGACCAAAAATCCAGGATAACAAAGCATTTACAACGCGTTATCGTGTAGTCGCCGAACTTTCCCAGTCGCCGCGCCGCGACAAAGCTGAGAAAAGTTTACGCAACACTGCCTATATTTTGCCCAAAAGGTAAATATGCCTAAATTTTCACCTGCTGCGACGGCGGTACACCAGGCGCCCTGTTGCGGGCACACGGCAAAATGGGGCAAGGTCGCGCACAAACGAGCGACGTCATGGCCCTGCGAACGATCCTGAGTTTCCTGCTTATTGTGTCCGCCGCCGGTGGCGCTCGCGCCGACTTCGCCGACGGCAAGCTCCCCGACGGAACTTATCATTGCGAGGTCTACCTGCTCGGCCTGTTCCTCAATCTCGGCGACATCACCATCAAGGGCAATGTCTATAGCGGCCCGGTGACCTTTGGCACTTCGGGAACCTACAACTACCAGATGAACGCCAATGGCGAGATCACCTGGCTTGGTCCGCTCGGCGGCTACACCAGCGGCGGCAATTCGATCTCGATGACCCAGGCGACGCTGGATGACCCAAGCGGCCCTTCCTTCGACATCATCATGAAGCAGCCGGACGGCGCCTTCACGGCCTCGACCTGCACCAGGAGATAGCCGTCATAAAAAAGGCGCGGAACCCTCGCGGGTCCCGCGCCAGCAGGCAGTCGGGAGGTCAAATAGTCTTGGCCGACATCTGCGCGGCGATGTAGTCGGCCTGGCGGATCGCCAGCGTCACGATGGTCAGTGTCGGGTTCTCCGCCGCGCCGCTGGTGAACTGGCTGCCGTCGGAGACGAACAGGTTCTTGATGTCGTGCGACTGGCCGTGCTTGTTGACGACGCCGTCCTCCGGCTTCTCGCTCATCCGGCTGGTGCCGAGATTGTGGGTGGACGGATAGGGCGGCGTCGGGAAGGTCCGCGTCGCGCCGACCGCGGCATAAAGCGCCTGGCCTTGGCTGTAGGCATGGTCGCGCATGGCCGTGTCGTTGGGATGGTCGTCGAAATGGACGTCGGCGATCGGCATGCCGTGCTCGTCCTTCTCGTCCTTGTGCAGCGCGATGCGGTTCTCCTCGCGCGGCATGTCCTCGCCGACGATCCACAGGCCGGCCATATGGTCATAGTGGTCGAGCGCCGTGGTGAAGGAGCGGCCCCAGCCGCCGGGGTTGAGGAACGCCGCCATGAACGGCAGGCCAAGCGACAGCGTCTCCATCTCATAGCCGCCGACGAAGCCACGTGAGGGATCATGGCGCGCCTCGTCGCGGATGATGCCGGCCATGGTGGTGCCGCGATACATGTGCACCGGCTTGTCGAAGATGGCGTAGACCGAGCCGGTCGTGTGTCGCATGTAGTTCTTGCCCACCTGGCCGGACGAGTTGGCAAGCCCGTGCGGGAACTTGGACGACTCCGAATTGAGCAACAGGCGCGGGCTCTCGATCGAATTGCCGGCGACCGCGACGACGCGGGCCTTCTGTTCCTGCAGCTTGCCGTCCTTGTCGGCATAGACGACGCCGGTCACCTTGCCTGAAGCGTCATGGTTGATCTTGATCGCCATCGCGTTTGGCCGGACTTCCAGGTGCCCGGTCGCTTCGCCCTTCGGGATTTCGGTGTAGAGCGTCGACCATTTGGCGCCCCATTTGCAGCCCTGGAAGCAGAAGCCGGTCTGCTGGCAGGAATTGCGGTCGTCGCGCTCCACCGAATTGATGGCCATGTTGCCGGTGTGGCATTCCTTGTAGCCAAGCTTGTCGGCGCCGGCCTTGAGCACCTTGAAGTTGTTGTTGCCCGGCAGCCGCGGCCAGTTGTTGGTGCCCGTGACGCCCATCTTGGCCTCGGCCTTGGCGTAATAGGGTTCCATTTCGGCCAGCGTCACCGGCCAATCGAGAAGGTTCGCGCCCTTGACCTTGCCGTAGGTCGTGGCCGCCTTGAATTCATGCTCCTGGATGCGCAGCGAGGCGCCAGCCCAATGCGTCGTCGATCCGCCGACCGACTTGACGATCCAGGCCGGCAGGTTCGGGAAATCCCTGGCCACCCGCCAGTCGCCCGAAGTGGTGCGCTTGTCCTTCCAGGCAAGCTGCGCAAAGGAATCCCACTCGTCGTTGACGAAGTCCTCATATTCGTTGCGGGCGCCCGCCTCGAGGATGACGACGTCGATGCCCTTCTGCGCCAGTTCGTTGCCGAGCGTGCCGCCGCCGGCGCCGGAGCCGATGATGACGACCACGCCGTCGTTCTTGAGATCAAATGATGCTGCCATGGTTTCCTCCCATGAAATCTATCGAAAAGCGGTTCGGGACAGAGCGGCTTACAGCCACTCGATGTCGTTGAAGCCGCGCGCGATGTAGCCGCCCTTGGAGAAGGACTCGCCCTCGTAGCCGAAGATCGGCCACACCTCCTTCTGGTTGTAGAGGCTGACGACGAGGCCGCCGCGCACCGCCTGGAAGAATGGCGTCTTCTCGATGCCGGTGAGCAGCGCGACCCTCTCCTCTTCCCAGCCGAGCCCGCGATAGCCGCCCTTGCCGGCCTTCTTGTCGAGTTCGGCAATGCCCTTCTCGATCAGCTCCTTATGGGCCGGGTCCTTGGCGGCGGCCTCGTCATGGCCCTTGACGGCAATGGCGTAATATTTGTCCGGCACCTGGTCGTGCGGATAGATGTCGCGCGCCATCTGGATCAGCGTCGCCATCGTCTCGGGCTTCAGCGCCGAGGTTTCCAGCCCCCAGGCATGCTCGGGGCTGATGACGGCGCTGCCGGAGATGATGAGCAGCGCGCCCACGCCGCCGCGCTTGAGAAGCTCACGCCGCGAAAGGCCCGGCTTCTTCTCGTAAATTGTGACCATGATTTCCTCCCTGCTTGCTGTTCGCATCCGAAGATGCCGTTGCTGGCGCCGCGCCACGCCGCGCGGCCGGTGTCCCTATTGGAAGCGCCCTCCCCGCTGCAGGACCTCGATCTTGTAGCCGTCGGGATCCTCGATGAAGAAGAAGCGGGCGATCAGCGCCCCGTCGTGGTTGAACTCGACGATCCTCTTCGGATTGAGGCCGAGCGCGCCGATCCGGTCGTGCTCGCTGTCGAGATCGGCGACCGAGACGGCAAGATGGCCGTAGCCGTCGCCCAGCGCATAGGGCTCGGTGCGCCCCTTGTTCACGGTCAGCTCCACCTCGAACGGCGAATTGGCATTGCTGAGATAGATGAGCGTGAAGGTCTCGAAATCGAGCCGCTGCGCCACCTCGAGGCCGAAGGCCTTGTTGTAGAAATCGACGGACCGTGCCTCGTCGAGAACCCTGATCATGGAATGGATCGCCTTCGCCAAATCGGACTCCGCAGCTTTGGTGCTTACGGAATCGATTATGCGCGTCGGCGAAAAAAGGTGGTGGCAGCCGATTACCACGCATGCGGCATGAAAACGGATAGTGTCCCCGCGCGTGGCAGGACGCGCGCGTAAGGACGAAAGTCCGATTGCCGTTGCCGGCCATCGGATCGAAGATGACAAGCGCAGGCAGTGTTCAAAAAAGGCGCCAGCCGACCCAATCGGCGCCCAAGATAAACAACAACGGGAGGTACCGATGTGCAGAGTCTTTGCCGGGCAGGACCCGGAAGGCTACCGGCAGATCAACAGGTCGATCCGCATCGACGGCCATTCGACCAGCATCCAGCTCGAGGCGACATTCTGGGGTCTGCTTGACGAGATCGCCGACAGTCAGGGACTGACGACCCCGAAATTCATCTCGAAACTCTATGACGAGGCGATCGAGATCAACGGCGAGATCCCGAACTTCGCTTCCATGCTGCGCACGACCTGCGCGCTCTATCTGCGCGGCCACCGGCCAGCGGTACAAGAGCAGGCGGCACTCAAGCGCGAAGCCGCTTAATGCGTGTCCCCCAGAAGTGTGCTGCGGTTCTGGGACAACGACATGCATCAAAACAAAGACTTAAAAGCACGTCGCTTGAATCCGTTTCAGCGCGACGCGCTTTAAGCGTTCGCAGTGATTTCGAGCGCCAGCCGCGTCATATCGGCGAAAAGCGCCTGGCGTTCGCAATAGTCGGTCTGCTCGTCGGTGACGACATGGTCGACCACAGTGAGCAGAGACAAGGCCCGCGCGCCGAAATGCGCCGAGATGCGATAGAGCGCGCTGGTCTCCATATCTACCGCCAGCGCTCCGAGCGCCCTCGGCTCGTCGAACCGCGCGCGGCCGTCGGGATGGTGGAACACGTCGCTGCAAACCGTCAGTCCCGTGCTGCAGGCGATGCCGAGATCGGCCGCTCGTTGCAGCGCCAGCGCGTGGAGCGCCTGGTCCGGCCCCGCCGGCTGGTAAAGTCCGAACACCTGTCCGCTGATTGCCCCTTCGGCGCGCACGGCGCCGGAGATAACGACGCTGCGCAGCGCCACGTCTTCAGCCAGCGCGCCGCAAGTGCCGGTGCGGATCAGCGTCTTGACTCCATGATAGTCGAGCAGTTCGTGGGCATAGATCAGGAACGACGAAACGCCGATGCCGGTCGCCTGGATACTGACCGGCGTGCCACGGAACCGGCCGGTGAACCCCAGCGCCCCTCGTCGGCGGTTGACGCAGCGCGGCGCCTCGAGAAAGGTTTCCGCCATCCATTGGGCGCGCTCGGGGTCGCCCGGCAACAGCACCGTTTGGGCATAGTCGCCCCTATCCGCCTCGATATGCGGCGTCACGCGCTACCACCCCCATGATAGACCCATCCGACAGCCATCATGGCAGGGCTGCCGCAATGTGCAAGCGGTAGCTGTTTTAGAAGCAAACCCAGGAAAAGTTTAAGCCGGCCAGGTTCGGCGCCTAGCGCATGTCGCCCAGAAGTGCGCAGCGGTTCCGGGACAACGACATGCACCAAAACAAAGAACTCTAAAGCGCGTCGCCTGAATCCGTTTCAGCGCGACGCGCCTAGGATTCCAGCACGTCCTTGACGATCGTCGCCAGTTGCTTGAGCGAGAAGGGTTTCGGCAGGAAGCCGAAATGCGCATCGGCCGGCAGGTTCTTCGCAAAAGCGTCCTCGGCATAGCCCGAAACGAACACGAACTTGATGTCCGGCTGGCGTTTGCGCAGCTCGCCGAGCAATGTCGGCCCGTCCATCTCCGGCATCACCACGTCGGACACCACGATATCGACCTTGCCGCCGAGCGCTTCGAACACTTCCAGCGCCTCGACCCCGGATGACGCCTCGTGAACGGTGTAGCCGCGCGAAATCAGCGCCCTGACGCCGCCCATGCGCACGGCGTCTTCGTCCTCGACCAGAAGCACCGTGGCCGAGCCGGAAAGATCCTTCGCGGTGTCGGTGGTCTTGGCCGGGACCGTCGCCGCTGTCGCCGGCGCCTCGCCAGGCTCGGCCTGCTTCTTCACCTCGGCGATGTGGCGCGGCAGGAAGATGCGGAACACCGTGCCTTTCCCGACTTCGGAATCGCAGAAGATGAAGCCGCCGGTCTGCTTGATGATACCGTAGACCATCGACAGGCCAAGGCCGGTGCCCTTGCCCACTTCCTTGGTCGTGAAGAACGGCTCGAAGATCTTTTTCAGCACGTCGGGCGCGATGCCGCTGCCGGTGTCCTCGACCTCGACGACCACATAGTCGGCCTGCGTCAGTTCACGATAGGCGAAGGATTTGCACTCGTCGGCTGTGACGTTGCGGGTGCGCACGGTGAGATCGCCGCCGCTTGGCATGGCGTCGCGCGCATTGACGGCAAGATTGACCACCACCTGCTCGAACTGGCCGATATCGACCTTGACCGGCCACAGGTCGCGGCCGTGATCGATCTTCAGCTTGATGTCGTTGCCGACCAGGCGGGCGAGCAGCATCCTGAGGTCGGCCAGAACATCGGTCAGGTTGAGCACTTCCGGCCGCAGGGTCTGCTTGCGCGAGAAGGCCAGCAATTGCCGCACGAGCGAAGCGGCCCGGTTGGCGTTCTGCTTGATGTTCATGATGTCGGGGAAGGAAGGATCCGACGGCCGGTGATTGGTCAAGAGAAGGTCGGACGCCATGATGATGGCGGTGAGCACATTGTTGAAGTCATGCGCGATACCGCCGGCGAGCTGACCGACCGCCTGCATCTTCTGGCTCTGCGCCATCTGGCCCTCGAGCGCCTTCTGCTCGGTGGTCTCGACCGCATAGACGATCGCCGCTTCCTCGGCGCCTTCGCTGCCGGCGCTGTCGGCGACGGCGTTGACGTAGAAGCGGATGTGGCGCTCCTCATTGCCCGGCAGCACGGAGTCGATCGGCTCGATATTGGCCTGCCGCTGCCTAGCCTTCTCGAAGGCTGCGGCGAAGCCCGGCCGGTCGCGTTCATGGACGATGGTCTCGAAGCGCACGCGCCGGTCGACGGCGTCGCGATCGACAACGGACGAAAACAGCTGCAGGAACGGCGCGTTGGTGCGCAGGATGCGCCCGCTCGCATCGACCCCGGCAATCGCCATCGGCGTCGAGTTGAAGAAGCGGGTGAAGCGAACCTCGGAGGCCCTGAGTTCGGCGGAGGCGTCCTCGCCCTGGGTGCGGTTGAGCACGATCGTGCGGGTCGGGCCATTCAGGCCTTCGCGGCTGGCGGAAACCCGGTGCATGAAACGCACCGGCAGCGCCTGGCCGCTCATGGTGGTGAGGTCGAGGTCGATGACGGCGTTGCGGGTGGTACCCGGGTCGGCCTTGACCGAGCGGACCAGCGCCATGCCGTCGCCGGCGATGATTTCCGGCAGCGTGATGGCGCCCGGCGTGAAGGAGGCAAGGTCGATGCCGAGCCATTCGGCGAGCGTGGCGTTGATATAGGTGACGCGGCCTTCCTGATCGGCCGAAAAGAAGCCGGCCGGCGCATGGTCGAGATGGTCGATGGCTTTCTGCAGGTCGAGGAAGAAACGCTCCTGCTCCGCCCGTTCCTGCGAAATGTCGGCGAGCTGCCAGGCCAGCATCGGCAGCCTTTGCCCGGGCATGCTGAAGGCGCGGGCACGGGCGCGATACCAGCACGCGCCGGGTTCGGCACCCGGCTTGATCGACTGCGCCAGCCGGAACTCGCCATCACCCGCCTGGCCGTCGCGCAGGCCCGACGCCAGCCGGTAGATTGTCATCGAGGCCTCGGGAACATCCGACAGCAGCCCTTCGACCGTCTTGAGATCGGCGGCCGAGGCAGCACCCGTCATGTCGGCATAGGCGCGGTTGGCATAGACGACGCGGCCCTTGGTGTCGGTGACCAGCAGGCCTTGCGACATCGAGTCGACAAAGGCTTTCGACAATTCGTCACCGGTCGAACGCGGCGCGATCTGCACGAAGCCGATCGCGGTCGCGAACAGGAAGCCGACGCCGATCATGGCGAGCACGCCGAGCATGCCGAGCAGGAAAGGATCGCCGAGGCGCTCGCGGAAAAGCCCGAAGACGATCGCAGCGCCGGTCAGGACGACGATGAAGACGATGAGCCTGGTCACGGCACCCGGACGCGTGTTCTGGTCGACGATCGGTACCGGATAGAAATCGCCGCGCGCTTCCTTGGCCATGTTCCCCCTGCTCGTGATTCCGGTGTCCGACGGGCGCGGACGGTCGGTTGAATCACATTCTCCTGTAGCGGAAAAGGCCCCGGCGGCAAATGTCCGATAAAATCAACGATTCATGTTTCAAACTGTTCACGATGGGTGATGTGAACTTGCGGCGGGCCGCCACCGCGGTCTAGTGTCGCCTACCTCAAAAGGCGATTGGGTGCACCGATGCTGCAATGGCTGGATAGCGTGGCTGGTCCGGGTTATGTCGCTGCAATCCTGTGGACGTTCGCGGCGCTCATTTTGCTCGTCGTCGTCCTGCTCGTCATCAAGGTGGTACGCAACCTGACCTTCGGCACCTTCGTGGCCGGCGGCAGGAACCGCAAGACGCGCCTTGCGGTCATGGACGCCACCGCCGTCGACAGCCATCGCCGGCTTGTGCTGGTGCGTCGCGACGACATCGAGCACCTGATCCTGATCGGCGGGCCGACCGATGTCGTGGTCGAGCGCGATATCAGGCTGGCGGCGCCGCGCCGCCCGGCGCTGACCGGCGACAGCGGCCAGCAGCAGGCATCCGCCGCCCCACGCCCGCGCACGCCGCAACCGGCACCTCCGCCGGCACCCGCGCCCGTCAGGCAGGCGCCGCCTGCCGCCCAGCCAGCCGCCGGACGCCAGCCCGCGCCCGCTCCCACGCCGCCCAAGTCGGCGGCGCCGAGCCAGCCGACGGCGAAGGTCATGCCGTTGCCGGGCTACGGGACGACAAACGGCAGCGCCAGATACACGCCGCCCTCAAACGACTCCATCGACGACACTTTGATGCACGAGCTCGAGACCTCTTTCGACGAGACGCACTCCCAGCCGGCGGCAGCAAGCAAACCCGCGCCCAAGCCCTCGCTCGATGACGAGATGACCAAACTGCTTGGCGAACTGGGCAACCATAAGCGCTGACCTTACGGCAGCTTGCCGGTACAGGCGGGCCTTTCCGCGCCCTGAGCACCGGAAACGAAAATGGCCGGAAATCCGGCCATTTTCTACGTTTTCTTGCCTATTCGGTTCTCGTCAGTCGTCGCGATAGACCTTCTCGCGGCGCTCGTGACGCTCCTGCGCCTCGATCGACAGCGTGGCGATCGGGCGTGCGTCAAGCCGCTTCAGCGCGATCGGCTCCCCGGTTTCCTCGCAATAGCCATAGGTGCCTTCATCGATGCGCTGCAGCGCGGAGTCGATTTTGGAGATGAGCTTGCGTTGGCGATCGCGGGCGCGCAATTCGATGGCGCGGTCGGTTTCGGAGGAGGCGCGATCGGCTAGGTCCGGGTGGTTGGCGTTTTCCTGCTGCAGGATTTCGAGGGTTTCGCGTGCTTCGCGGAGAATGTCGCTCTTCCAAGTGATAAGCTTTTGACGGAAGTACGATTTCTGCCGTTCATTCATGAACGGCTCGTCTTCGGAGGGTACGTAATCGGCGGTAACGATGTCGTTCATTCGACTCACCCAACAACCCCAAATTTTGCGCCTATATATTCGGGGAAAAGAGGCTGCACAAGCGCTATTGGCGACCGTTTCACGCAAATGTTAGTCTCGCATCGGCGGGCCCTCTCGCGACGTTGTTTCAATGGCAGCAAACGAATTCGCACGTGATTCGTTGCAGTTGCCGGTGCCGGCCATTGTGCACGGCCTGGTTCTGGTGACTAATCGCGCTTTGCCGGAAAGGCGGCGCTATCGGGGGTCCGGTTGAGCAGACTTTATCTGTTGCGGCATGCCAAAGCCGGCTGGGCGCTGCCCGGCGTGCGCGACTTCGATCGCCCGCTCGACGCATCGGGCATGGCCGATGCCGAAGCGATCGGGGACGCCATGCGGGCCCGCAACTACGTGCCGGATGTCACCCTTTGCTCCAATGCGAGGCGGGCCCGGCAGACGCTGGAAGGCCTCGCGGGGCGCGCCGACACCGGCCGGGTCCTGTTCTTCGACACGCTCTACAGCGAGGATGCGGCCGGCTATCTCGACATCATCCGCAGGAATGGCGGCGCCGACCAGCTTCTGGTGATCGGCCACAACCCCATGACCGAGGATCTGGCGATGGCGCTGTCCGGCGACGGCGAGGAGGCAGCGCGCAGGATGATGAACCACGGTTTTCCAACCTCAGGCCTCGCCGTGGTGCGCTTTCCCGGCAATCTTGCCGAAGCGGCGCAGGGCAACGGCTATCTCGAAGCCTTTCTCACGCCCGCCGGCCTCTGAGGCCATTTCAAACGCTCGGCGCAAGGCCTATATCGGGCGCTGACGCGCAACCAGAGGCCTGATTTGGCATCATCGCTGACCAGCTTTACCGACGAGGCAAGGATTGCGCTTGACACCTTGTCGGGCCGCGCCGCCGGGCTCTTCTCTCCGTCATTGCGTCTTGGCGTCACCGGCCTGTCCCGCGCCGGCAAGACGGTGTTCATCTCCGCCCTCGTCCACAATCTCATCCATGGCGGACGCCTGCCGCTTTTCGAGGCACAGAAATCCGGCCGCATCGCCCGCGCCTTCCTGGAGGAGCAGCCGGACGATGCCGTTCCGCGCTTTCAGTATGAAGACCATGTCGCGGCTTTGGTGAACGACCGTGCCTGGCCGGACTCCACGCGCGCCATCTCCGAACTCAGGCTCACCATCGAATATGAGTCGGCCTCCGGCTGGAACCGGCTGTTTTCGGCTGGAAAACTATCCGTCGACATCGTCGATTACCCCGGCGAATGGCTGCTCGACCTGCCGCTGCTCGGCAAATCCTTCGCCGACTTTTCGCGCGAGGCGGTCGAGTTGGCTGCCCTGCCCGTCCGCTGCGACCTGTCGCAGGCCTGGCGCGAACTGGCCTCGACCGTCGATCCCGATGCCGACGCCGACGAGATGACGGCGCGGCGACTGGCCGAGAGCTTTGCCGCCTACCTCAAGGCCTGCAAGCTCGACGAGCGGGCGCTGTCGACGCTGCCGCCCGGCCGGTTCCTGATGCCGGGCGACCTCGAAGGCTCGCCGGCGCTGACCTTCGCGCCGCTGACGACGCTGTCGCAAGGCCGGGCGCGCTCCGGATCGCTGCAGGCGATGATGGAGCGCCGCTACGAGGCCTACAAGACGCATGTCGTCAAACCGTTCTTTCGCGAGCACATCGCCCGCCTTGACCGGCAGATCGTGCTGATCGACGCCATGCAGGCGCTCAATGCCGGCCCGGCCGCCATGGCCGATCTGGAACGCGCCGTCACCGAGATCCTGTCGTGTTTCCGGCCCGGACGGGGCAATTTCCTGACCGACTTCTTCGCACGCCGCATCGACCGCATTCTGGTGGCCGCGACCAAGGCGGACCATTTGCACCACGAAAGCCATGACCGGCTGCAGGCGATCGTGCGCCGGCTGACCGACCGTGCCGTGGCGCGGGCGAATTTCAGCGGCGCCGCCGTCGACGTCGTCGCCATGGCCGCGGTTCGCTCGACCCGCGAGGGCACGGTGAAGCAAGGCCGCGAGACGCTGCCGGTCATCATCGGCACCCCGCTGAAGGGCGAGAAGATCAACGGCGAGACGTTCGACGGCAAGACCGAAACCGCGATATTTCCGGGTGATTTGCCGGAAAAGGTCGATGCGGTGTTCGACGCTTCCGGATCGCCGTCAGATAGCAACGAACCGGCGATCCGCTTCGTGCGTTTCCGCCCGCCGAAACTCGAACGCACAGCCGAAGGCGTGACGCTGTCCTTGCCGCATATAAGGCTCGACCGCGCATTGCAGTTCCTGATCGGAGATCACCTGGCATGACCGCGCCCCGCAAACCGGCGGCCTTCCGCATCGAGCCCGAGGCAAAGCCGGGGCCGCAAGCGCCGCGGAGCCATACCGCCGAGGAACAGCCGGCGCGCCGGCCACGTGCAGCAAGGGCCGATGCGGCGGTCGTGATCCCGTCGGAAGTCGACGTCTTCGGCGAGCCGGATATCGAGGCAGCGGCTCCGCCGCCGGCGACGGCGCCGAGAAAGCGTTCGCTGCTTGCCCGGCTGTTCCTCGGCGCTCTCGGCGTGCTCGTCTCGCTGGCGGTCGGCCTGTGGGCGGACCAGCTGATCCGCGACCTGTTTGCGCGGGCCGAGTGGCTTGGCTGGCTGGCGGCCGGAATGGCGGCGATCGCGCTGCTGTCGCTGCTCGTCATCCTTATCCGCGAATTCCTCGCCATCGCCCGCCTTGCCGAAGTCGAAAAGATGCAGAAGCGGGCCCTGGATGCGGTGGCGCGCGACGATCCCAAGGCAGCGCGCGCCTTGGTCGACGAGCTCTCGGCTTTCGTCGCGGCAAAGCCCGAGACCGCCGCCGGTCGCCGGTCGCTTGCCGGATTGCGTGGCGAGATCATCGACGGCGCCAATCTGGTGCGGCTCGCCGAGACCGAGATCCTGTCGCCTCTCGATGCGCGCGCCAAAATCATGATCCTCGAGGCCGCCAAGCGCGTGTCCCTGATAACGGCGGTCAGCCCCCGTGCGCTGGTCGACATCGCCTATGTCGTGTTCGAGGCCGGGCGTCTGATCCGGCGCCTGTCCGAGCTTTACGGCGGCCGTCCGGGCACGCTCGGCTTCTTCCGGCTGGCGCGCGGCGTGCTCGCGCATCTGGCGGTGACCGGCTCGATCGCGGTCGGCGACAGTTTCGTGCAGCAGATCGTCGGCCACGGGCTGGCCGCGAAACTTTCCGCGAAGCTCGGCGAAGGCGTGGTCAACGGCATGATGACGGCGCGCATCGGCATCGCGGCGATGGAAACGGCGCGCCCCTTGCCGTTCATCGCCGTAAAGCGCCCCGGCCTTGGCGATTTCCTCTCGGCGCTGACGTCGTTCGCGGCAAAAAAAGGCGGTCAGCCGGAGCGATAGGGTAAACGCCAAAACCGTCGCCAGTCACGAAGCATTAACCAATCTTCTCCATGGTCAGCCAGGTCCCAAGATAAGACTCTTTCGTGCCGGGTGTCGTCGATGAGAAGCGTAATCCTGTCCTGCGTGCTGCCTGCCACCGTTGCGATCGCCGCGCCGCTCGGCCTCGTCGAAAAGGCCTTTGGAGCAGAACCGGACAAGCAGTTTTTCCGCTCCGTCGAAGGCAGATGGGTTGGCCCCGGCGAGATCATCGCCGGCAAGTACAAGGGCACGAAATTCACCTGCGATTTCAATGGCTCGACACCCGACAGCAAGCTCGGCATGACGCTCGACGGCAACTGCCGGGTCGGCGTGTTCACGCAAAAGATGTCGGCAAGCGTCGAGCGCAAGGGCCGCGATGGTTACCGGGGCAGCTTCATGGGCGGCTCGACCGGCAACGGAATGGATATTGTCGGCGGCAATGTCGTCGATGCCCAGAAGGTCGTGTTCACCATCAACCGCAAGCAATTGAACGGCGTCATGCAGGCCCGCGTGCCTGACGACAATTCGATGACCGTGACGGTGGCCGTGCGTGTCGACAAGCAGCTGGTGCCGGTGATCGGCATGACCCTGAAGCGGGTCGATTCGGTCGAAGTCGGCGCCATCGCCAAGAACTGACCCCAGCGCTCCACTCAACAAACAAAAAGGCGGCGGCGGCCTGGCCACCGCCTTCGCATTTGTCGACGGCCAGCTCAACCCTTGATGGTGGCCGTCAGCTCGTCATAGGCCTTGCAGGCTTCATCGAGCGTCGTCGCGCCCTGATACTTCGTCGTCACGGCCTGCACCTTAGCGGTCAGGTCGGCCGCCTTGGCCGGGTCCTTGGTAATGGCTGCCTGGAGCGCGGCTGCCATGTCCTGCGCCTTCTTGGCGGCTATCTCCTGCGTGCATTCCGGCCCCTTGGAGCAAGCCGAACCGGCCAACGCCGCAACACCCACGGCAACGAGCAAAAACTTCTTCATCTCAATCATCTCCTCAAAAAAGGCAGCCGCCCATCGCCGCTGCCTCCACTGGCCGAAGCCGAACGTGCCATAACCGCTGATTGTGGCGGCACGCAACAACCGGGCCGCGTAAACTTGTGTAACGGAGTTGCAACAGGCGGCGTTCCGGATTCAGCCCGCCTGTATCAGCTAGAGCAAAGTTCACCCGCGAGGCTGTAGCAGCGCCAGCATGACTGTCGATGCGGCAAGGACGACGGTAAGGGTCAAGGGCCCCGTTGCGCCATAAGTGTCCACGACATAGCCGCCGACAACCGCGCCGATGGTGATGGCAACCTGGAAAGAGACGACCATCAAGCTGCCCGCTGCTTCCAGCGCATCAGGTGCCGCGCGGGATAGATTGGTCGGCAGCACCACGGGCCCCATGCCGAAGGCCAAGCCCCAAAGCGTGACGAACCCGAAGGCAACGCCGATGTGCACGCCCCAAAGCACCAATGCCAGCGCCGCAAACGCCATCAACGCGGCTGTGACCACGAGAGCGACGCGGATATTGGCGTCGGCCATGCGGCCACCGGCAATGTTGCCGATCACTGCGGCGATGCCAAATCCGAGCAGAGCCAACGCAATTGGCCCGGTTGCAAGCAGCGTCACGTGTTCGAGGAAGGGGCGAACATAGACAGAGCCGGCAAAATGCCCCGTCATCAGCAAAAGAATGGCCAGCATGCCGAGTTGAATGCCACGCCGCCGTGTCAGCCGAAATACGTCCGCAAGACTATTGCTGGCTGTTGCAGGCAAGGTCGGCAAGCTAAGCAACTGCAGCAGCATGGCAATCACTGCCAGCCCTGCTGTCAAGGCCATGGCGCTGCGCCATCCCAGCCAGTCGCTGATCAACGCACCCACCGACGGTGCGGCAATGGTGGCGAGCGAGACGCCGAGGGTGACGATAGCCATGCCCCGACCTGTCGCATTTGCGCCTACCAGCCTGGCCACGACGGCAACCGAAAGTGCCCAGAAGGCGCTGATAGCGATTCCAAGCCCGGCCCGGCCTAGCAGCAACAGCCAGAAATTGGGCGCCAGCGCTGCAAGGATATTGGAACCGACCGCCAAGGCACAGAGGCCAACCAGCACCGTCTTGCGGTTCAATCGGCCGATGAGAACATTGCTCAACATCGCCGTCACGGCGCCGATGGAAGCCGTGGCGGTGACGACCTGTCCGGCCGTTCCTTCGCTGATGCCAAGGTCGCGCGCCATTGGCGTCAACAGACCTGCCGGCAGGAATTCCGCCGACACCAGGGCAAAGCTGGTGGCCGCCAATGAAATGACCGCGAACCAGATGGCCGCGCTCCACGCGGCTGGCGCACCGGCATCGAGGTCTATCGTCGCGTCTTCAAGCTGTAATGTTGTGTCTGTCACTGCAAGATCTCCAAGGTTTGGAGGTCTTCATAGACGAGTCTCTTCGGATGATATGTATCTTAAAATCCGAAATCCATGTCCATTCGTCCGGGAATTGTGCGACGCACAACGCCTGGCGAGACACTGGTGATGCGCTTGAACGCACGCGCGAAGGATGCTTCGGAATCATAGCCCAAGCGGGTGGCGACCTCGGCAACCGACAAGCCGTTCTGCCCCAACAACTCGCGGGCAAGCTGCATACGCAAACGGGCGAGATAGCGTGCCGCGCCTTCCCCCAATACAGCGCTGAAGCGCTCGGCGAAAATCGAGCGCGATTGGCCTGCCAGGCTGGCAAGGCTTTCCAAGGTCCAGTTATGGCCGGGGTCTCGGTGCATGGCTGCCAGCGCGCGGCCGATATGGGGGTCGCGGATAGCGGCGAGCCAACCGGTGGTCGAGGCTCCAGTGCAATTGACCCAGCAGCGGATGAGCCGGGCGGTCAGCAGGTCCGCCATACGCGACAAGATGGTGGCGCTGCCCATCTGCGGTTGCGCGGCCTCCGCCGTCATAGCCGCCAGCAAAGGACCAACGACCGGGTCATTGCCGGCTACGTCGCACCCTTTGATGATAGGCGGCATCAACGTGATCAATGGGTTAAGCGCATAGGCACCCAAGGCCATGGAGCCGCAGAAAAGGGTGCTTGTCGCGCCCGTCCCTTCCCGCACCACTTCGCAGACATTGCTCCCCAACTTGGTCACCTGGCAACCCTCGAGCGAGTCGCCAACAACGTCCGGCGCACTGGCCAGCCGATGGGCGATGCCTTGCGGCAGCAGCACCAGATCGCCATCGCGCAACTCCTGCCAGCCCTCCGCCTCGGTATAAATCCAGCATGGACCCTGGCCGACAAAGTGAAAGCGAAGCAGCGGTTGTTGCGAAAAGGCGATGCTCCAAGGATGTCGGAGTTCACAGCGGCCATAGTTGACACCACTCAAGCGAAAGTCTTGGAGGACTTCGCTAAGCGCATCCATCGGGATATGAGGCGCCGAAGACGATCGGGACGAATAGTCAGGCATTCGCTTGATATAGATGCCGAACGTCCGGCAGGCAAGCGGAGGCCGCTTCAACGGCACCTACTCTTCCTGGCAGGCCTTCCGCCCTTGCCTCTCGCTCCCGGTGCATGCAAGGAGTGCTGCAAGACACAGGGGACAAGAGGCATGGCAGCTGAAGCGTCGAGCAGCGATCTGGTGCAGGTGGTGGCGCTGCTCGCCGCGGGCGTCGTCGCCGTGCCGATCTTCAAGCGCATGGGGCTGGGCTCGATCCTCGGCTACCTCGCCGCGGGCGTGGTCATCGGACCGTTCGGCCTGCGCATCTTTTCGGAATCGGAATCGATCCTCCACGTCGCCGAGCTCGGCGTCGTCATGTTCCTGTTCATCATCGGCTTGGAAATGCAGCCGTCGCGGCTCTGGGGGCTGCGCCGTGAGATTTTCGGCCTCGGCGCCCTGCAGGCCGGCGTCTGCGCGGTGCTTTTGACCCTGGTCGGCTTGGCCGGAGGCTTTCCCATCGCGCAGTCCTTCGTCGCCGGCGCCGGCTTCGTGCTGACCTCCACGGCGATCGTCATGCAGTTGCTCGAGGAACGCGGCGAGATCGCCACGCCAAAAGGCCAGCGCATCGTCTCCATCCTGTTGCTCGAAGATCTGATGATCGTGCCGCTCCTGGCGCTGATCGCGTTCCTCGCGCCCGGCGGCGCGGAGACCAGCCTTTCGGAGCGGCTGACCGAAGTCGGCATCGGCATCGCGGCGATCGTCGGGCTGGTCGTGGCCGGCCGATACCTGCTCAATCCGCTCTTCCGCATCCTGGCGGACGCCCGCGCCCGCGAAGTCATGACCGCGGCGGCGCTGCTGGTGGTGCTGGGATCGGCCCTGGCCATGCAGCTCTCCGGCCTGTCGATGGCGATGGGCGCCTTCCTCGCCGGCGTGCTTTTGTCGGAATCGACCTTCCGCCACCAGCTCGAAGCCGATATCGAGCCGTTCCGCGGCATCCTGCTCGGCCTGTTCTTCCTCGCCGTCGGCATGTCGCTCGACCTTGGCGTCGTCGCCCATAACTGGCGGCTCGTCGCCGTCTATGTCGTCGCCTATATGGTCATGAAGGCGCTCGGCATCTATGCCGTCGCGCGCATTCTGAAGAGCGGCCACCGCGAGGCGCTCGAGCGCGCCGTCTTCATGGCCCAGGGCGGCGAGTTCGCCTTTGTGCTTTATTCCTCCGCCGCCGCGGTCGGCATCATCGACGGCCAGGCCAACGCCACGCTGACCGCCATCGTCATCATCTCCATGGTGCTGACGCCCTTGGCGATCGTGGCGCTGCGCTACCTGACCCCGCGCGACGAGCAGTCGCTCGACGGCGTCGACATCGCCGACGGCCTGACCGGCAGCGCGCTGATCATCGGTTTTGGCCGTTTCGGCCAGATCGCCAGCCAGCCGCTCCTGCTGCGCGGGCTGGACATCTCGATCATCGACAATGAGGTGGAGATGATCCAGGCGGCGGCCGATTTCGGCTTCAAGGTCTATTACGGCGACGGCACGAGGCTGGACATCCTGCATGCGGCCGGCGCCGGGCGGGCCCGCGCGGTGCTGATCTGCGTCGACAAGCCGGACGCCGCCGTGCGCATCGCGCAGCTGGTCAAGGCGGAATTCCCGCTGGTCACCATCCTGGCGCGCGCCTTCGATCGCGGCACGGCGCTGCAGCTGGTGCGCGCCGGTGTCGACTATCAGCTGCGCGAGACCTTCGAATCGGCGCTGGTCTTCGGCGGCTCCGCGCTTGAGGCGCTTGGCGTCGATCCGGAAGAGGTCGCCGAGGTCATCGAGGATGTCCGGCGCCGCGACGAAGCGCGCTTCGAGACGCAATTGGCCGAGGGTGTGCGCGCCGGCCAGCGTTTCCTCAAGGGCAATATCGGCACGCCGATCCCGACGCCGCTGACACAGCCGCGTCGCGCCGGCCGGGCGCTGAACCAGGAAACCGCCGTCGTCCTGAACCAGGCAGAGACCAAGAACTGAGGGGCAACGCATGGCAGAGCTCGATCCGCGAGCGCTTTCCATCACCAAATTCTGGCGCGATGCCGGCGAGGACGCCTGGTTCGAGAAGAACGATGCCTTCGACACGGATTTCCGCCGCCGCTTTCTGGAGCTGCATTACGCCGCCGCGCGGCGCGAATGCGACGACTGGAGCGCGCATGCCGAAGGATCGCTGGCGCTGGTGATCCTGCTCGATCAATTCCCGCGCAACTGCTTCCGCGGCACCGGTCACATGTACGCGACCGATCCGCTGGCCAGATACTTCGCCGACAACGCAATCGCGGCCGGGCATGACCTGGAACTGGAAGAACTGGTTCGCGTCTTTCTCTATCTGCCCTTCGAGCATTCCGAATTGCTGGCGGACCAGGAGCGATCCGTGGGGCTTACGGCCGCCAAGGCAGCCGAATATCTGAAATACGCCGAAGAGCACCTGGAGATCATCCGGCGCTTCGGCCGCTTCCCGCATCGCAACCGGATGCTCGGCCGCGTGACGACGGCCGAGGAGCAGACATTTTTGGACGGCGGCGGTTTTTCCGGCTGACCAGCCGGCTTTATCCCAGCCACCACTCCGGGCCGCCCGAAGACAGCCGCTCGATCCCCGAAGTATCGACAGCGCCGAGCCGCTCCGACACGCTCCTGCCGCTAACGACGAGATCAGGCGCGATCTCGGCCAGAGGCGCCAGCACGAAGGCGCGCTCCAGCATGCGCGGATGTGGCACTTCGAGCCCGGTCTCGTGGATCACCCGGTCGCCGAACACCAGGATGTCGATGTCGATCAGGCGCGGGCCCCAGCGCTCCTCGCGCACGCGTTTCAACTGCCTCTCGACGTCGAGGCAAAGGTCGAGCAGCGCGCGCGGCGAAAGCGTCGTCTCGATCGCTGCGGCGGCGTTGAGGAAATCGGGTTGGTCGAGCTTGCCCCAGGGCGGCGTGCGGTAGAGCGACGACACGGCGGTGACGCGCGTCCCGTCGTCGCCGTCCAGTATGCGCAACGCCGCGCCCATGGACTTCGCCGGGTCGCCGAGATTGCCGCCGAGGCTGAGGTAGACGGCGCTATTCTGGCCAGACAACGCTCACCTCGACATAATCGAGCACGCCGGGCACCGGGGCGTTCGGCTTGCGCACGGTGATCTCGGCCTTCCTGATTTGCGAAAACCGTGCCGTCAGCGCTTTCGCGACCTCCAGCGCCAACGCCTCGATCAGGAAGCGGCGATGTCCAGTCACGATCTTCTCGATGACCGCGAAGGCGACGCCATAATTGACGGTATCTTCAATGGAATCCTCCGTCAGAGGGCGGCTGGGTTCGACGGTCAACTCGGCATCGACATAGAAACGCTGGCCGAGCGTCTCCTCCTCGTCAAGCACGCCGTGGCGGGCGAAGAAGGCGCAATTCTTCATGCGGATGACGTACATGATCAGTGTCCGGGAGGAAGCTCGGTTTCGCGTGCAAGCATAGCATCGGTCAGCGCCAGCGCATCCACGTTGATTGCGACATCGTGGACGCGAAACAGGTCGGCTCCTTTCAAGCGCAAGATGACGCTGGTGGCCGCAGTGCCCGCTGCCCGCTCGCCAGGCTCGCGTCCGGTGGCGGTGCCGATGAAGCGTTTTCGCGATGTCCCTGCCATCAGCGGGTAGCCGAGCGCCTGAAGCTCGGAAAACCGCGCCATCAGGTCGAGGTTTTCCTCGGCCGTTTCCTTGGCGAAGCCGAAGCCGGCGTCGAGCACTATCTGATTGTCGGCGACATTGCCGGCGTGCGCGATCTCGAGGGATTTGCGCAAGAAAAGGAATTGGTCCTCGATCACGTCAGGCAATTTCCGCCGTTCGCGCCCGGTATGCATGATCACGAGCCCGGCGCCGGTGTCGGCGGCAACGCGCGCTATCCCCGGCTCGCGCTGAAGCCCCCAGACGTCGTTGACGATATGGGCGCCGGCGGCGACCGCCCGTCGCGCCGTATCCTCGCGATAGGTATCGACCGAGATCAGCGCCTCGCCGGAAGCGGCAAGCGCCGCGATGACCGGCAGCACGCGCGCCTGTTCTTCTTCTGATGTGATCGGGGCAAAACCCGGCCGTGTCGATTCCCCGCCGACGTCTATGACGGCGGCGCCCTCCTCCACCATGCGGCGCGCCTGTTCCAGCGCCTTCTCCGGTGCGATGAACAAACCGCCGTCGGAAAAACTGTCCGGCGTCACGTTGAGGATGCCGACGACGACCGCCTTCGGACCGAGGTCGAGATAGCGCCCATGCGCCAGCTGCCATCGCCTTGTCGTCATTGTCCATCAACCATGCGTGATCCGCGCGAAATCAATTCCGTTGCGCTGGCGACGGCCCTAAAGCAAGGTGCGTGAAGAGGCAATACGATGAACCGATCCCTGCTCTGCGCCCTGACGCTCGCCCTCACCGCTATGCCGGCGGGCGCGGCCAGCTTGGTGAAGACCTACAGCTATTTCAGCGTCGGCGGCCGCACGCTCGACGATATCCAGAACCAGCTCTCGAAAAACGGCCCCGAGGTGAAGAGCACCGGCTCGCGGCATCCGGGCGCCACGCAGATGGCCTTTACGACCCGCATCAGCTACGCGCAGAGCGCCCAGTCCTGCCGCATCGCCGACGCGGCCGTCACCTTGAAGGTCAAGGTGATCCTTCCCGAATGGCGGCGCCCGCGTAAATCCGATCCCGACGTCAGGCTATTCTGGGACACGCTCTCGGCGGACATCAAGCGGCACGAGGAGCGCCATGTCGAGATCGCCAAGAACCATGCGCGCCTGCTCGAGGATGCGCTGAAGGCCGCCCCTCCGCAACAGACTTGCGAGCAGGCAAAGGCGAAGGCCGCGGCGATCCAGGCGGCCGAGCTCGCCAGGCACGATCAGGACCAGGTGCGCTTCGACCGCGTCGAGAGCGTCAATTTCGAAAGCCGCATCCTCCGGCTGATGCGCTACCGGATGCTGCGCGTTGAAGCCGGCCAGCTGCCGCCGCCGTGACCTTAGGCAGGCGCCGCCCGAGGCCAATTTCGTCCAAGCATGGTGCCAGACCGGAAAAACTTTCGAGCGGCAGTCGAAATCGGCCTATATCGAACGACATATAGCGGGTTCGAAACACCCCGAACCCCTATCCAAGATGAGAAATGACAGGTGCGACCGGCCAAAGCCGTCTTGGCGCCTTGGGCATTAGCCATTGAAAGAATGACGCATGGACCAGACCGTCGAGACGATGGCGGCGAAAGCTCCGCCGATGAGCGAGAGCGAGAAGAACGCCATCATCGGCGGCGTGCTCTTGTCGATGCTGCTGGCGGCCCTTGACCAGACCATTGTCGCGCCGGCCCTGCCGACGATTGCGCATGCGCTCGGCCATGCCGAATATCTGCCGTGGATCGTCACCGGCTATCTTTTGACCGCGACCGCGATGGCGCCGCTCTACGGCAAGATTTCCGATGTCTATGGTCGCCGTCCCGTCATCTACGCCGCCATCCTCGTCTTTCTGCTCGGGTCGCTGGTCAGCGCGCTCGCCCCCAACATGCTGGTGCTGGTCATCGGCCGCGCCATCCAGGGCGCCGGTGGCGGCGGTCTCTTCGCGCTGGCCCAGACGGTCATCGGCGATCTCGTGCCGCCGCGCGAGCGCGCCCGCTATGCGGCCTGGATCTCCGGCACCTGGGCGGTTGCCAGCGTCGCCGGCCCGCTGCTCGGCGGCGTGTTTGCCGAGCACCTGCACTGGTCGCTGATCTTCTGGATCAACCTGCCGATCGGCATCCTGGCCATGGCCATCATCAACAACCCGCTGAGGAAGCTGCCAATCGCGGCCAAGCATCACCGCATCGACGGCTTGGGGGCCGTGCTTCTGGTCATCGCCACCACGCTGCTGCTTCTGGCGCTGAGCTGGGGCGGCAGCACCTATCCCTGGTTCTCCCGCGAAATCCTGGGACTGGTGGCCTGCTCGGCCGTGTTCTGGGCCTTTTTCGCGCTGAGGCTGCTAAGGGCGGCGGAGCCTTTGATCTCGCTCGAAGTGTTGGGCAACCCGATCGTGCTCACCGGCACAATGTCGATGTTTCTGCTGCAGGCCGCGAACATCGGCGCCTCCGTCTATCTGCCGGTCTACCTGCAGTCGGTCGTCGGGCTTTCGGTGAGCGAATCCGGCACGGCCATGCTGGGCCTCCTGCTTGGCACGGTTGCCGGCGCCACCTTCAGCGGCCGCATGATCCCGCGCTTCGTCCACTACAAGCGCATCGCCATGGTCGGCGTCGGCCTGGCTATCGTCTGCATTGGCGTGCTCAGTGCCATTGCGGGACACGCCTCGCTGCTCGAGGTAGAGATCCTGACCACCCTGATCGGCCTGGGCAGTGGCACGACATTCCCGGTCGCCACCGTCTCTGTCCAGAACGCCGTCGATCGCGCGCATCTCGGCGTCGCGACCGGCGTTCTGACCTTCCTGCGCACGCTGGGAGGCGCGCTCGGTGTCGCCATGCTCGGCGCGGTCGCGCTCGGCTACGGCCTGCCGCTCTCCGCTGAGGGCTCGCAGACGCATGTCCAGCTGACATCGGCGTTGCCGTTCGTGATGATCTTCGTCGCCGCAGGCATAACGCTCGTTCTGGCGCTTATCGTGCTCTTCCTGATGCCGGAAAAGCAACTGCGCGGCCGCGACGAGCATGCTACGCCCGTGCTTGCCGAATAATCCCCTCAGTCGTGCACGCCGAGCTTCTTCTGCAAGCTGGTCGACGAGGTCGTGTACTGGAAGACGATGCGCTCGCCCGGGCTGACGATGCGCTTGGCGGCCTGCGCCATCAGCGCCACCTCGTGGAAGCCTGACAGGATCAGCTTGAGCTTGCCGGGGTACCAGTTGATGTCGCCGACGGCAAAGATCCCCGGGATCGACGTCTGAAACTTCTCGGTATCCACCGGGATCAGGTTCTCGTGCAGGTTAAGGCCCCATTCGGCGATCGGCCCGAGCTTCATGGTGAGGCCGAAGAACGGCAGCATGCGGGTGCACGGCACCTCGACGTCGCCGTCAGGGCCGCCTTTGATGGTCGCCGAAGACAGCTGGCCGTCGGCGCCGGCAAGGCCGCTCACCTGGCCGACCAGGAATTCGAGCTGCTTCATCTCCTGCATGGCATACATCTTGTTGACGCTGTCGGGCGCGGCCCGGAATTCCGGCCGGCGATGGACCAGCGTCACGCTTTTGGCGATCGGCTGCAGGTTGAGCGTCCAGTCGAGCGCCGAATCGCCACCGCCGACAATGACGAGATCGTGGCCGCGGAATTCCTCCATCCGCCGGACGGAATAAAAGACGCTCTTGCCCTCGTAGTTCTCGATGCCCGGAATCGGCGGGCGCTTGGGCTGGAACGAACCGCCGCCGGCGGCGATCAGCACCACCTTGGCCTCGAACAGCTCGCCCTCGTCGGTCGCGACACGGAAACTGCCGTCCTCCAGCTTTTCAAGGCTCGAGACCATGCGGTTGAAGGTGAAGTCCGGCTTGAACGGATGGATCTGCTCCATCAGCTTGTCGACAAGGCCCTGGGCCGAGATCGTAGGCCAGCCCGGAATGTCGTAGATCGGCTTTTCCGGGTACAGCTCGGCGCACTGGCCGCCAGGACGGTCGAGAATGTCGATGAGATGGCACTTCATGTCCAGCAGGCCAAGCTCGAACACGGCGAATAGGCCGATCGGCCCCGCCCCGACAATGAGAACGTCCGTCTTGATGGTCTCGCTCATGCGCTGCGCCCCATTGGGAAATGGTGCGACACTGCATGAGCTGTCGGCTGCTGCCAAGCAGCCAGCGTGAAAGAAATTGGAAAGTCGGCTTTAGCCCTGGCGTTCGGGGACGCGGACGACCAGGCCGTCGAGCGCGTCGCGGACCTTGATCTGGCAGGAGAGGCGCGAATTCGGCCGCACTTCATAGGCGAAGTCCAGCATGTCCTCCTCCATCGCCTCCGGCTCGCCGACCTCGGCCGTCCAGGCCTCGTCGACATAGACATGGCACGTCGCGCAGGCACAGGCGCCGCCGCATTCGGCTTCGATGCCGGGAACCGCGTTGCGGATCGCGTTCTCCATGACCGTCGAGCCGTTTTCGGCCTCCACGTCAAATCGGGTCCCGTCATGGGCGATGTAAGTCAGCTTGGTCATTAAGTCACCTGAGGAGTCGCAGCCGAGATAATCACTCCACCGGACAAGTCAACTGCGGCGCGAAAGCGCCACGAAATGACGTTTTTCAAAAAGGTGGGATGCTAGCGGCTGATGCCGGCGATGAAGTCGCGCACTTCCTCGATCAGCGTGCTGAGCGTCTTGAGCGCGCGAACGTCTTCCGGCTGCTTTTCGATGATCGCCGCGCATTCAGCGACCGCAAAGGCGCCGATGCCGCGGGCCGAGCCCTTCAAGCCATGTGCCAGGAGCACTCTTTGCTTGGCGTCAGCGTCCGCGATCTGATCGCGAACGGTGAGCGACTGGTGCACGAACAGCGCCAGCACTTCCCGTTCGAGGTCGCGATCACCCATGGTCTGACGTGCCAGATGGCCGAGATCCACAGGTCGGGCTCGGGCCGTTCCGGAGGCGTCACCCCCCGGCATGGAAAACGCAATACCACTTTCGCCACGCATACGCACTGCAACTCCATCAAGCGGGCAGACGAGCCCAGGAAAATAGGCGATTCCAGTCGCCAACCGGTTAACGATTGCAAAGGAAAAATGTTGTCACAGAGGCAACCGGATCACGCTTGCGTTAACCTTATATTTAAAGTTTTACGTATCGCCCGGAATGCATGTTTTCTTTACCCCAGTGTGTCATTACGATACGAAGGTCCATTTTTCAGCCTCCTGCCCGGATCGACAAGCCAGAATCAGGCCAAAATCATAAGTCCCGCGGCAGCTAGTACAGGGTAGCGAAGGCATGGCTAAGAAACCAACGACGACGAAGTCTCTCGAGAATGACGTGGCCGCGGAGCTGGAAAAGGCGCTTGACCTTGACCTTAACGGCGACGACGGCGGCCTCGACATGGCGGCGTCGATGGAGGATCTTGAAGCGCAGATCTCGGCGGCGGCCGACGAGCTGGCGCGCGAGGGCCGTAGCCAAAGGACGGAGCCGGCAAACAACGCTCAGGCACCCGCGGCCAAGCCGGCCGAATTGCGTCCTATCGAGTCGCGCAATGCCCAGCAGCCGGCCGGCTTCACGCCCGCTGCCGGCTTCACGCCCGCCAATGACGACCGCCAGAAAGACTACAAGACGCTGTTGCACAGCCTCAACCGCCGCGCATCGAGCACCGTCTACTGGGTGATAGCCTTTGTCTCGCTGGCCTGGATCGCCGGCGCCGGCGGACTGGCCAACGTCCTGTTCGGCCCGGGCATCTGGAATATCCGCACCTTCGACCAGTTCTTCGCCCGTCCCGAACTGATCGG
The DNA here is from genome assembly GCF_055811115.1 of Mesorhizobium sp. WSM4832. Lineage (NCBI taxonomy): Bacteria > Pseudomonadati > Pseudomonadota > Alphaproteobacteria > Hyphomicrobiales > Phyllobacteriaceae > Mesorhizobium > Mesorhizobium sp. WSM4832. The sequence continues at coordinate 115,198 of NZ_JBVVQH010000003.1, read as the reverse complement.
CCTGGCAGTTGCCGCGATCGTTCCGGTGATCCTGTTCTGGGCGTTCGCCGCCATGATCCGGCGCGCGCAGGAAATGCGCATCGCCGCGCAGTCCATGACCGAGGTCGCCTTCCGCCTGGCTGAGCCCGAAAACCTCGCCCAGGATCGCGTCATGATGATCGGCCAGGCCGTTCGCCGCGAGGTGGCGGCCATGGGCGAAGGCATCGAGCGGACCTTGGCCCGCGCGGTTGAGCTCGAAACGCTCGTCCACGGCGAAGTCAGCCAGATCGAACGCTCCTATTCCGAAAACGAGGCCCGTATCCGTTCGCTGGTCGACGGTCTCGGCAGCGAGCGCGAAGCGGTCGTCACGCATGCCGAGCGCGTGCGCGCCTCCATCGCGAGCGCTCACGAGACGCTGCGCGACGAGATCGGCTCGGCCAGCGACATCATCCGCGACTCCATCCTCAACGCGTCGACCAAGCTGTCGATGACGATCAACAATTCCGGCGATACGCTGATCGATCGCATCAATGAAAGCTCGACGTCGATCTTCGATTCCGTCGAATCGCGCCTGGACAACATCACCGACCGGCTTTCGACCTCCGGCGAGGCTTTCGCCAGCCTGCTCGACACCCGTATCGCCAAGCTGACCGACACCACGGACGGCCTTACCCGCTCGCTGACCGACCTGCTCGACGACCGCACCAACGGCATGGTCTCGCTGCTCGGCGGCGCAGCGCGCACCTTGAGCTCCGAATTCGAGACGAGCCTCGACGGCATCGAACGGACGCTGGCCGAACGCGGTCAGGCGCTGATCAGCGAATTCCAGACCCGCGCCGAGGCGCTCGACACCGGTACGCAGAAGCTCAACGCCGCCCTCGAAGCGCGTGCCCGCCAGATCAACGAGACGCTGGTCGAGCGCGCCCGCGAGATCGCGCACACCTTCGCCGAAAGCAAGGACCAGCTGTCGTCGATGATCGACCAGGGCAAGACGCAGATCGGCGCCGATATGGCGGACATCATCTCGTCGACCTCCTCCATGCTCGAGGCCCGGGCCACCGACTTCGCCGGGCGCATGGAAGCGGCTCGGCATGTTGTGTCGCGCTCGTTCGATTCCGATATCCAGCGGCTGGCCGATGCCCGTGTCGGCATCGAGGAAGCCGTCGAGAACCACAGCCGCAAGCTTTCGGAAAGCAGCGAACGTATGGCAGCCGCCATGCAGGCGGACCTGGCGAAATTCGCCGAGGGCCGCGTGGCGATCGATGCCGCCGTCACCGACCAGGTGCAGAAGCTGACGGAAGGCCGCGGCCTGATCTCGCGCGCGCTGGAAGAAGACCTGCGCAAGGTGAACGAGTCGCGCGCCGCCATCGATGCTTCGCTGGGCAGCCATCTGGAGCAGCTCGAAGAAGGCCGCAACCGTCTGTCCCAGGCCTTGAACGAAGACTCCGGCAGACTTGTCCAAGCCCGTACAATGATTGACGAAATGGTCGCTGGCCATGTCGGGAAGTTGGCCGAAGGCCGCAACATTCTGGCGCGCGCCCTGGAAGCCGACCTCGGCAAGCTGGCCGACAGCCGCGCCGAGGTCGATAGCCTTGTCGCCGGTCAGGTCGAGAAGATCGCCGAAGGCCGCGCCGTGCTTGCCAAGGCGCTCGAAACCGATATCGTCGGCATCAGGAACCTGGTCGAGACACACTCGACCAAGCTCGCCGAGGACCGCGGCGAACTCAGCCGCGCGCTCGAGAGCGATCTGAGCGGCATCCGCGGCCTGATCGACAGCCATGCCGACAAGCTCGCCGAGGACCGCAGCCTGCTGTCGCAGACGCTGGAAGCCGACCTCGCCAAGCTCGCCGACAGCCGAGCCTCGATCGACGGGCTGGTCGCCGGCCAGGTGGAGAAGCTCGCCGAGGGCCGCGATATCCTCAAGCGCGCCCTTGAGGCCGATCTCAACACCATCAAGGGTGCCATTGCGGGACACTCCGACAAGCTGCAGGAGGATCGCGCGCAGCTTTCGAAGGCTCTCGACGCCGACCTGCAGACGGTCAGCGGCGCTATCGCCGACCATCAGAACAGGCTCGTTCAGGACCGTTCGGTGCTGTCGAAGTCGCTGGAAGACGACCTCGCCAAGCTGGCGGAGAGCCGCTCCAGCATCGACGGGCTGGTCGCCGGCCAGGTCGAAAAGCTCGCCGAGGGCCGCGACATCCTCAAGCGGGCGCTGGAAGCCGACCTCAACACCATCCAGAGCGCGATCGTCGATCATTCGCAGAAGATCACCGACCAGCGCGCCGAGCTTTCGCGCACCCTTGACGCCGATATGGCCAATGCCAGCGGCCTCATGCAGACCCATGCCGACCAGCTGTCGCAAAACCGTTCGACGCTGTCCAAGGCGCTCGAAGACGACCTCGCCAAGCTCGCCGAGAGCCGTGCCTCGATCGATGGTCTGGTATCCGGCCAGGTCGAGAAGCTCGCCGAAGGCCGTGACATCCTCACGCGCGCTCTTGAAGCCGACCTTGCCAAGCTGGCCGAGGGCCGTGCCTCGATCGATGGCCTGGTGTCCGGCCAGGTCGAGAAGCTCGCCGAAGGCCGCGATATCCTCAAGCGAGCTCTTGAAGCGGACCTTCAGAGATTGAGGGAAAGCCGCTCGGAGATCGACGACGTCATCGCCGGTCATGTTGGCAAGCTGTCCGAAGGCCGCGACATGCTGGCCAGGGCCCTGGAGGACGATCTCGTCAAGCTCGCCGATGCGCGCAAGGACGTCGACCGTTCGGTTTCCGGGCATATCGACCAGATCGCCGCCAGGAGCGGCGACATCTCGGCGGCGATTGCCGCCGACGTCGAGAAGATCGAGCAGGCCTTCAGCCGGCAGACCGGCGTCATCGAGGAGCGCGCCGGCACCATGGAACGCGCGCTGTCGACCGGTGTCGATAATGTGCGCGGCGTGCTGGAGAAGACCGCGGTCTTCGTGGCCGGAGCGCTGCGCGACAAGGTCATGGAAATCACCAGCACCCTGCATGAGCAGGCCGGTGCTGCCTTCAGCGACGCCGATCGCAAGATCGCCGATCGCGCCGAGCAGACGTCCGCCGCGCTGCTTTCCAGAGCCGAGGATATCGCGCAGGCCTTCGAGGCAGCGGACCGCCGCCTGCACGAACGCGCCCAGGATACGTCCAACATGCTGATGGCGCGCGCCGACGATGCGTCGAACTCGCTCATGGCCCGCGCCGAGGAAACCGCAGACAAGCTGGCCAGCCGCGCCGGCGAGATCGCCAACACCTTCGACGCCGCCGACCAGAAGCTGGTTGCCCGCGCCGTCGAAACGGCGCAGTCGCTTGCCGCGCGCGCAGGCGACATCCTGCGCAACTTCGAGGGCGCCGACGAGCGGCTCGCGATGCGTATCAGCGAATCCGCCGAAGCACTGGCCGCTCGCGCCTCCGATCTCGGCCGCATCTTCGACGGCGCCGACCAGCAGCTCATGTCGCGGATTGCCGAAGGCTCGGAAGCGCTTTCCGCCCGCGCCGGCGAAATCGGCCGCATCTTCGACGACGCCGACAACCGCCTGGTGTCGCGCATCGCCTCGAGCAGCTCGACCATCGGCGAGCATGCCGACACGATCGTCGGCGCCTTCGCCGCCACCGAGCAGCGTGTCGCCGACCGCGCCCGCCAGACCGGCCAGGAGCTTGCCGTGCATGCCCGCGAGATCGAGCAGGCGCTGGCCGGCGCCGACGAGCGGCTTGCCGCGAGCGCCGCCGCCGCCGCTGCCCGTGTCGAGGACCAGGTCGCGAGCGTGGAAAACCGTCTCTCCTATAGCGCTGAAACGATGGGCCAGAAGCTCAACGAGCAGGTCTCCAGCGCCGAGGCCCAGCTCATCTCGCGTGCCAATGTCATCGCCGAGACCTTCACGGCGGTCGGCCAGCATATCGGCCAGAGCACCAACGAGGCGGCGCGCACCATCGGCTCGAACACCCGAGAGCTCAACACCATGCTGGCCGCGCGTTCGGCCGAAATGGCGAAGATCCTCGACGAGACGGCCAAGCCGCTGGTCGAGCGCTTTGCCCAGGGCGGCTCGGAGCTGCAACGCAGCATGGAAGAGGTCACCGAGCGGGCGACCGAAAAGCTGCGCAGCGAAAACGCGGCCCTCGTCAACGCGCTGGCCGGCCGCACCGCCGAGACGCTTTCCGCCGTCGAAGGCGCGCGCTCGTCGCTTGCCGACAGCGTGGCCGACCTCATCGGCCGCATGACGACCTCCAGCGCGCAGCTCGGCCAGCTCATCGAGCAGGCCGCCGTCAACCTCGGCCAGGTCGAGGAACGGCTCTCCGGCAGCACGCAGAGCTTCGCCACGACCACGGAGAAGGCCGCGCAGACCTTCGCCAGCTCCGCACGTCTGGTCGATTCCAACACAACGCGGCTCACCGACCTCTCCTCGGCGACGCTGCGCGAGGTGGCCTCGATCGCAACCAAGTTCGACGAACACAGCCGGCTGCTCTCCAGCGCCTCGAATCTGCTCAGCTCCGCGCAGAGCAATCTGGAGCACACGCTGGAGCGTCAGACCTCGCTGGAGGACCTCGCCGTCGGCCTGGTCAAGAAGTCGGAAGACCTCGAGAAGGTGATGCGCTCCTTCGAGAATCTCGTCGGGCAGACGATGCAGACCGCGGAGGGCCGCACGATGGAGTCGGCGGAAAAGATCCGCACCGCCATCGCCGATGTCGTCGATTCGGCAACGCGCCGCTTTGCCGACGCGACCGAAGAAATGCGCCGCACCGCCAGTTCCATCAAGAGCGAGCTCGACCTCACCCGCGCCGAACTGAAGAAGGGCGTCATCGAGATGCCGGAGGAGGCCAAGGAATCGACTTCGGCCATCCGCCGCGCCGTCTCCGAACAGATCAATGCGCTCAAGGAACTGTCGGATATCGTTGCGAAATCCGGTCGCAGCGGCAGCAGCGAGCAGGGTGAGCCCCGCGGCCTGCGCCCTGCTCCGCAGGCGCCGGCCCGTGCCGCCGAACCGCCGCTGCGCCGGCCGCCGGCCCCGCAGCCGCAGTCGCAGCCGCAACCAACGGCTCGCGCTCCGCAGGCGCCGCTCGCCGAGACCACGTTGCGCGGCACGCTCGATCTGGAACGTCCCGCCGAGGCGCCGCGCCGCGAACCGAACGGCAAGACGCAGCAGGGCGGCTGGGTGCGCGACCTGCTGACCAACGCCTCGCGTGAGGAAGAGCTGCGGCCGGCGGCGCCGGTGGAAGCGCCGCGGGCGACGCCTGCCCAGCGCTCGCCGCTGCATGTCATGGAGTCGCTCAACTCGCTCTCCGTCGACATCGCCCGCGCCATCGACCATGACGCCTCGATCGAGCTCTGGAATCGCTACCGGCGCGGCGAGCGCGACGTGTTCACGCGTCGCCTCTACACGCTGAAGGGCCAGCAGACTTTCGACGAGATCCGTCGCAAGTATCAGGCCGAGGCGGAATTCCGCGCCGCGGTCGACCGTTACTGCGACGACTTCGAGAAGCTGCTCAAGGATGTCTCGCGCAACGACCGCGAGAACATCATGGCGCAGACCTACCTGACGTCGGATACCGGCAAGGTCTACACCATGCTGGCCCACGCCAGCGGCCGGTTGCAGTAACGCACAGCGGATCGAGGACACGAAAAAGGCGGGCCGAAAGCCCGCCTTTTTCGTGTCCGTGATTTGTCGGCATAATGCATGTCGCCCAGAAGTGTGCTGCGGTTCTGGGACAACGACATGCATTGAAACAAAGACTTAAAAGCGCGTCGCCTGAATCCGTTTCAGCGCAACGCGCTTTAGCCGAGTTCGCTCAGATCGTTGAATCCGTCCAGCGGACGATGTCCCTGGCCGCCTCGCCGAAGGCGTCGTCCAGCGCACTGACATAGGCGGGATTGCCGTTGCCGGAAACCGGCGCGCTCGCTGTGAAGTTCTTGGAGGCGCGCACCTCGCCGTTGCGGTCGTTGAGGATGCGCACGAACAGGTCGACATCGGCATGCTCGCCGCCATTGACGCGCACCTCGAAGGAGCGCACCTCGACGATGATCTGGTAGTCGATCGCCAGCCCCTCGCCCGGCTTGCCGACGCCGGCAAAGCTGCCGGAGCGCTGGAACGTCTCGGCCAGTCTCGCCTGCACGATCAGCGGCAGCCGGTCCGCCCATTGCGCGCCCTTCAGGAACTGGATGGACTGGTCCGACGGCCTGATGACGATGTTCTGGCTGTCCAGCGCCTTGAGCGCCGCCGGCTGGGCGATCAGGATCTGGCGACGGCTGTGCGCACGCACGTCGACCGACGGCGCGGACAATTCAAACGTGTCGAGCGGCGCCGGCTTGCCGCCCAGGGCCGCGCAACCGGCAACCGTAAGCACCAGCAGCACCGCCGCGGACGATCTCAAACTACCCGCCACCACCCTGACCGACTTCACGCGTGATCCCCGTTGTCCCCGGATCTTACGATCAACCCGCATTTGCGGTTCATTTTCTTGACGGTCGCGGCGGCCGAAGTCAACGCCGCGCCCTTCCGTCGAACTGTCTGACCTCGCCTTCGCCGCCCGAGAGAATGCGCTGCGGATTGCGGCTGAGGTCGGTCACCGCCTCCTCGATGCGGTTGATCGAGCGCCGGCTATCCTGCACCAGCGCTTCCACATTCTGCAGCCCCGAGCCGGAGAAGCGCGACAGATTGTCGACGATGGTGCCGAGGCGAGAGTTCAGCGTGTCGGCGACCTGCTTGAAGGATTTCAGCGTCGCCCTGGCATCGGCCATCACGCCGTTGGCCTCGCCGGAACCGAGCAGCTTGTCGACCTTGGCCAGGATGCCGTCGACGCGCACCGAGGCATCGTTCAGGCGTTGCGCGAGCTGATGGGCGTCCTTGATGGTCTCATTGATGTCGTCGGAACGGTTGGCGATCTTGTCGGTGACCTTGGCGATGTCCGAGGCTGCCTTGTCGGCATTGGCGCTCGCCTTCTGGATGTTGGCCAAAGCGGCCTTGACATCGGCCGGATCGATGCCGTCGAGCACGCCGTTGACCTTTGCCAATGTCCCTTGCGTCTGCTTGGCGAAATCGTTGATCGAGCCGACCGCGGTGTTGACGTTGTCGATGACGGTATCGAACTGCTTGCTGGTCTCTTTGAGGTTCGTCGTCACCGTGTCGACATTGGCCACGATGCTCTTGATCTGGTCCTTGTCGACGGAATTGAGCAGGCCTTCGGCGGCCTTCAGCGTGCTGTCGAGCCGGCCCGAGACGTTCTTCAGCTGGTCCGAAAGCGAGCTTACCGCCGACAGGAACTTGTCGATGCCATCGGAATTCTTGGCCAGCGCGTCCGAGAAGGTCTCGACGTTCTTGACCGTATTCGTCAGCGGACCGCGAACGTCCTTGGTGAAACCTTCGAGATCGCTGAGCACCTTGTCGGCGCGGGTAAAGATATTCTGGGCCGTCTGCAGAAGGTTGGTGACCGCGGACGGATTGGCGACGATTTCGGCGACCTTGCCTTCCTTCTCCGCTTCGTCGAGGAGCCGGGTTTCCTTCGGGTCGGCGCCCTTGAGCTCGATATTGGCCTGGCCGCTGAGGCCGGTTAGTCCGATATCGGCCTGCGTCGACTTGGTGATCGGCGTCCAGCGGGCGATCTCGGTGTCGGCGATGGCGACGGTCGGATCGTCGCCGTCGATATAGACGTTTTTCACGTCACCCACCCTGACGCCGTTGAACAGCACCAGGCTGCCGCGGCTGAGCCCGGAAGCCGAACCTGGAATGCGCACGCGCAGCATCGCGGTTTCGCCCCTGTCGCCGATCGCGGCCGTCCAATAGACAAAGGCGAAGGCCGCCAGGATCGCGCCCAGCGTGAAGATGCCGACAATTACGTAGTTGGCTCTTGTTTCCATCGCCCCACTTATGGCTATGCGCGCGCCGCAAGATCAAGTTGCCGGGCGCGTTTTCCGCGGAAATACGATTTCACCCACGGCTCATCGCTCTTCAGCATGTCGTCGATCGTGCCTTCGACCAGCACCTTCTTCTTGCCGAGCACCGCCACGTGGTCGCAGGCGGTGAACAGCGTGTCGAGATCGTGCGTGACCATGTAGACGGTCAGGTCCATCGTGTCGCGCAGCTTGACGACCAGCTCGTCGAATTCGGCGGCGCTGATCGGATCGAGCCCGGAAGTCGGCTCGTCGAGAAAGACGATGTCGGGATCGAGTGCCAAGGCGCGCGCCAGCGCCGCCCGCTTGATCATGCCGCCGGAAAGCTCGGAGGGAAATTTCTGCGCCGCGTCGGGCGGCAGCCCGACCAGCTCGATCTTGAGCATGGCAAGCTCGTCCATCAGCGCCTTGGGCAGGTCGAGATATTCGCGCATCGGCACCTGCACATTCTCCAGCACCGTCAGCGCCGAAAACAGCGCGCCATGCTGGAAAAGCACGCCAAGCCGCATATCGATGCGCAGGCGATCGGCGTCGCTTGCCTTGTCGACGTCGACGCCGAACAGGCTGATCGTACCCGATTGCTTCGGCATCAGCCCCAGTATGGTGCGCAACAGCACCGATTTGCCGGCGCCCGAGGCGCCGACGAAGCCAAGGATTTCTCCGCGCTTGATGTCGAGCGAAAGCTTGTCGAGGATCAGCTTGTCGTCGATTGCCACGGTGACATTGCGAACCGAAAGCACTATCTCGTCGTCATTCGCATGCTCCGCTGCCGCCACGCCGTTGCCGTTCGCCATCTCAGAACCCGATCGCTGCGTAGAACATGGCGAAAAGCCCGTCGAGGATGATGACGACGAAGATCGACTTCACCACCGAAGCGGTGACGTGCAGGCCGAGCGATTCGGCGCTGCCGCCAACTTTCATGCCCTCGACGGACGCGATGATGCCGATGATCAAGGCCATGAACGGCGCCTTGATCAGCCCGGCAAAGATGGTGCTGAGATCGATGGCGACGCGCAGCCTGTCGATAAACGCTGCCGGAGGGATGTCGGAATAGAGCCAGGCGGCGACGATGCCGCCGCCAAGCGCGGCAAAATTGGCGATGATGGTGAGGCAGGGCAGCCCGATCACCAGGGCGACGAGCCGCGGAAAGACCAGCACGCCGATCGGATTGAGGCCGATCACCTTCAGCGCGTCGACTTCCTCGCGCATTTTCATCGAGCCGATCTCGGCCGTGATCGCGCTGCCGGAGCGTCCGGCGAGCATGATCGCCGTCATCAGCACGCCGAGCTCGCGCAGGATCAGCACGCCGACGAGGTCGACGACGAAAATGTTGGCCCCGAAATAGCTGAGCTGATAGGCGCCCTGCTGGGCAACGATGGCGCCGACGATGGCCGACATCAGCACCACCACCGGTATCGCGCCGACGCCCATGCGATCGATCTGGTTGAAGATCGCGGCCGGGTTGACCGCGTGCCCACGGCCGAGCTTCATCTGCGCGCCGCGGATCGTGGCGCCGAGGATGTTCATCGAGGCGAAGAAATCGTCGCGCATCTCGTAGACCTGCCGGCCGACCAGCTCCAGCGCGCGCAGGATGATGTTGGGCGGCCCGGACGGGCCCGGTTCAGGCTCGCGGCGGACCGCGTCGCCGACGGCGCCGAGCAGGATCGAAGCGATCTCGCTCTGCCCCTGCAAATGGACCTCGACGCCTTTCTTCTCGAAGGCGCTGGCCAGCCGGTCGATCAGCCAGGCACCGGCGGTGTCCATCTTCTCGACATGGGAAAGGTCGAGCATCAGCTGTTTTGCGCCGCTTCTCTGCTCGATCTTGCGCATGTCGGCATCGACCAGCGCGACGGTGCGCGTCGTCCACACGCCGGAAAAGGCGCAGCCCAGCACACCGCCTTCCTCGCCCACCGCAATGCGTGGCCGGTGCTCGGCGTCCCTGGCGGCCCCGCCGCTTGCGTCGCGTTTGCGGATGGTCAACATGGCGTCCTGTTTAGCCTGACGCGACTGGCGTGTCGATTTGCCGGCAGACCTGTGTCGCACAGCCGGAGAAGAAAATTATGGCGCGTGTCATTTCGGTCGAAATGGAGCGATTCCCGATCGCCGGCACCTTCACCATCTCACGCGGATCCAAAACCGAGGCCGAAGTCATCACCGTAACGATCGCTGACGGCGGACGTTCCGGGCGCGGCGAGTGCGTGCCCTACAAGCGCTACGGCGAAACCATGGCGGGCGTGTATGCGGCGATCGAAGCGATGCGAGGGCAGATAGCCGGCGGCATAAACAGGATCGCGCTGCTTCAAGCCATGCCTGCGGGCGCAGCGCGCAACGCCATCGACTGCGCCCTGTGGGACCTTGAGGCCAAGCTGACCGGCACGCCGGTGGCGGCAGCGATCGGCGTCCTTCCGACCAAGCCACTGGAAACCGCCTACACCCTGTCGCTCGCCGAGCCGGAGGCCATGGCAGCACAGGCGCGCGCCAATGCCACGCGGCCCTTGCTCAAGGTCAAGATCGGTGGCGACAACGACATGGCGAGGATTCGCGCCGTGACGGAGGCCGCTCCCGAAAGCCGCATCATCCTCGATGCCAATGAGGGCTGGACCGATGGCAATATCGAAGCCAACCTCGCTTTCGCCGCCGAGCACCGCATTGCGTTGATCGAGCAGCCATTGCCGGCAGGCAAGGACGCCGTATTGGGCCGGATTCCGCATCCAGTGCCGATCTGCGCCGACGAAAGCGTGCACGAAGCAAGCGGACTCGGTTCCCTGGTCGGCCTCTACGACGCCGTCAACATCAAGCTCGACAAGGCGGGCGGCCTGACCGGGGCCCTGAAATTGCGCGAACGGGCGCGCGAACTGGGCTTCGGCATCATGGTGGGTTGCATGGTCGGCACCTCGCTCGCCATGGCGCCGGCGGTGCTGCTGGCGCAGGATGCCGACTTCGTCGACCTCGATGGCCCGCTGCTTCTGGCGCGCGATCGCGAGCCCGGCCTTGTCTACCAGGGATCGCTCGTTTCACCGCCCGAGCCGGCGCTGTGGGGCTGAGCGCGCGGCAAGGCCGATCAGCACTATGCCGATGATCGCGATCGGGATCATCGCCAGGAAACCGTCGACGCCCAAGCGCTCATAGAGCGGACCGGAAGCAAGCGTCACAGCGGCCATGAAGAAGCCGTTGAAGAAATAGGCAATGCCTTGCGCGGCGCCCGTGCGCTCTTCGGAGACCGTCTCGCCGATCATCTTCTGCAGGCCGATCAGCACCATGGCGACGGACACCGAGTGCAGCGACTGGACGACGAAGAAGCCGGCGACGCCCAGACCCAGCGGCCAGACCAGGGGAAAGGCGATCCAGCGCACGACCGAGCCGACGCCGGCCATCAACATCACTCTAACGACCGAGATGGATCCGAAAATACGGTTGAAAAACAGGAACATGCAGACTTCGGATACCACGCCCCAGGCCCATAGCAGGCCAACGACGGAATCGCCGATGCCGATTGATTTCCAGTAGATCGACACGAAACCATAGAGGAAGGCGTGGCTGGCCGTGATGATACCGACGCCAAGCGTGAAATAGAGGAAATAGGCGTTGAACAGGCTGGGCGCCTGGTGCTGGATTTCGGTCGCTGACAGCGGCGAGGGCTTTCGCGGCCGCCCAAGGCGCGGCGCCAGCAATGCTGCCGCGAGAGCACCGCCAAGTGACACCAGGATGATGACCGGAACCGCCTGCGGGCCGGTGGCGGCGAGAATGAATCCGCCCGCGAGATTGGCGCAGAGATACGAGATGGAGCCCCATTTGCGCATCGCGGTGTAGTTCGAGCCGAAGCGCCGCACGCCCGACAGCGCCAGCGAATCGGCCATCGGCGAATGCGGCGTCCAGACGATCGTAAAAAGCAACGATACGGCAAGCACGATCGCGTAGGTGGCCGGCAGGAAGTAGCCGGCCGAGACGATCATCGAGCCAGCGACCAGCGCGATATAGACATTGGCGCGGTCCTTGGCCCGGTCCGCAAGCGCGGTCAGCATCGGCGTCGTCACCACGCGTAGGAACATCGGCGCCGCCAGGATGACGGCGATCTGCTCGGCATGAAAACCTTTCGCCTGCAGCCAGAGCGGGAAATAGGGCAGATGCGTGCCTTGTGACACGAACAAGGTCGCGAAGATCAGGCTCATGCGCAGTTCGAAATGGCTGGGCTTGACGAGTTGCTCAGGCGACAAAGGCGGCAGCGACATGAATCGATCCAATTGCGCTGCATTCGACGGACCGCAACGCGTCTCGATCCCTAACATGCGGCAAAGCGCGACGGAACTGTCTGGACCAATCGATCAGGCTAAAGCTTATGGAACGGCACACGGGCGCCGCCCCGCCCCTTCTCCAAGCGCCCCTGTAGAGCCTGGCGGCATCGAGTTGATGCACGGGGCGGGCTCGGGCTCGAAGCGGAAGTGAGCTGCTAGTTGCGGCCGGTCAGGCGTCTAGAAAGAGGCGCTCCTCCGACGCCAGCCAGCGGACTGCTCTTTGTTCAGTTCGCCTGTTGCTTCGGGAGCGGACTCGATTATGTCGCCGGCCACAACGGCGCGCGTCCGCTCCAGCATTGCGGGGACGTCCCGGGCAGGTAGCGGCCGGCTGAGCAGGAAGCCCTGCGCCTCGCTGCACCCTTCTCTTCTTACCCTCTCGAGTTGCTCCGCTGTCTCAACCCCTTCGGCAGTGGTTTGTATCCCGAGGCTGTTGCCAAGGCTCGTGACGGCTCGGATGATGGCGACGGAGCTGTCGATGTCATCGGCATCCTTCACGAAGGACTGGTCGATCTTGATCTTGTCGAAGGGGAACGAGCGCAGATAGCTCAAGCTTGAATATCCGGTTCCGAAGTCATCCATGGCGATATGCACGCCTAGCATGTGGATCTGCTGCAGCATCGCGAGGGTCGCCTCCGTGTTAGCCAGCAGCACCGTCTCGGTGATCTCAAGCTCGAGCCGGCTAGCGGGCAGTCTCGAGGCATCCAATGCTCCGGCAATCGTCGAGAGCAGGAGCGAATTGCGAAACTGCGTCGGCGACAGATTGACGGCGACCTTGATGCTTTGAGGCCAGGCTGCCGCATCAAGGCAGGCTTGCTTGATCACCCATTCACCAATCGGGACGATAAGGCCAATCTCCTCGGCCAACGGAATGAACTCCGCAGGGGACACGATGCCGCGCGTTGGATGATGCCAGCGTAGCAGCGCCTCGAAGCAGCTGACTTCGCCTCGGTCGAGATTGAGGAGCGGTTGATAGTAGATCTCGAACTGCTCCCGTGCCACCGCTTCGCGCAGATCGAGTTCGAGAAATCGTCGCGCCTGCATGCGGGCATCCATTTCCGGCTCGAAGAACCTATACGTCCTGCGCCCCTCCGCCTTTGCTCGATAAAGCGCCATGTCGCCATTCTTGAGCAATTGGTCTGCGTTCCTGCCGTCGCTCGGCGCAATCGAAATGCCGACGCTGGCGCTGATCATGATCCCATGTCCATCGACGACATAGGGCGCGCTAAGTGCATCAATGACCCGTTGTGCGACGGCTGTGGCCTCGAGCGGCTGATCAACTCCCCTCTGAATGATCACAAACTCGTCGCCGCCTAGCCTGGCCACCGTATCGCCTTCACGGATGACCTGCTTCAGCCTGGAGGCGACCTCTCTCAGCAAGGCGTCGCCAACCGGATGCCCCAGCGTGTCGTTGACTGTCTTGAAATGATCGAGATCGAGACAGAGGAAAGCAACTTTGCCATCCTCACGGCCCATGTCGATCAAAGCCTCCTCGGCTCGTTCGCGAAACAATATGCGGTTTGGAAGATCGGTAAGTCCGTCGTGGCGCGCCATGTGCGAGATCTGGACCTCGCTGCGCCGCAAGTCGGTCACATCGTGGTGCGTCGCAAGCCACCCGCCGCCTGGCAGCGGCTGATGTATGAGATCTATGGTGCGCCCGTCCCTGAGCTCCACCAAGCTCACCACGCGCTCGGCGCGATCAATGGTCGCCGAGAGCTGCTGCAAATACTTTTTTGGGTCATGGCCGACATAGAGGCCCGCCGCGATCCGGAACTCCATCAAATCGGTCCATGGCGTGCCTGGACGGGTAAGAATCTCCGGCAGGTGGTAGAGGTCGGCGTAGCTTTGGTTGCAAAGAACCAACCGTCGCTCTGCATCAAACATGCACAGCCCCACGGGCATGTTCGATGCAGCCGCGGCCAAATGCTGCCGCTCCAGCTCGGCCTCGCGGGCGAGGGCGTCGCTACGCTCCAAGCTTGCCTGGTAGCCGGCAAAGGCCGAGAATAGCGCGCCAACCTCGTCCTGCCGATCCCTTTTCAGCGCAACGAGGATTGAGCGACGCTCACCCTGTGTCAACCGACGCATCGCCTCGCTCACGGCGAGGATAGGTTTGCTGACATTGTGGCGAATCCAAGCGACAAGCCCGCTAAGGCATGCGGCGGCAAAAAGAACTGCTACCCAAGTCAGGCGCTGTGCAGCGGCATAGGTATGATCGGCCATAGCTGCGACGGCGGTGCTGCGCTGATTGGTGAGGGCCACCAGGTTGTCCAGCCGCAGGGCCGCCTCGGCAACGGTCGGGAGCGATACCGTCTCGAACTCTTTGATGGCCTTCGTTCGCTCTCCTGTCTCCAAGAGCGGGAAAATCGACGTCAGGGAGTCTTCATAAGCCGTCCACAGATAGACGAACTGATCGAACAAGTCCTGCTCGGCTGGCGATCCGGCACTCCTCCGGTAGGCGCGCCGCCCCCCGAGTATTTCTTCCCTCCCCCTCGCCATCTCCTTGTCGATGCCAGCTATCTGCTGGGTATCGGTAGTGCGCATACGCAGTGTCGCGTATAGCTGATGTTCCGCGAGATTTCGCTTCATCTCGCCGACGATCTGGATCTGCGGCAGCCAAACGCCGGTGATCTCGCTCGTGACCTCGTTGAGCGACCGCAGTTGCGCGACCCCAAATACCCCGACCGCCACAATGCACAGCAACGCCAGTCCAAAGCCCAGCGAGAGCTTGGTCCTGACGCTAACGTCCTTTAACCGTTTCATATAACAACTGATCTGATGAGATCAGTCCTGCTCGCGAGCGCCAACTGCGCGAGAGGTTTAAGGCGCATACTTCAGTGTCACGCCTAAGACCTTAATGCTGACTTAAGACGGCGCTCAGGCCGCCTGCGCCGCCCTGCCCTTGAGGTCGACGATGTCGACCGGCACCAGCACATCCTCGTCGGCCGAAGATTCGGGCAGCACATGCGCCCAGGTCAGGATCTCCATGCGGCCGTCGAAATGCTCGACCACCGCGGTGCAGCTTTCCACCCAGTCGCCGGTGTTGATGTACTGTATCTCGCCATAGTTCTCGATTGCCGCATGATGGATGTGGCCGCAGATCACCCCGTCGACATGCGAACGCCGCGCTTCCTCGGAAAGCACGGTCTGGAACGAGCCGATGAAATTCACCGCCTTTTTCACCTTGACCTTGGCCCAGGACGAGAACGACCAGTAAGGCAGGCCGAGCAGGTGGCGCAGTTTTGTCACCACCCGGTTGACTGTCATCGCCGCGTCATAGGCATAGTCGCCGAGATAGGCGAGCCAGCGCTGGTTGTGCACCACCGTGTCGAACTGGTCGCCATGGATGACCAGCAGGCGGCGGCCGTCGGCAGTTTCATGGATGGCGCGGTCGGCGACGACGATGCCGCCGAAATGCACGCCCTGGAACTGGCGGGCGAACTCGTCGTGGTTGCCGGCGATATAGGTGATCGAGGCGCCCTTGCGCGCCTTGCGCAGCAGCTTCTGTATGACATCGTTGTGGCTCTGCGGCCAATGCCAGCTGCGCCGCAGCCGCCAGCCGTCGACGATATCGCCGACCAGATAGATGATTTCGGCGTCGTGATGGCGCAGGAAGTCGATCAGGAAATCGGCCTTGGCCGCCTTGGAGCCGAGGTGTACGTCCGAGATGAACAGGGCGCGGAAAGTGCGGGGCTCTGGGTCTGACATCACGATTTACCCGTTGCTTTCGCGTGCCTATGCCCCGATTCATGCAACAACCGTATGACGGTTGCGGTTGGTCCAGCTCAAGCGCTAGCTTGCGCCGCAAATCATCAGGAGAAATCACCATGGATCTTGGCATTCGCGGCAAGAAGGCCATCGTCTGCGCCTCGAGCAAGGGATTGGGGCGCGGTTGCGCTATTGCGCTGGCCGAAGCCGGCGCCGATCTCGTCGTCAACGGCCGCAACGCCGAGCTTCTGGCGAAGACCGCAAAGGACATCCGCGACGGGTTCGGCGTGAAAGTGATCGAAGTTGCCGGCGACGTGTCGAGGCCTGACGTGCAGAAGGCGATCCTCGCCGCCTGCCCCGATCCGGACATCCTGGTCAACAACAATGGCGGCCCACCGCTGCGCGATTTCCGCGAGCTCGATCGCGCAAAGATCCTTGATGGCGTGACGCAGAACATGGTGACGCCGATCGAGCTCATCCAGGCGGTGATCGACGGCATGGCCAAGCGCGGCTTCGGCCGTATCGTCAACATCACCTCGCTATCGGTCTATGTGCCGATCCCCGGGCTCGATCTGTCGTCCGGCGCGCGCGCCGGCCTGACCTCGTTCCTCGCCGGCGTGGCGCGTACCGTGATCGACCGCAACGTCACCATCAATAGCCTGCTGCCCGGCAAGCTCGACACCGACCGGCTGCGCGGCCCGCATGAGGCCGGCACGCAGGAAGACCCGGCCGCTGCCGCCGCGCGCAAGGCCCGCATCAGCGCCGACGTGCCGGCGAAGCGTCTCGGCACGCCAGAGGAATTCGGCCAGATCTGCGCCTTCCTCTGCTCGGTCCATGCCGGCTACCTCACCGGCCAGAACATCCCGGTCGATGGCGGTCTCTACGTCAGCGCGTTCTGACCACCGCCAATCCAAAAGGCTTGAGGCTCGCAGGCCAACCGGCTGGAATCGATTGATTATTTTCGCTCCGACATTGTGAAGGCCGGAGCCCGCGATTTGCCGTCGCGAACACTCGCCGTCGCGTGTATCTAGCCTGACGCAATTCCGGACGGAAAACCGTTTCACACTTTTCCTGGAATTGCTCTAGAACGCATGAAAGCAGACAGCAGAGGGAGGGGCCGGAATGGACGGCGAGAGCAAGAAAACGGCCCGGTCGGACCTCGACGAGGCCGCCCTCTTCTTCCACAAGCACCCGACACCGGGAAAGCTCGAAATCCAGGCGACGAAGCCGCTCGGCAACCAGCGCGACCTGGCGCTTGCCTATTCGCCGGGCGTGGCGGCGCCCTGCCTCGAAATCCGCGACGATCCCGCAACCGCGGCCGACTACACGGCGCGCGCCAATCTTGTCGGCGTCGTCTCCAACGGCTCCGCCGTGCTTGGCCTGGGCAATATCGGTCCGCTCGCCTCCAAGCCGGTGATGGAAGGCAAGGCCGTGCTGTTCAAGAAATTCGCCGGCATCGACGTCTTCGACATCGAGATCGACGCGCCCGAGATCGAGCGCATGGTCGAGACAATCGCCGCGCTGGAGCCGACCTTCGGCGGCATCAACCTCGAGGACATCAAGGCTCCGGAATGCTTCGAGGTCGAGGAGCGGCTGAAGGCCCGCATGGGCATCCCGGTCTTCCATGACGACCAGCATGGCACCGCGATCATCGTCGCCGCCGCCGTGCTCAACGGACTGGAACTGGCCGGCAAGGCGATTGCCGACATCAAGATCGTCACGTCCGGCGCGGGTGCCGCGGCACTTGCCTGCCTCAACCTGCTGGTCTCGCTCGGCGCCAGGGTGGAAAACATCTGGGTCACCGACCGTTTTGGCGTCGCCCATAAGGGCCGCGTCGAAGAGATGGACCGTTGGAAAGACCCTTATGTGAAGGACACCGAGGCGCGCACGCTGGCCGATGTCATTCCCGGCGCCGACGTCTTCCTCGGCCTTTCCGCCGCCGGCGTGCTGAAGCCGGAACTCCTGCAGAACATGGCGCCGAAACCGCTGATCCTGGCTTTGGCCAACCCCAATCCCGAGATCATGCCCGAGTTGGCAAGGGCCGCGCGCCCGGATGCCATGATCTGCACGGGGCGTTCCGATTTTCCCAATCAAGTCAACAACGTGTTGTGCTTTCCTTACATCTTCCGCGGCGCGCTCGATTGCGGCGCCAGCGCCATCAACGAGGAGATGAAGATGGCGGCGGTACGCGCGATCGCCGCCCTTGCCCGCGAGGAGCCTTCGGACGTCGCGGCGCGCGCCTATTCCGGCGAGACGCCGATGTTCGGTCCCGATTTCCTGATCCCCTCGCCCTTCGATCCGCGCCTTATCCTGCGCATCGCGCCGGCGGTGGCGAAGGCTGCCTGCGATAGCGGTGTGGCGACCCGGCCGATTGCCGACTTCGCCGCCTATATCGACAAGCTCAACCGCTTCGTCTTCCGCTCCGGCCTGGTGATGAAGCCGGTGTTCTCCTCGGCCAAGACGTCAAGCACCAAGCGCGTCATCTATGCCGACGGCGAGGACGAGCGCGTGCTGCGCGCGGCCCAGGTCGTGCTGGAGGAAGGCATTGCCGAGCCGACCCTGATCGGCCGCCCGCATGTGGTGGAGGTCAGGCTGAAGCGTTACGGTCTGCGCATCCGGCCGGGTGTCGATTTCGCCTTGATCAACCCGGAAGACGATCCGCGCTACCGCCACTATGTCGACCTGTTGATCGAACTCGCCGGCCGGCGCGGCGTGACGACGGAAGCCGCCCGCACCATGGTGCGCACCGACAACACGGTGATCGCGGCCCTGGCGCTGAAACGCGGCGACGCCGACGCCATGGTCTGCGGCCTCGAAGGCCGCTTCGAGCGGCATCTGCGCAACGTCACGCTGATCATAGGGCCACGCGCCGGCATCAAGGATATGGACCTGTCGACGCTTTCGATGCTGATCTCGCAGCGCGGCATCATCTTCCTCACCGACACCCACGTCTCGGTCGACCCGACGGCGGAGGAGATCGCCGAAATGACCGTGCTGGCGGCGGAGGAAATCCAGCGCTTCGGCATCGAGCCGAAGGCAGCGCTGCTGTCGCACTCGGATTTCGGCTCGCGCGATTCGCCGAGCGCGCTGAAGATGCGCCGCGCGGCGGAAATCCTCGGCCGCATCGCGCCCGGCTTGCAGTGCGACGGCGAGATGCATGCTGATACCGCACTGTCGGAGCATCTGCGCCAGCGCGTCTATCCGCATTCGCGACTGAAGGGCGAGGCCAATCTGCTGGTCTTCCCGAACCTCGACTCGGCCAACATCACGCTGACGGCTTTGCGCGCCATGATGGATGCGCTGCATGTCGGGCCGATCCTGCTCGGCACCGACAAGCCCGCGCACATATTGACGCCGTCGGTGACCTCGCGCGGCGTCGTCAACATGACCGCGCTCGCCGTCGTCGAGGCAGCGCATAAGGCGCAGGCGCTCGTCGATCTGGGTTAGGGTCTCGGCGGTTGAACTGCTCAGGCGGGCGCGAAGCGGAAATGCCCCGTCTGCCTAAGACATATTGTGCTTCCGGTTGAAAACGCTTCGCGCCGAATTGCCTTAAGCTTGCTAGTGCCGACTCTGGCATAGTCAGTTAACCACGGGCCGGGTAGCTTTGGATAAAAGGCGATTTGGGGTTTCGGATGAAAGGCGCCGGGTTGAAGCTGACCCACCTTGCGGTGCTGCTTGCAGCACTCGCCGCGTCGGCTGGCGCGGTGACCCAATCCCAGGCGGCCTCGCGCCTTTGCAGGCAACTCGAGGCCGAACTCGCGGCCGCACGCGGTGGTGGCGGCGGGCCCGGTATCGTCCGGAAATATGATGATGCCATCCAGCGCCAGCGCGAGCAGTTGGCGAAAGCCCGGAGCCGGGCGGGCGACGCCAATTGCGGCTTCACGCTGTTCTCGCGCAATGTCAGCCAATGCGCGGCGATCAATGCCTCGATAGAGCGAATGAACGCCAATCTCGATACTTTGCAGGCCAAGCGCGATCGGCTGGCCGCCGGCGGCACGCGCCGCGACCGCGGCCGCATCCTGGCGGCACTCGATGCCAATGGCTGCCGCGATGACGAGATCGCGCCGCGCCATGCGCCGCTTCAGGAAGCGGCTCGCGACAATGGCGGCGGCAATCTTTTCGAGCAGCTGTTCGGCCGCCAGGATCGGCAACTCGAAACGCCCGATGCATCCGATATACCGGACTCGGCGGACGTACCGCCCGATGATCCGAGCGAGCGCAACATCCGCCGCGTCATCAACCAGCCGGACGGCATGGACCTGCCGCGGTTGGGCGGCGAGTTCCGCACGATGTGCGTGCGCACCTGCGACGGCTACTTCTTTCCGATGTCCAACGCCGCCTCTGTCGGCGACTTCGAGCGCGACCAGAAGAACTGCGAATCGAGCTGCCCGGGCACCGAGATGCAGGTCTTCTATACGCGTGGAATGGATGACGATTCGGGCTCGATGACCTCCTCGGTGACCGGCCAACCCTACAGCGAATTGCCGACCGCCTATCTCTACAAGCAGGCCAATTTCTCGCGGCCGCCGACCTGCGGCTGCAACGCCCAGGCCGGCAATGGCAACTTCACGATCATCGGCGGCAATCCGCCCAATCCTGAACAGTCGCAACCTGACGGCGGTGCGGCAATATTCGCCCCGGCGCCGGCGACCAAGCCCGATCCCGGCGCGGATCCGGAAACACTCGCTAACATTGAAGGCGGGCTCGACCGGGACGCGATCAGGCGGCTGACCACCAAGGTGCCGGTGTCGCCGGTCTCGGCGCTGCCGCCGGATCAGCGCAAGGTCAGGGTCGTCGGGCCAGCGTTCCTTCCCGACCCATCAGCGGCAATAGATCTGAAAGCTCCGGCCCCGAAGTCCGCCCGGTGAGCGCCAGTCTCAGCGGCATGAACAGCGGCTTGCCTTTGCGCCCCGTTGCTTGCTTGATCCTGCCGGTCCAGTCCTTCCAGACGGTCCCGTTCCAGGGCTCCTCCGGGAGAACGTCAAAAGCCTGATTGAGAAAGTCGCGGTCCTCGCCGGAAAATTCGGCCGATTTCTGCGGGCCGTCGCTCAGGATCCGCCACCAGGCGACCGCGTCCGGCAGCCGGTCGAGATTGCCACGAACCGCCATCCAGAACGGCTCGGCCTTGTCGCCGGAAATGCCCAGCACAATCAGCCGGTCGCGCGCTTCCTCGAACGACATGTGGTGCATCAGCGTACGGTTGAGCACGAAGAGCTCGTCCGGGTCGAACTTGGAGGCGGACTTCGACGTCGCCGCCGGGTCGAAATGGCCGGCAAGCTCGTTGAGGTCGTGCGCTGCGGTAACATTTTCCGACGTGCCGACGAGCACGGCCAGCGAGGCGACCGCCATCGGCTCGATGCCGTCCTCGCGCAGGCTTTGGATCGACAGCGCTCCCGCGCGCTTCGACAACCCCTCTCCCGACACCGTGGTGAGCAGATTGTGGTGGCCGAAGACCGGCGGCTCGGCGCCGAGCGCCTTGAAGATGGCGATCTGCACGCCGGTGTTGGTGACATGGTCGTCGCCGCGAATGACATGGCTGACGCCCATCTCGATGTCGTCGACCACCGAAGGCAGCGTGTAGAGATAGGTGCCGTCCTCGCGCACCAGGATGGGATCCGACAGCGAGGCAAGATCGACCGTCTCCTCGCCGCGCACCAGGTCGTTCCAATGCACTTCGGTGCGCTCCGGCTGCAGCGGATCGCTGGTGAAATTGGGCAGCAGGAAACGCCAGTGCGGGCGCCGACCATCGGACTGGTATTCCGCCACCTGCTCCGGCGTCAGCGTCAGCGCCTCGCGGCCATAGACCGGCGGCAGGCCGCGCGTGCGGCGCACCTTGCGGCGCAGATCGAGTTCTTCCGGCGTTTCATAGCAGGCATAGAGCACGCGCGCCGCCTTCAGCCGCTCGACCGCCGCGTCGTAGATCTCGAAGCGGCGCGACTGGTACGCGGTGACATCCGGGAAGATGCCCAGCCAATGCAGGTCGTAAAGGATGGAATCGGCATATTCCTGCGTCGAGCGGGCAATGTCGGTGTCGTCGAAGCGCTGGATGAAGCGACCCTTGTTGTTCATGGCGAAAAGCCAGTTGAACAGCGCTGTGCGCGCGTTGCCGATATGGATGCGGCCGGTCGGCGATGGTGCAAAACGTACGGTAACTGTCATG
Source organism: Mesorhizobium sp. WSM4832 (assembly GCF_055811115.1). NCBI lineage: Bacteria > Pseudomonadati > Pseudomonadota > Alphaproteobacteria > Hyphomicrobiales > Phyllobacteriaceae > Mesorhizobium > Mesorhizobium sp. WSM4832. The sequence goes on along the minus strand of NZ_JBVVQH010000003.1, from coordinate 93,169 downwards.
AGCGGGGCGTAACGGATGCTTTTGGTGTTGACAAGGCGCGCCGCCGCGCGAACGCAACAGATAGTGCAAGCCAGCTAAAATGAAAAGCCGCCGGCCCGACACGCTTTCGCGGCAACCCGATAAACCTCGTCAAGTGCCTGCAAAGCCGGGCTTCGCATGTCCCCGTTATCCACATATGTGACACACAAGATGTTGGGGTCACAAAAGCTACGCAAACGAATCCTTGACGGGTCAGACCGAGTCGCTTTTTATAGGCCATGCGCTCCTGTTGCGGGCGCGACCGGAGAGTTTTGAGGCCGGTCTTTTTTCCCGGATTTTGTGCGTTTTGCCTGGATTTCCGCCTGTTCACGAGGCTGGCGGAAGCGTTGGGATCGTTAGGGCTTGGTGGGCGAAAAGGGAGAATTGTCGGCCTGGAAAAAATGATCTGTTAACACTATATTTAGTGTTTGCAGGCAGGATCGACGCTAGATAGTGTGAACCTCCCTCTACGGAGGGAATCGACAAAAGTTTCATTTTGAGGGACCCGCGGGTCGACCTGCAACCTGGGTAAGCGCCTGGAAAGGCGTTTGCTTGTCTGCATGGCTGCGCCCGCGACGAGAGAGTGTCGGCGTCGCCTGCGATGCCGGCAAACGGCGGACTGCGCTTTTCGCTAAACAGGGCAGAAATCCCTGGGGAAAAGCGCTATATATAGACACAAAGGGACCGGACCAATGCGCATCGAGCGTCGCTTCACCAAGCCAGACCAGTCAGCCTATGCGGAGATCGAATTCCGCAAGGCCCTGTCGGAGATCAAGAATCCCGACGGCTCGGTGGTGTTCCGCTTGGACAACATCGATGTGCCGGCTCAGTTCAGCCAGGTCGCGGCCGACATCCTGGCGCAGAAATATTTCCGCAAGGCCGGCGTGCCGGCGCGGCTGAAGAAGGTCGAGGAGAACGACGTTCCCTCCTTCCTGTGGCGTTCGGTTGCCGACGAGGCCGAGCTCGCCAAGCTGCCCGAAGCCGAGCGCTACGGTTCGGAAACCGATGCCCGCCAGGTCTTCGATCGGTTGGCCGGCACCTGGACTTACTGGGGTTACAAGGGCGGCTACTTCAAGTCGGAGGATGACGCGCGCGCCTTCCGCGACGAGCTCGCCTATATGCTGGCCACCCAGCGCGTCGCGCCGAACTCGCCGCAATGGTTCAACACCGGCCTGCACTGGGCCTATGGCATCGACGGCCCGAGCCAGGGCCATTTCTATGTCGATCCCTTCACCGGCAAGCTGACCAAATCGAAATCCTCCTACGAGCACCCGCAGCCGCATGCCTGCTTCATCCAGGGCGTGCAGGACGACCTCGTCAACGAGGGCGGCATCATGGATTTGTGGGTGCGCGAGGCGCGCCTGTTCAAATACGGTTCCGGCACCGGCTCGAACTTCTCCATGCTGCGCGGCGAAGGCGAAAAGCTGTCCGGCGGCGGCCGTTCGTCCGGCCTGATGAGCTTCCTCAAGATCGGCGACCGCGCGGCGGGCGCCATCAAGTCGGGCGGCACGACGCGCCGCGCGGCAAAGATGGTCATCGTCGACGCCGACCACCCCGATATCGAGGACTTCATCGACTGGAAGGTCAATGAAGAGCAGAAGGTCGCCTCGCTGGTGACCGGCTCCAAGATCGTCAAGAAGCACCTCGAAGCGATCATGAAGGCCTGCGTCAATTGCGAAGGCCATGGCGACGACTGCTTCGACCCGGCTTTGAACACCGCGCTGAAGCGCGAGATCAAGGCGGCCAAGAAGGATGCCGTGCCGGAGAACTACATCTACCGGGTCATCCAGTTCGCCAAGCAAGGCTACACCTCGATGTCGTTCAAGACCTACGACACCGACTGGGATTCGGACGCCTACCTCACCGTCTCCGGCCAGAACTCCAACAACTCGGTGTCGCTGAAGGACAATTTCCTGCGCGCCGTCGAGGCCGATGGCGACTGGCAGCTCACCGCCCGCAAGGACGGCAAGGTGCTGAAGACGCTGAAGGCGCGCGACCTGTGGGAAAAGATCGGCTATGCCGCCTGGGCGTCGGCCGACCCCGGCCTGCACTTCAACACGACGATGAACGACTGGCACACCTGCGCTTCCGCCGGTGCGATCCGGGCCTCCAACCCGTGCTCGGAATACATGTTCCTCGACGACACGGCCTGCAACCTCGCCTCGATCAACCTACTGCCCTACCGCAACGCAGACGGCACGATCGACATCGCCGCTTACGAGCACACCGTTCGGCTGTGGACCGTCGTGCTCGAAATCTCGGTGATGATGGCGCAGTTCCCGTCGAAGGAAATCGCCAAGCTCTCCTACGACTACCGCACGCTCGGCCTCGGCTACGCCAATATCGGCGGCCTGCTGATGACATCGGGCATTCCTTACGACTCCGACGAGGGCCGCGCCATCTGCGCCGCGCTCACCGCGATCATGACCGGCGTCGCCTACTCGACCTCGGCCGAAATGGCCTCCGAGCTCGGCGCCTTCCCGGACTATGACCGCAACGCCCAGAACATGCTGCGCGTCATGCGCAACCACCGCCGCGCTGCTTACGGCGACAAGGACGGCTACGAGAAGCTCGCCGTCAATCCGGTGCCGCTGGTCGCCTCCGACCTCAAGCAGCAGGCGCTGGCCGAGCATGCCCGCTCCGCCTGGGACCGCGCCATCGAGCTCGGCGAGGAGCACGGCTACCGCAACGCGCAGGCGACCGTGATCGCGCCGACCGGTACGATCGGCCTCGTCATGGATTGCGACACCACCGGCATCGAGCCCGACTTCGCCCTGGTGAAGTTCAAGAAGCTCGCCGGCGGCGGCTACTTCAAGATCATCAACCGCGCCGTGCCGGAAGCGCTGCGCACTCTGGGCTATTCCGAAAGCCAGATCGCCGAGATCGAGGCTTACGCGGTCGGCCACGGCAACCTCAACCAGGCGCCGGGCATCAACCCGCCCGCGCTGAAGGCCAAGGGTTTCACCGACGAGAAGATCGCGGCGCTCAACGCAGCCCTGAAGTCGGCCTTCGACATCAAGTTCGTCTTCAACCAGTGGACGCTGGGCGCCGACTGGGTGAAGGAGACGCTCGGCTTCACCGACGAGCAGCTCGGCGACATCTCCTTCGAGATGCTGCCGGCTCTGGGCTTCTCCAAGAAGGACATCGACGCCGCCAACATCCATGTCTGCGGCGCCATGACCCTGGAAGGCGCACCCTTCCTGAAGGCCGAGCACCTGCCGGTGTTCGACTGCGCCAGCCCCTGCGGCAAGATCGGCAAGCGCTCGCTGTCCATCAACAGCCACATCCTGATGATGGCGGCGGCGCAGCCCTTCATCTCGGGCGCCATCTCCAAGACCATCAACATGCCGAACGACGCGACGGTCGAAGACGCCAAGGGCGCCTACATGCTGTCCTGGAAGCTGGCGCTGAAGGCCAACGCGCTCTATCGCGACGGCTCGAAACTGTCGCAGCCGCTCAATGCCTCGCTGCTCGCCGATGGCGAGGAGGATGAGGACGAGGCGGTCGAGCAGCTGATCGCCGCGCCCGCCGCGCAGCGCGCCGTGCAGGTGACCGAAAAGATCGTCGAGCGCGTCATCGAGCGGCTCTACCGCGACCGCGAAAAGCTGCCGAACCGCCGCAAGGGCTACACCCAGAAGGCCGTCGTCGGCGGCCACAAGGTGTACCTGCGCACCGGCGAGTTCGACGACGGCCGCCTGGGCGAGATCTTCATCGACATGCACAAGGAAGGTGCTGCCTTCCGTGCGATGATGAACAACTTCGCCATCGCGATTTCGCTCGGCCTGCAATATGGCGTGCCGCTCGACGAATATGTCGAGGCCTTCACCTTCACCAAGTTCGAGCCGGCCGGCATGGTGCAGGGCAATGACGCGATCAAGAACGCGACGTCGATCCTCGACTACGTGTTCCGCGAGCTCGCCGTGTCGTACCTCGCCCGCCACGACCTCGCCCATGTCGACCAGTCGGACTTCGACAAGACCGCACTTGGCCGCGGCATCACCGAAGGCAAGGCGACGCCCTTCTCCAAGGGCCTGACGCGCGGCGTTTCGCCGGTGAAGCTGGTGTCGGGCGTGGGTTCCGATCCGAAGGGTTTTGGCGGTTCGGCCCCGACGACCGCCCCTGCCCGCGCCGCACCCACCGCCTTCGCCGGTTCCAACGTGCTGGCGCTGAAGCCGGCCAGCGACGAGGCGCTTGCCTACAAGCGCGACTATGAGGAGCGCGCCAGGGAACTGACCGAGGAGATCGTCGAACAGGAAGCCGAGGCCGCCGGCGGCGTGGAAGCGCTGTTCACCGACGCCGCCGCCAACGAGGCCGCCGACGCCAAGAAGCTCGCCGCGACCAGGCGCCAGCAGTCGCTGCTCCAGGGCTACACCGGCAACGAATGCTCCGAGTGCCACAACTTCACCATGGTGCGGAACGGGACGTGTGAGAAGTGCGACACGTGTGGATCGACGAGCGGGTGCAGCTGAGAGCCTAGATGCCGCCTCGGCGGCTTACGGTCCGCGAAGTTATTCGCATGCTGGAGGCCGATGGCTGGTATCTGGTTGCAACCAAAGGCAGCTATCGCCAATATAAGCATAAAATCAAAGCCGGCCGCGTCACCGTGGCCGGCAAGCCGTCTGAAGAGGTTGCGCCAGGGACGTTGAACAGCATCCTCAAGCAGTCCGGTCTAAAGGAGTGATGGCATGCGCTACGCCGTGGTGATCGAAAAAGCCGGAAACAATTTTTCCGCATATGTGCCTGACCTGCCAGGCTGCATCGCTACCGGAGCGACGGTAGCTGAAGTGGAAACCGAAATCCGTGATGCGATCCGCTTCCACATCGAAGGTCTGCGTGCTGACGGGCTGGATGTACCGAAAGGCGTTAGTCTGGCGGAATATGTAGAGGCATAGCGTCTGGCACCACAACGTGTGGTAGAGGCATAACATGCCACCGGTCAGGCATAATTAGCCCTTCGGAAATCGGGACCTTACTCGCTTACCCTTAAGGTCGACCTTAGGTTTGGATTACTCATATACCCCAAGAGACTTTCTCTATGTCCCTCATGATGTTTGGCGCGCATATGAGGAGGCCTGCAAGATTCTCCCTGTCAGCCCAACTGGGTCGGCTGTCATTTCAAGGCGCTGTCTCGAACACCTTTTGCTGTCGCTTGGCCACAATCAAAGAAGCCTAGCCAAACAGATTAGCTCAGCTAGCAGAACCGACTCCCCGTGGGGAATGGCGGGACCTCATACGGCCTATGCCGATATGATACGGCGCATTGGCAATCTTGCAGCACACCCATTCGCGATGAGTAGCGAGCTTCGTTCCTTCGAAATCGAATATGAAGACGCTCACTGGTGTCTAGAAATGATCGAGGAATTATTCGACTTTTTCTACGAGCAACATGAGGCGTTTGAGACACGCGCAATGGAGCTACAAGGCAGATTGATGAGGCTGCACCGTTCTTGACAAGCCACGAAACAGACCGCCCGCTACTATGGCCGCCGAGTGCTCAGCGACGTGTTCTGGGCCTTCGATGTCGGCAATGGCTGCCTGTTCGAGATCCAGCGCACTGGCGAGAAGCCGCCGCTCACTCATCTGCATGTTGCTTTCCAGGTGAAGAGCAGGGCGGAGGTCGATGCGTTCTATCGGGCGGCGCTCGAAGCGGGCGCAGCCGACAACGGCGCACCCGGGCCGCGCCCGAATTATGCGGAGCATTACTACGCCTGCTTCGTACTCGATCCCGACAGCTATAATATCGAGGCGATGGTCAACGAGGCGTAGTGCGGCAACGCGCTTCTGCTTCGTCATTCTAGGGCGGAGCAAGGAGCGAAGCGACGCGCGCAGACCCTAGAATCCATGCCGTTACATCAACGCGTTGCAACGGTTCAGAATTCTGCGCCGTTGCGCCCTACGATAAGGGTCACGGAATGGATCCTCGGGTCTGCGCGCGTCGCTTCGCTCCTTGCTCCGCCCGTGGATGACGAAGGCGCGGGGCGAGGCGTGAGCGCCCTCTCCTTCTCCCCTTGTGGGAGAAGGTGGATCGGCGCGCCAGCGCCGAGACGGATGAGGGGTGTTCCAGCGGAGTGTGACGCTGGCGATTGCTGCAGCGCCCCAAGCTGGCGAAGGTCTACGCCAAGCTGGAGCACCCCTCATCCGGCCGCTTCGCGGCCACCACCCGGCCCTTCGCAGGCTCAGGGCGTTCGAAGCTCGAAAAGCCAAGCAATTGGCTTTTCGTCCGCTGCGCGGACCGCTTCTCACCCCACAGGGGGAGAAGGGAGAAGCGCTCAATCCGCGTCGGCCACCATCTGCCCGCCGCCGCCGAGCCAGGCGCGCCATTGCCGCTCGTCGCCGTGGAACACGTTGAGGTCGATACGCCCCCTCACGCCATGCGACAGGCCTGAGCCGGAATACTGCCAGAACAGCCACCTGCGACCGGGGTAGACCTTTGCCGGATGCGCGGCCACGGCGCGCAGCCAGAACGGGTAGTCGAGAAAAGCGCCGCGCAGATTGTCGCGATAGAAATCGGGGCTGGTGTAGATGACGGGACGTTGGCCGTAATGGCGCTCCAGTCTGTCCATGAACACCTGCATCTTCTCCAGCACCTTTTCGCGCGAAGGCTTGCGCCTGCAGGAAGAGTCGCCGTTCCATTCGACGTCGATGACCGGCGGCAGCGCGCCGTCGACCTTCGGCACGTTGCGGATGAACCAGTCGGCCTGCTCGCCGGCGGTGCGGCACCAGTAGAAGAAATGATAGGCGCCGCGCTTCAGCCCGGCGGCATCGGCGTTGCGCCAGTTCTTCATGAACATCGGATCGAGGTGGTCGCCGCCGTCGGTCGCCTTGATGTAGGCGAAGTTGGCGCCCTGGGCGCGCAGCTTCCCCCAGTTGATGTCGCCCTGCCAGCGCGAGACGTCGACGCCGTGAACGGCAAGATGGCGCGGCGAAGAGCGGCCGAAATTGATCGGCTTGGCGTCGCGGAACGCATAGCGGGTGACTGGACCGGCAAGCATGGCGGGTGCGGCGCGCGACAGCCGGTTCGGCGCCGAGACGAGCGCTGCTTCCTGCACCGGCGGCTCGGCGCTGTCCGGGAGATCGGACGCCGGAAAATTCGCCGTCTCCTCCTCAGCCAGGCCAAAGGGGCGCGAATTCTCGTCGTCGGCGCGAGCGTTCTCGTCATCAAGGGGCGCATTTTCATCGCCAAGCAGCGGCGCCGGCGGCTTGATACGCGCCGCGCCCGACATCGAAGCGGTCTCGACCGTTGTCTCGGTCCTGGCCGTCCTCACGCCCTTCGTCACAGGCGCGCTCGGCCGCACGACCGAACTCGTTGTCTCGCTGGACGGCATTTGCAAGGCATCGACGCCCGACGTGGACGAGCAGCCGGCAAGGCAAAGCGCTGCGAGCACGAAACTGACGACGCCAAAAATCCGCATCTTGACCTGTACGCAAAACAAAACAGACCGAAGGCAGGAACAGCGCCGCCGGAACCCCCATTCCTAATGAGAAATTACCAACAAAGTTTGAATCAAAATTTACTTTTGATCCGACCGGCCGATTCGCCGGCTAGGTCAGCCAAGTTTTTGGCTATCGCCTGAACACGCCGATCATCGGTCCGAGATTCCAGAAATCGTCGTTGCGGCCGATCCCAGGCGCGTAGAGGCTCGAAATGGAACCGTCGAGGAAGAGCGCGTTAGAGCAGCCGAGTTGGTCGCGGAACAGCCGCGCGAATTCGTGAAAGGTCACGGCATCGTCCGAGATCGCGAAGACGGCGACCCCGTCGGCGCGCACGCCCACGCCATCGCGGATCTTTCGCGAGGTGCCGTCGTAACGGAATTTCGGATGCAGCTTGCCGTCGATGACCAGCATCGGCCCGGACTGGGTGGCGTAATCCACACGCGGCGGGCGCTTCAGGTAATCCCTGGTCGCGCGAACGCCGGCCTTGCCGGCGCTGAGGTAGAAGATGCCGTTGGGCTGCATGGAGAAATTGCCGGTTCCCGATCCGGTCTTCGCCGCCGTGACCTGTTCGCCGCGTTCGACATAGAGCCCGACCGGCGCGAGATCGGGGTGATACATGCCGGCATTGATGCCGAACAGCATCGTTCGCCCCGCCGCCTGCTGCGCGCTGCGCAGATTGTGCAGCGACCGGTAGAGCTCGCCATCCTTGTTCTTCCAGAACAGCTCGATGGAAAAATGCTTCGGATCGGTTTCGCAGACCAGGTAGGCCGCATTCTCGAAAGTCTGGCTGCGGCACGGCGGCAGCGCCGCCAGCCATTGGCCAAGACCCATGCCTGCGCCAAGAGCCGCGGGCGCCGCCGATTTCACCAGCGTCGCCAGCAAAGGCACGGATTGCAGCAGCGTCACAAGATCCATCAGCGCATCCGAGGGGTCGGCGTCGATATAGCGGATTCGGTCGAGATTAATGCATGTCGCCCAGAAGTGTGCAGTGGTTCTGGGACAACGACATGCATAAAAACAAAGACTTAGGTGAGCCAGCCGGCAGCGACGCCGATCAGCAGCACCACGCCAAGCAGGCCGCGATAGATGACGAACGGCCAGGCGGAGAAGCGTTCGAGCACCCGCATCAACCCCCATATGGCGAAGAAAGCCGAGATCGATGCAACGATGAGGCCGACGCCCAGGATCGACCAGCCATGCGCATCGAGATGCACCTTGTGTAGTTCATAGAGCTCCTTAAGGCCGGCCAGCGCGATGGCAGGCAAGCCAAGCAAGAACGACAAGCGCGCCGCTTCGGGGCGGGCAAAGCCCAGCCCCATCGCCGCCGTCAGCGTCGAGCCCGAGCGCGAGACGCCGGGAATGAGCGCGCCGACCTGGGCGACGCCCACCAGCAGCGCGTCGAGGATCGATGCCTGGCGCAGCATGAGCTTGTGGCTGGCGAAAATTTCGGCCAGCGCCAAGAGGATCGCCATGGCGATACAGGCCCAGCCGATGACCGCCAGGCCGCGCAGTGGCGAATTGCAGGTGTTGAGCAGGCCGGAAAGCGCAACGCCGACAATGACGATCGGCACGGTGGCCAGCACGATGCTGATCGCGAGGCGGAAATTGCGGTCGCCGAAATCGCGGCGCGAAATCGCCGAAAGCGAGCCGAACACCACGTCCCTGACGTCGCTCCAGAAATAGCTGATCACCGCCGCCAACGCCGCCAGCTGCATGGCGGCCGAGAAGGCCGAGCCAGGGTCCTGCCAGCCGAGCACGGCCGGCACGATGCGCATATGCGCCGTAGACGAGATCGGCAGCAATTCGGTGATGCCCTGCACGATGCCCAGAAATGCCACCTTGGCATAACCCAGGCCGACAAAGCCGGTATCCAACCCTTGAGTGCAGACGTCGGTCATCCCAGTCCTTTTCCCAGCGAAAAGTGAATCGTCATTCGAAAAGCCCTTAAGGACAGGCTTAGCCTCACGATAGCGTGATTCCAACTCACGGATTTGTAAGGTGTCGCTAATCCCGCTTGACAATAGACGTCACCATATTATCCTTCGCTAACCTTACACTGTAAGGCAAATGGAGGAGCATCACCATGTCGACCGCCGCCCTCTCGGAACTGCAGCCAGTCGTGCCGCCGCAAACGCATGCGCCGGAAATCGCGATCGAGGAGGTGTCGCGCGATACCAGCCGTGCCATCGAGCGCGCCGACGTCGCTGCCTGGCTCGACCTTTACGAAGCGGCGCCCGCGGATTTCGCGGCACGGCAAGGGCTGTCGATCGCCAGCGACGGCGACCTCGTCTGGACCACCTGCACGACAATCCCGTTCATCCATTTCAACTGCGTGAAGAATATCGGTGTCGACAGCCCGGCCTCGGAGGCTCAGGTCGACGCGCTGCTCGCGCATTATCGCGATGCCGGCGTCATGCGGCCGTGGTTCTACACCAACCCGCATACCGAGCCGTCGCGGCTGAGATGCTGGCTGGAAGCGCGCGGGCTGCAGCATCAAGGCGGCTGGGAGCGCATCTATCGCGACGCGACGCCGCCGGCCGACGAACCGATCTTCCCGACCGACCCGCTTATCCCCGTTGACGATCTGGTGGTCGAGGAGGTCACGCCCAACACAGCTTCGGATTGGGCTTCTTTCATCGATGCCAAATACCGGCTCCCCACCTCGCCCTGGCTCACGGCGCTTGTCGGCCGCAAGGGTTGGCGACATTACATGCTGAAACGCAAGGGGGCGGTCGTCGCGGTGCGCTCGCTCTTCATATCGGACGGCGCCGCCTGGAGCGGCATCGACGCGCCAGTGCCCGGGATCATGGCGCCGAGCTTCGATCTTGATGCCATGCTTGGGGAGAGGCTGGTTCGCGACGGCATCGCCGCCGGCGCGAAACTATTTGTCGCCGACATCGAGGCACCGCGCCCCGATCGCGACGGGCCGGCCTATCGCAACTACGACCGGCTCGGCTTCAAGCTCGCTTATTCACGCGCTCACTACAGTTATCTGCCGGCGCATTCGAGCTGACCCGCGGTTGTTGTCTTTGCGCAATTCCGGACGGAAAACCGCCATGCATTTTTCCCGGGTTTGCCTCAGCGGTACAGCCACTGCTTGAGGCAGCTTCTTGCCACCACATGCGCGGGTGGCACCGAAGCCTGGTCGATGCGAGAATCGTCGCCGGCCCTGTCGCGAGCCTTTTCCAAAAGCAGGCGAAGCTCGGCCGGCCGCACCCGGTCGCGCGCCATCACGAGCTGGATCATCGGGTCGTTCAAAAGCTCGTCCAGGGTGTTGATGCTCTCGCTCATCCGTTGCCTCCTCGATACCTGCCCGCATGGCGCTTAGATAGGCAGCCAATGATGGCCCGCCAATGACGCTTTGCCGGCTATCTCGTGAATCGAAGATGAAATTTTTGTGCAGTTTTTTCCTTCTCCCCTTGTGGGAGAAGGTGGATCGGCGCGATAGCGCCGAGACGGATGAGGGGTGTTCCAGGGAACGCCAGCGTCTCACTCCGCTGGAACACCCCTCATCCGGCCGCTTCGCGGCCACCTTCTCCCACAAGGGGAGAAGGTTAGGCTCTAAGCCGGCGGCAAGCCTTCATATTGCGGCAGGCCATCGTCAAGCATCACCCAGGGCTGCTTCGAGGCAGTCCAGAAATGCATGTCGGGCTTGAACAGGGCCGGGTCGTCGAGCGAGCCGGAGGTGACGCCGAGAATGCCCCTGGAATCGCGCCGCGAAAACAAGGTCGTGCCGCAGGCCGGGCAAAAGCCGCGCTTGAGATCGGGCGTGGAATTGATCGTCGCCACCGGTCCCTCGACAGTCACGTCGTCGATGCGGAACAGGAGCCGCGCGTTGAAGGCCGCGCCGATCGCCTTCTGGCAGATCCGGCAATGGCAGACGCGCGCATTAATCGGCTCCGCCTCGGCGCTATAGCGCACCGCGCCGCACAGGCATCCGCCCTGGTATTTGGTCATCGCAAGCACTCGGTTCGTGCCGGCACTAGTAGCGGCCGGCATCGCAGCGTCAATCGAAAAGCATTGATGGGACATGATCGCTTGCGGTGATGCCGCTGGCCGTCTGCAAGCCGGCCAGCGGCCAAGGTTCATTCGCTGACGATCTCGTCCCAGGTCTTCACCTTGGTCACGCCATCGAGGAAGGGCAGCGTGGTTGTGGCGAGTTCAGGCGCGAAAAAGACGTCGTAGTGGGTGCGGTTGGGGATGATTGCCAACCTGTTCTGCGACAGGTTTTCGCGCATCCAGCCGGCATCCTTCAGGCCGCCGCCGAGCAGTTGGAAGAACTTGATCTCATGCTCCGGCTTGTACATGTCGCTGTCGCCATAGACGAGCATCACCGGCATCTTCAGCTTCGGAACTTCGGCCGAGAAGTCATAGTCGTTGCGCATGAAGTTGCCGAGCGCGTCGAGCAATTTCGGGAAATCTTCCGGATGCGGCGCCACGGCGACGTAGGACTTGTACATCGGCGTATCCTTCATGAACGGGGCGGCCGCCGCGCTCACTTGCGCCTGCTGCGGGCGCATCTCGTCATAGAAGCCGTTGGCGGCGTAACCGGTCGATACCAGGACCAGCCGACCTACCGTTTCGGGATGCTGAACGGCCATGCGGAAGGCGACTCCACCGCCCAGCGAATAGCCCATGACGTCGACCTGATCGTAGCCGAGCGCCCTGACGATCGCCGCCATGTCATTGCCCATCGCTTCGAGGCTGAAGGGCCGTTCGCCAAGCGCAGTGCGGCCATGACCCTGCAAATCCACCGCGATCACCGTGCGGTGCTCCGCGAATTTCGGCAGGATCGGCGCGAACATGTCGGTCGAGCCCAGGCCGCCATGCAGCAGGAGCAGCGGCTCGCCCTTGCCATAGATGGCGTAGTAGTAGGTCAGGCCGTCGATCGGCAGCAGGCCGGATTTTTCCGGCTTCAAAGGGACTTTAGGTTCGGTGGTCATGGCAGGCTTGGACTCCTCGGACTGAGCGCCTGGCGCGGCAACGAAGGCCACGGCCGAAGCAAGAATGGCGAAAAGCAGGGTCTTGGACACGTTTGATCTCCTCCGTTGTGCCCCAAGGACGCAACGACGGAGCCCAAGCCGACATGGCTTGCCAAAAAATGTAAACGGGCTGCGTCTCGGGGCCCAAGCGGAGAGAGGTTAATGGCGCTTGGCCTGGACGAGATAGGCGTCGATCTCGGTCTCGCCGAGCCATTTCGCGGCTTCGAGCCTGTGCAGCCCTTCGACCAGAATGTGGCGCTTGCCGTCGTGCCGAACCTGGATCGGCGTCTTCATGCCGTTTTCGAGGATATCCTCGGCGAGATGGCGCACCGTCTCGGGATGCAGCGTCTTGCGACGCGCCGTCGGCACATAGATGTCGTCGAGCTTGACCTTTTGTACGCGCAGCATGTCGGCTCCCAGTGCGCACTCTTGCGCCAGGGTCTGTCGAATATCGGTAGACCCGACGATGGAATAATCCGTTTGCCTGGTATCGCCAAGCGCAAGCCTGCTGGCCCGATGCTTTCCATTTGACGCTCGGCCGGCCAACGGTCTCAATGACGACCTCGTGACCCCCAGGTGTTCCTTGACGCAACTGTCCACCGAATTCCCCGATTTCGGGCTGACGCCCGAGCAGCGCCGCGAAGCGGTGCGCGGCCATTACTATGAATGGCCGGGAATGGATGGTTCAAGCGGCGAGATCTGGTGCTACAGCGACCGGTTTTCCTATCGGCCGGGCGAGACGGTAACGCTTTTTGTCAGCGCGTCGGCGCCGCAATTCAGCCTTGCCGTCATCCGCGACGGCGGCAGCGAGACCAGGGTCTTCGAAGGTGCGGGCCTGTCGGCGCGTTGGCAGGACACGCCCGACCAATGCTCGGTCGGAGGCTGCCGTTGGGAAGCCTCATTCGAATTCAGAATCGGCGACGACTGGCCTTCGGGCGCTTATCGCATCACGCTTTTGGCCGACGGCCGCGACGGCAAGCCGATCCGAAGCCATCATCTCTTCATCGTCGCGCCCCTGCCCGGCCGCAAGCCCGGCCGCCTGCTGCAGGTCGCCGCGACCGGCACCTGGCTCGCCTACAACACCTGGGGCGGCTCGAACCACTATCAGGGCATCACTGGTCCGAACCGCGACCAATACGCCACGACAGTGTCGACGCAGCGCCCCTGGTGCCGCGGCTTCGTGGTGCTGCCCAAGGACGCGCCGCGCGTGCCGCTGGAAGTCGCGGTGCCGCCCAAAACCGTGCCGCGCTATCCGCATATGGAATGGGCCTTCGCCACTGGGCATTCGAAGAAATACGCCTCTTCCGGCTGGGCGAGCTATGACAGTCATTTCTTCCGTTTCGCCGAGCGCGCCGGCTACGCAATCGATCTCACCAGCCAGCACGAGCTGCATTTCTCGCCCGAAATCCTCGACGATTACGACTGCGTCGTCTTCGTAGGGCACGATGAATACTGGACCTGGGAGATGCGCGACGCCGTCGACAATTACCTCGAGCGCGGCGGACACGCGGCGCGCTTCGCCGGCAATTTCATGTGGCAGACCAGGCTGGAGGACGAAGGCCGCCGCCAGGTCTGCTACAAATACAAGGCGCGCGCCGAAGACCCTGCCTATCGCGTCGGCGATGTCAGGCGCGCCACCAATTCCTGGGAAGCGCCGGAGATCGGTCGTCCGGGCAGCGCTACCTTCGGCCTCAACGCCACCAGGGGCGTCTATGCAGGCTGGGGCGGCTGCGCACCGCGCGGCGTGCGCGGCTTTCCGGTCTACCGGCCGGAGCACTGGGCCTTCGCCGGCACCGGCATCTATTATGGCGACCTGCTCGGCGCCGACAGTCATGTCTATGGCTACGAGGTCGATGGGCTGGATTTCGAAATCCGTGGCGGCCTGCCCTACCCGACCGCGACGAGCGGCGCGCCGGACGGCTTGCAGGTGCTTGCCGTCGGCATGGCGAGCCAGGTCGAGGAGAGCGCCGATATCCCGATCGAGGACCAGTTTCTCACCGACGAGGACGGCCGCTTCACCGCCGAGACTTTGTTCGGCGAGGCGAGCGACGCCAATCTCGACAAGGTCAAGCGCGGCAACGGCATGATCGTCAATTTCCCGAGCGGCAAGGGCGAGGTGTTCCACGCCGGAAGCTGCGAATGGGTCGCCGGCCTGCTAAGGCAGGACGCGATGGTCGAACGCGTGACGAAAAATGTTCTCGACCGCTATCTCGGTCGAGACAAGAAGGGTGAATGAGCGCCGTGCAGTCCATCGAAACCGACAGCCGACAGAATCTTTTCCACTTCACGCGGCGGCCCCAGCCCATGGTGGACCGCGCCGAAGGCATCTACTTGTGGGATAAGACCGGCCGCCGCTACATCGACGGATCGAGCGGCGCTGTTAACGTCAATGTCGGTCACGGCAATCGCAGCATTATCGATGCGATGAAGCGGCAGTTAGACCGAGTCAGCTTCGCCTACATCTTCCAATTCGAGAACGAACAGGCCGTCTTGCTGGCGCACCGCCTGGCCGAGCGGCTTCCGAACGGACTCGACCGCATTTATTTCGTATCTGGCGGTTCCGAGGCGGTCGAGGCCTGCCTCAAGCTCGCGCGACAATGGGCGGTGGCGACAGGTCAGGACAAACGCAGGAAAATCATCGGACGTATGCCCTCCTATCATGGCGTCACGCTCGGCACGCTTGCGGTCACCGGCGATGATATCCTGACCAAGACATTCGACCCGATTGGCCGGCCCATGCCATTGGTGCCGGCCCCGTTTGTTCATCGCGACCACGACAATCTATCGATGGAACAGCGAGGCGTCCGCTACGCGAATATGCTGGAGGAAAAGATCGTAGAGGAAGGGCCGGAAAGCGTCCTCGCCTTCATTGTGGAGCCGATTGGCGGCGCTGCGACCGCGGCGCTGGTCCCGCCCGACAGCTATTTCCCCAGGATCCGCGAAATCTGCGATCGCTACGGCATATTGCTCATCCACGACGAGGTAATGACCGGTATTGGACGCACCGGCAAATTCCTCGGCGGTGACCACTGGTCCTGTCGGCCGGATATCGTCGCGCTGTCGAAAGGGCTGAGTTCAGGCTACGCGCCGCTCGGCGCGCTCGCCGCGACACAGCGGATAGTCGGGCCGGTTATCGAGAAGGGCGGATTCCTGCATGGCCATACTTATGGCGGCAACCCCATCGCTTGCGCGGCGGGCGTTGCCGTTCTCAGCGAAGTCGACCGCCTCGGCCTGGTCGAGAATTCCGCCGCCATGGGTGAGGTGCTGAGGGGCGAGATCGAAGCCCTGACCGGCCGCTTTCCGTTCGTAGCCGACGTGCGAGGCAAGGGCCTTTTCATGGGCGCCGAACTCTATGCCGACCCCGTGGCCAAGACGCCGCTGCCGCAAAGCCTCAACGCCAATTTGCGGCTCATCGACCTGGCCTTCGAACGTGGACTGATCATCTATTCGCGGCGCGTGCGTGGCGGGCCGGTGAGCGACAATTTCATGGTTTGTCCGCCATTGATCACGACCCGCGAGCAGATCGGCGAGATGATCGCGGTCCTTGGCGACTCCCTGGAAGCGCTGGCGGCCGAACTCGACCTGCCGGTGGAGGGGTGAGGGGCTGGCTCGAAATGATAGCGTTCCTTCGCGCCCCCCTCTGTCCTGCCGGACATCTCCCCCACGAAGGGGGAGATTGGCAGTTCAGCTGCCGGCCCTCTCTTTCAACCACTGGAGATTGGCGAAAGCCAACGCGACATCTGATCTCCCCCCTCGTGGGGGAGATGTCCGGTAGGACAGAGGGGGGCGCCTGGACGCCACGCTCTCAATGAGCAAACTCTCGCAAACGGTCACCCTCCGTTCCGGCACGATCGACGACGTCGAAACCATCCACGCCGCCCTGCTGCGTCTCGGCAACCACATCGGCGCGCATCAGGAAATCACCTCGACGCCTGGCGATCTCCGCCGCTACGGCTTCGGCGAAAAGCCGGCCTTCTCGACCTTGATCGCCGAGGTCGGTGGCGAATTCGCCGGGCTTTGCCTGCATTTCCCGATCTTCTCGACCTGGATGGGCCGCCCAGGCGTCTATGTGCAGGATCTTTATGTCGAGGATCGCTTCCGCGGCCGCCGGATCGGCGAAAAACTCCTGCGGCGTGTCGCGAAAGAATGCCGCGCGGCCGGCGGCGTCTATCTCAGGCTCTCCGTCGATACCGACAACGAAACAGCCAAGGCCTTCTATGAGAGACTGGGCATCGGCTGGTCGAGCTACGAGCAGGTGCAGAAGATCGTCGGCGACGCCTTTTTCGCCTTTGCCGACACGCTGGAGGAATGACGATGAAAGCCTTCTATGCCGAAGAGCAGAAACGCCATGATCCCAAGGCTTTCCTCTCCAGCGGCGCGCCGCAGCCCAACCCGGAAAAGCCGGAGCGAGTCGAAATATTGTTAGCCGGCGCAGGATCGGCCGGTCTGACGATCGAACGTCCGAGGAATCATGGCCTTGGCCCGATCGCGGCGGTGCATACGCCCGAATATCTCGACTTCCTCGAGTACATCTTCGCGCGCTGGCAGCGTATCGAAGGCGCCTCGGCGGAAGTCATCCCGAACATCCACCCGATCGCCCGCAACGGCGCCTATCCCGCCTCGGCGGTCGGCCAGGCCGGCTACCACATGGCCGATACCGCCTGCCCGATCTCGGCCGAGACCTGGGATAGCGCGCTGTGGAGCGCCTGGAGCGCAGTGGAAGCGGCCGAAGACGTGATGGCGGGTGCGCTTTCGGCCTACGCTCTCTGCCGCCCGCCCGGCCACCACGCCTTCGCCGACGTCGCCGGCGGCTTCTGTTTCATCAACAATTCGGCGGTCGCGGCGCACGTGCTGCGAAAGAACGCCGCCCGCGTCGCCATCCTCGATGTCGACCTGCACCACGGCAACGGCACGCAAGGCATATTCTACGCCCGTTCCGACGTGCTGACCGTCTCGCTGCACGCCGATCCGGTGCGCTTCTATCCGTTCTTCTGGGGCCATGCCGACGAGCGCGGCGAAGGCGCGGGCCTCGGCTACAATCTCAACCTGCCGCTGCCGCGCAAGTCCGGCGACGCGGCCTTTCTTGAAGCGCTGGAGACGGCCTTCCGACGCGTCCGCGCCTTCGCGCCCGAAGCGCTGGTCGTGGCGCTCGGCCTCGACGCCTTCGAAGGCGATCCGTTCGGCGGTCTGTCGGTGACGACGCCAGGCTTCTCGCGCATCGGTGAGGCGATTGCCGGGCTCGGCCTGCCGACGGTCATCGTCCAGGAAGGCGGCTATCTCTGCGATGCGCTCGGCGACAACCTTACCGCGTTCCTGAACGGCTTCGGCGGCAAGCAGGGTTAGCCGGTTCTAAGAGCGCTGCTGCCTCAGCATCGCGATCACGCGATGCACGCTTTCCAGCGTCTCCTCGATCTCGGCTGCCGTGTTGTAATGGGCAATGCCGATGCGCACGACGCCTTGCTCGGCCGGTATGGCGAGCTGGTGGACGATCTCCCACGCATAATTGTGGCCTGACCACAGGAAGATGTTTTCGGCATTCATCTGCCGCACGATCGTTTCCGGCGCGATGCCTTCGACGGTGAAGGAAACGGTTGGTACCCGCTCGGCAAGGCGTTCCGGATCGGTGATGCCGCGGATGACCAGGCCCTCGATATCGGACAGGCCTTCGATCAGTTGCCGGGCCAGCGCGTTCTCGTACGCGATCGACACCTCGAACGCCTTTGCGATCCGCTGCCGCCGCGACCCGGTCTCGCCAACGGCTGCGCCGAGATCGGCGAAATGGTCGATTGCCGCCGTCAGCCCGGCCATCAGCTCGATCTGCGGCGTGCCAAGCTCGAACCGCTCCGGCAGCCTGTTCGACGAGCAGCGGCATTTGTAAGGCTTCAGCGCGTCGATGACGTCGCGGCGGCCCCACAATATGCCCATATGCGGCCCGAAGAATTTATAGGCCGAGCAGACCAGGAAATCGCAGCCGAGCGCCTGCACGTCGATCAACCCATGCGGCGCGAACTGCACGGCATCGACATAGACCAGCGCGCCGGCTTGCCTGGCGATCGCCGTCAGCGCTTGCACGCGATTGATCGAGCCGGTGAGGTTCGAGGCATAATTCAGCGCGACGAGCCGCGTCTTCTCCGAAAGCAGCGCCTCGAGCGCCGCCTCCTCCACCTGCCAGCTCTGTTCGTCGAACGGCAGGAAGCGCACGACGAGACCGAGATCGTCGGCAAGCTGCAGCCAGGGCGAGACATTGCCTTCATGGTCCATGCGCGTGACGATGATCTCGTCGCCCGGCTTCATCGTGCGGCCGAGCGTGCGCGACATGTGGTAGGTCAGCGTCGTCATGTTGGCGCCGATGACGATCTCCTCGACACTCGCGGCGTTGAGGAAATCGGCCATCGCGGCATGCGCCTCGTCAACCACTTGCTGCGCCGCGACCGTCGTTTCGAAGAAGCCGCCCAGATTGGCGTTGGCGTTGATCAGGCAGCGCGATACCGCGTCCGCCACCGCCTGCGGCACCTGCGTGCCGGCTGGATTGTCGAGATAGATGCGCCGGCGCCCTTTGTCGGTCAGCGAAAGCGCCGGAAATCTGCCGCGCACGGTCTCGATCGGAAATTCCGACATCGTCTCCATCCCTTTGTTTTTTAAACGATCCCCGGTCACGGACACGGATTGCCGACACGCTGGTGGATGGCATCGACTGCCTTTTGCATCTCTTGCGTCCAAGTGACACCGGCTGAGGACAACGCCATATCGAGCTGCGCGACGCTGGTCGCGCCGACGATGTTCGCGGTCACGAAGGACCGGCTTGATACATAGGCGTTGGCGAAGAGCGCCGGCTCCATGCCGAAGGAGCGTGCCAGCTCATTGTATTCGAGCTGAACCTCGGCCGCATTCGGCGTCTCATAACGCTGGCCGCGGTTGAAGAGCTGCGAGCGTGAACCCTGCGGCCGCGCGCCGTGATCGTATTTGCCGGTGAGATAGCCTTGCGCCAACGGCGAATAGGGAAGAAACGCGATCTCTTCGCGCTCGCAGACTTCGGCAAGGTTCACCTCGAAGGTGCGGTTGACGAGGTTGTAGGCATTCTGCAGCGAGGCGACGCGCGGACCGGCGCCTTTGTCGGACTCCGTGAGGAAGCGCATGACCCCCCAGGAGCTTTCGTTCGACAGCCCGAGATGGCGGATTTTCCCAGCCTTCACCAGTTCCCCGAAGACGGCGAGCGTTTCGGCGATCGGCGTTTCGCCGGCGGGCGCGGTCGCGGCGTCGGCCCGGCGCCCCACCGCTCCGACGCGCGTCGGGTTCGAGCCCCACGGAATGTCACGGTCCGGCCAGTGGATCTGATAGAGGTCGATATAATCGGTGCCGAGCTTCGCCAGCGACTTCTCGACCGCGTCGAAAATGTCGGCGCGCACCAGCTTCGACGGACGATCGCCGCGGAACCAGATGTTGGCCGTGCGGCCGACCACTTTCGAGGCAAGGATGACCTTGTCGCGGTTGGCGTTGGCCTTGATCCAGCTGCCGATGATCTTCTCGGTTCGCCCTTGCGTCTCCGCTTTGGGCGGGATCGGGTAAAGCTCCGCCGTGTCGATGAAATTCACCCCGCGCGAAAACGCCAGATCCATCTGCGCATGGCCTTCGGCTTCGGTGTTCTGCTGACCCCAGGTCATCGAACCGAGACAGATTTGCGAAACAAGGAGATCGGTCCGACCAAGGCGGCGTTTGTGCATGGAATGTCTCCGGCGGGAGGTCTTGCGCGGCTGCGCGGGGAGGAAGTTCAAGCATAAAGCAAAGGCCGGAGTTTCTCCAAGCCCAGTAACCTCAGACTTTTAAGTGAATTCCGCGCGGCTAGCGACGGGTGGCCGCCAGCGCCCGCCGCTTCGCCTCGTCGATCAGCATGTTGGCCACCTGCATGCGGATCATGGCGCGCTGGCGCAGATGCGGGGCGACCCGGTCCGGATGGTTGGCGAAGGCGAAATTGCGGCGGATGCGGCCGAGATCGGCATTCTTGGTCGGACGGTCGAGGCCAAGCTCGCCGGCAATCGCTTCGGGATCGATCGGCGGCAGCATTTCCTCCGGCCGATGCTCTTCGCCGGCAAGCGCCAGTTTTGCCTGGTCGAGAAGCGCGGCGAACTCAGCGGCAAGGTCGGCGCCTGACTCGCGATACTCGGCGGCGACGCTCTCCCCGGCGACCTGGATACGGCCGGAATGCAATTCGTCGGCCACCGACAGATAGTCGAACGGGATCGATGGCCGGGCGCTCTCTTCCTCGCCTTTCTCCGAGGCGACGATCAGGTCGTCGAGCAACGAAGCGAAATCGAGCTTGTTCCCGGTGCCGATCTCAGCCTCCCTGTGGTGACGGCATGCGTTGATACCGCTGACCATAGGGCGCTCTCGTTAAAAATGAATTCTGGCGACGTTAACCATTGCCGGCTTTTACCCGTACCGGAGACATCGAATAAAAAGCCGGACTGCATTTTTCGTGCAGTCCGGCAAGGTCGCCAGGAGTGGCGAGGAAAAAGCCAGCCATGTGCCGGCACCGTGCCTACGGTCGAGCCTGCCGAAAAGTTTCACGGAAAACCGAAAAAATTCGTGCGGCATGGCAGCTATGCAATTGCTGCACTGCACAATTTTTACAAATCACGTATACTGTGGTCTCGGGAGGACCAACGGGGCAACTTAGTCATGGGGTTCTTCACTGAAATGTTCGCTCGTCCGAGGCCGCAGGAACACCAGCGTTACCGTACGGCGCTCGCGCTTCTGAATGCGATGAGCAATAGAGACCGCGCCGATATCGGCATCAAGCCGGCGGATTTTCCGCGCATTGCGCGCGAAATGTCGATCCGCTGATACATGTCGCCCGAAAGCGTGCCGCAGTTTCGGGACAACGACATGCATCAAACAAGGTTCGGCCGGCAAAGCGGTTTCCCGGCGGCGCCGGGAAACCTAAATCATTGTCCTGTCAACGATTTCCCAGAAAAATCTGCTTGCTGAGCGGCACGCCGTTGTGGCGCAGGATGTCGTAGGCCGTTGTGACATGGAAATAGAAGTTCGGCATCGCCAGGTGCAGCAGGTATTGCAGACCGGGCAGCGTGGTTTCGCGTCCGCCGAGCCTCACTTCGACCGTCCTGTCCTCCGATCCCTCCAGATCGGCCGCGGCGAACGACGCCAGATGATCGAGCGTCTTGGCGATTCGAGCCTGTAGTTCGGCAAAGCTCGCTTCATTGTCCTCGTATTTCGGCACCTCGCGGCCGGCGAGCCGCGACGGAGCGCCCTTGGCATGGTCGGTGGCGATCTGGACCTGCCTCGCCAAAGCGAACATGTCAGGCGCCAGCCGCGCCGTAAGGAACACCTGCGGATCGATCTTGCGCTCGTCGGCATTCTGCTCCGCCGTCGCCAAGACGCTGGCCAGCGCCTTCAGCCGAGCGGAAAAGACGCCCACCGATATATCGTACATGGAAATGGTCACGGCTAATCTCCCAGGCGGCCCCAGCGCCGCGGGCCGTGACCTAGCGCCTCCGGCCACGATTCTTCAAGCAGTCATGTCTCGGCGTCACCGCGTCGCCGCAATCGCGATGGTAGTATTTTCGTTATCGAGGGGAGGATTCGATGAAAAGCGCCACTTTCGCAGCGACTGTTTTCTTTTCCCTGGCTGGCCTGACACAGTCTGCCTGGACGGCTGACGCCCCTTACATTGACGACAGGTCCAGCGCCGATGCGGTCGTCCGCTCGCTTTACAGCGCCATTAACCGCCACGAATTCGCCCGCGCCTGGGGTTATTTCGGCGATACAAAGCCGGCAAAGGATTTTGCTGCTTTCGTCAAAGGTTATGACGGCACCGACACGGTGGACGTGAAGACTGGCGCCGTATCGGACGAAGGGGCGGCCGGCAGCATCTATTACAATGTCCCGGTCGCCATCCAGGCGACCGACAAGAAGGGCGAGGCTAAGGTTTTCGCCGGCTGCTACACGGTCCGCCAGGTCAATGCGCAGATCCAGGAGCCGCCGTTCCAGCCGATATTCATCGACAAGGGCGCGCTAAAACCGTCGACCGAGGATTTCGACAGCGCCGTGCCGGCAAGCTGCGGCGACGGCCCGCCGCCGCCGAAGAAGGACGAGGCACTGGAACAGGCCAGGAAAGCCTTCCTCGCCACCTACGGCGGCCAGTGCGACAAGGAGGATCCCGAGGGCAAGCCCGTCGGCGAACCGACAGCCCATTCCATCCGCTACAAGGACAAGGACGCTCAGCCCAACGATCCGGAGCGCGAGACGCGGCTGTTCCGCTTCTTCTGCTCGATGGCCGCCTACAACGAGACGGCGGTCTACTACATCGCTGATGACGTCAACGGCGTGACCCAGTTGCAGTTCACCGAGCCGGAGCTCGATATCCGCTACGAGAACAACAACAGCGAAGGCAAGGTCGAGTCGATCCACATCATTGGTTTCAAGACCAGCGGCTGGGCGACCAACTCAGACTATGACGACACCACGAAAACCATCACCACATCCGATAAATGGCGTGGCGTGGGGGATGCCTGGTCATCGGGAACCTACCTGTTCCGCAACGGCAATTTCTCGCTCGTCCAGTATGATGTCGATGCGTCCTATGACGGCGAGCAAAATCCGCAGACGGTCATCGACTACAACAGCGCGCCGTAACACCGGAAAGTCACGGCGCTTTCGTCAGCATCCAGTTCAGCGTGCCGCGCCAGTCGACCATGCGGATCGGCGTGCCGTGGGTGCCGGTCTCGAAGCGCACGAAGCGGGTCGGATAGGACTTCTTGGCCAGGATGGAGCGGAAGAAGGCTTCTTGCTTCTCCACTGGGAAGACCACGTCATGGCTGCCTTGGCCGAAGAACACCGGCACGCGGCGCTTGAAGGCGGGACTGGTCAGAAAGCTGTCGTCCCATAGCGAGCCGAGCAGCAGCAGGCCGTCGATGCGGCCGCCCGTATCCTTGCGCGCGGCGAGCTTCCAGCAGATTATGCCGCCCATCGAGCCGCAGGCGACGAAGATTTTCGCGCCCGGCGATGCTTGGGCATAGTGATCGATCAACGCAGCCACCTGCGCCGCGCCATTGTCGCCGAAATCGGGGAAATCCGGCGAAAGATAGAGCCCGCCATTGACGGCCATCAGGTTCTTGATGCGATTGAAATTGCCGCCGAAGGTGAAGTCGTCGACACCTTGCTTGCGGCTGCCGCCCTGCCCGTGCAGGTAAAGCACGATGATGGAAGCGCCTTCCGTCCTGCCCACCGCGACATGCCGGATGTCGCCGACATCGGTCTTCAGCATCAGGTCCTGCTGGACCTTGCGCACGCCGGGATCGGTATACTGGGCACGAACGCGTCTTTCCGGCACCTCATCGCGTTGGTTGATGTCGCGCATCTCGTGATAGTCGAGGACGGTGTAGGCGCCATTGTCGCTGGTGGACAGCGCAGCCGGATAGGCGAAGAGGTCGTCCTTGAAGGGTTTTAGCGAAAGCGCCTGCCCCTCGGCGGCCGAGAGGGAAAATGCTGTTGCCAGGGCGAAGAAAAGTCGGAAACGGAAAGACATGCCGAGAGCCATGCGGAATTCGGCTTCGGTTTGTCAATCCTGCAGGACGCCGCCCGCCCCTTCCAGCGCCTCGCGCGTGTCGACGTCGATCGAGGCGGCCTGTCCGATCTCGACATCGATGACGTCGAGCCCCTCGGCTTCGACCAGATGGCGCGCACCGGTATCGCCTTCGAGTTGCGCGACGGCCGCGAAAAGCGATCGCGGCAGGAGCACCGGATTGCCGCGTTTGCCCTGGTGCGAGGCGCGCACCACGGCGTGACCGCCGGAACGGCGGAACGCGTCGATCAGGCTGTCGAGATCCTTCGACGAGACGCCGGGCATGTCGCCGAGCACGATCATGGCGCCGGCCGCGTCGGGCGCAACCCGTGCGATGCCCGCCTTCAGCGACGAAGCCAGGCCATCGGCGAAATCCGGATTGTCGGCGAGTTTCACCTCAAGGCCGCCAAGCGCCGAACGCACGCGCTCGCGCTGGTGCCCCGTGACGACGATGGTATTTGCCGCCTTCGAGCCCAGCGCGCGCGCCGCGGCGCGGCGCACCAGCGGCTCGCCGTCGAAAAGCGCCAGGAGCTTGTTCGGCCCGCCCATGCGGCTCGAACGGCCGGCGGCCAGAAGCACGATATCGACTTTCAGCGCAGCCCTTGCCGGCTGCGGCGCAGGCTCGCGCGGCTGCGGCCTGGTCGGTATTTCCATCAAGAGCCCGCCGACGCCCATGCCGGCGATATCGCCAGCCGTCACCTCGAGCCCGGCAATCAGGCGGTCCAACACCCAGTCGAAGCCATTCTCCTTCGGACTGCGCGCACATCCAGGTGCGCCGACGACGCGCTTGCCATCGAGCGTTCCCAGCACCAGCAGATTGCCGGGATCGACGGGCATGCCCGCGCGGATAACGGTACCCCCAGCGCGTTCGATCGCAGCCGGCACGACATCGGCGAAATCGCTCATCGCCGAGGCGCCGAAGATCACCACCATGTCATTGTCGCGCGCCAGCGCTGTCGCGGCCGCCGCGACGGGCGCAACCTCATGCGGCGTGCGCCGCTCGGCCGTCAGCCGTCCGCCGGAGCGCACCAGCCGCGCCTCGGTGACGCGCAGCGTCTTGTCGAGCACGCTCGGCTTGACGCCTGGAAGCACCGTCTGGATGACGCCGACATTGATGGGGCGATAGGCGTTGACGGCAAAGATCTCGCCGCCGGCACAAATCTCCACCACTCTGTCCACCAGGCTCGCGGCGACGGCAAAGGGGATGATCTTCACCGTCGCCACCATCTGGCCTTTCTCGACCGGCGCGTGCTGCGCCAGCGTCGCGATGGTGATGGCCGGATCGACGGCATTGATGGCATCGATCATCCTGGCGTCGACAGTAAAGACGCCTGCGGCCCCTGCATGCAGGTTCACCCGTCCGGTCGCCGCCGGCTTGACCTCGATATTGCGGTGGCTCATGCCGGCCGCGATCTTGGCGGCAGCGGCATCCTCGCCGAGATCGTCCCGGCCAAGAACCGCCGCGACGACTTCGCCGACGCCCGCCGCCTTGAGCGCCGCGACATCCTCGCCGCTCAGCCGATGCGCCTTGCGGAACCGCTTTTCACCGGCGGCCGTCGCATGCGCCAGCACCGCCCCTTCCGCCTCGTCGATCGGAACCGGCCCGAATTTCACGCCACGGCGCCTTTTGCTTCGAGACCGCGCGAGCGGAAGGCGTGGATGGTTTGCGCAAGCACCGCGACAGCGATCTCGGCTGGGCTGGCCGCGCCGATATCGAGACCGATCGGCGCGTGGATGCGGGCGATCTGGTCGGCGCCGGCGCCGAGCGCCAGCAGGCGTTCGATGCGCTTGGCGTGGGTCTTGCGGCTGCCAAGCGCCCCGACATAGAAGCATCGGGCGTCGAGCGCAGCCTTCAGCGCGAAATCGTCGATCTTCGGATCGTGGGTGACGGCCGCAAGCGCGGTGTAGCTGTCGAGCGGCGCGCGCGTCAGCACATCCTGCGGCCATTCGGCATGCAGCGCGACGTCGGGAAAGCGTTCCGGGGTGGCGAAGGCGGTGCGCGGGTCGATGATCTCGACGGGATAGCCGGCGATCCTGGCCATCGGCGCCAGCGCCTGGCTGATGTGGACCGCGCCGATCACCACGAGGCGCGGGCGCGGCAGATGCGCATTGAGAAAGAAGGTCCGTCCTTCCGCCTCCACCGACCGCGAATTGCCGGTGCGGAACGCGCTGGCGATCGCCGCTCCCAGATCGCCAACCACCGCATCGCCCTCGCGCACGATGCGGTCGCGACCATCGCCGAGGTCAGTGACCAGCACCGCGGCGTGGCGGGCGCGGCGTTCTTCGTTCAGTGTCTTGAGAACATATGGATCCATCAATGATCAGCCCAGCCGCTCGACATAGACCTTGATGCGGCCGCCGCAGGACAGCCCCACCTGCCAGGCGGTTTCGTCGGCAACGCCGAACTCCAGCATCCTGGCCTTGCCCGAGCCGATGACGTCCATCGCCTCCGTCACCACGGCGCCCTCGACGCAGCCGCCGGAAACCGAGCCATGGAAATTCCCCTCGGCGTCGATGACCAGATGGCTGCCGACCGGACGCGGTGCCGAACCCCAGGTCTCGACCACGGTCGCGATGGCGACATCCTTGCCGTCCTTCATCCAGCCTTCCGCGATGATCAGAGGATCGCGGGCCTCATCGAGATAAATGCTCTCATCCATCGTAGCTTCTCACAAAGTCTGTTTTTCATGGGAAACTTTAGTTTTCCCAAGCGGAATTTTAGTTCTCCCTAAGGGAAACTTTAGTTTCCCCTACGAGGGAACATATGGCTACGCGGCGCGCCTCCCGCCAGTTTGCAGCCAGCGGCGCGGATCGACCGCGGCCGCCGGGCGCCGGTCGAGCGAGGCGCAAAGATCGGCCAGCGCGTCGAGATTGTGCACCGCCCGGAACTCGTCGACATGCGGCAGCATCGCCTTGACGCCGCGGGCGCGCGCCTCGAAGCCGTCGAAGCGCAAAAGCGGATTGAGCCAGATCAGCCGCCGGCAGGATTTGCGCAGCCGCTCCATCTCCTCCGACAGGCCGCTGACATCGTCGCGCTCCAGCCCGTCGGTGATCAGAAGCACCACGGCGCCCTGCCCCAGCACACGCCGCGACCACAGCCGGTTGAATTCGGCAAGCGTATCGCCGATGCGGGTGCCGCCCGACCAGTCCTTCACCGCCGCCGAGCATTCGGCAAGCGCCTCGTCCGGATCGCGATGGCGCATCTGGCGGGTCAGGTTGGTCAGCCGCGTGCCGAAGACGAAGGCATGCACGCGGCGGCGCTTTTCCGTCAGGGCATGCAGGAAGTGGAGGAAGATGCGGGTATACTGGCTCATCGAGCCCGAAATGTCGGCCAGCACCACCAGCGGCGGATGCACTTCGCGCGGCGACCGGAATTTCGGCAGGATAAGCTGGCCGCCGGTGCGTGCGGCCGAGCGCATCATGGCGCGCGGATCGATTCGGCGTCCCTGCGCGTCGGCTCTGAAGCGCCGCGTGCGGACAAGATCGAACGGAAGCCGCAAGGCCATGATCGCCTTTTTGGCTTCGGCCATTTCGCCGGCGTCCATCTGGGCAAAGTCCTTGCCGCGCAGCACCTCGTTGCCGGAAAAGGTGAGGCGCGCATCGACGTCTATCTCCGGCACTTCCCGCGCCGGCTGGTTTTTGTGATGACCTTCGAACATCGCCTGGCTGACACGGTTCTCGGCCGCCCGCGGCTTTTGCTTTTCGCGATCGTCGGGCGCCACCGGCGAAAACATCGCCAGCAGCTTCTCGATCAGCTCGCGCGACTTCCAGAACAGGCGGAAGGCCTCGTCGAAGACCGGATGATCCTCATGCCGCGAGACGAGCACCGCATGCAGCGTCCAGTAGAAATCGTCGCGCGAGCCGATGCCGGCGGCAAGCACCGCCTCGATGGTGTCCTTCACCGAGGCGGGGCCGACGCGCATGCCGGCCTTGCGCAAGGCGCGGGCGAAATAGACGATGTTGTCGGCGATGCGCCCGTCGGCAAGCGCCTCCCTGGGTTCCGGACGCGGCATGGGCATGGCGCCTACTCCGCCGCCGAAAGCTCGGCCTTCACCTCATTGAGGATCCGCCGGCCCTCGCCCTCGCCGATGCGGGCGATATCGTCCTGATATTTCAAAAGCACGCCGATCGTGTCCGACACGGTTTCCGGATCGAGCGCCACCTTGTCGAGCTCGGTCAGCGCGCCGGCCCAGTCGATCGTCTCGGCGACGCCGGGCGCCTTGAACAGCTCGACCTGGCGCAGCTTCTGGATGAAGGACACGACCTCCGCCGACAGCCGGCGGTTCGCCTGCGGCACCTTGCGCCGCACGATCTCCAGTTCCCGCTCGGCGTTCGGGTAGTCGACCCAGTGATAAAGGCAGCGCCGCTTCAGCGCATCGTGGATCTCGCGCGTGCGGTTGGTGGTGATGATGACGATCGGCGGCTCTTCGGCCTTGATCGTGCCAAGCTCGGGAACCGTAACCTGGAAGTCCGACAGGATCTCGAGCAGGAACGCCTCGAACGCGTCGTCCGTGCGGTCGAGTTCGTCGATCAGGAACACCGGCGCGGCGCCAACCTTGCCGGTCAGCGCGTCGAGCACCGGGCGGCGGATCAGGTATTTTTCGGAAAAGACGTTGCGCTCCATATCGGAACGCACGACCTTGCCCGCCGCCTCCTCCATGCGGATCTCGATCATCTGGGCGGCATAATTCCATTCATAGACGGCCGAGGAGACGTCGAGCCCTTCATAGCATTGCAGGCGGATCAGCCGGCGGCCGAGCGCCTCGGCCAATACCTTGGCGATCTCGGTCTTGCCGACGCCCGCCTCGCCTTCGAGGAACAAGGGCCGCTTCATGCGCAGCGAAAGAAACAGCACCGTTGCCAGCGAACGGTCAGCGACATAGTCCGCGCCGGTCAAAAGATCGAGGGTTTCGTCGATCGATTTCGGCGCGGGGCGCGGCGCGGTCATCTTGTCTCCGTGGATCCCGCCGCCCGTTTCAAAGAACGTGATAGCCGCGGTTGTGATAGATCAGCGGCCGCAAATTATCGCCGATGCGCAGGCCTGTCACCTTGCCAAAAAGCACACGATGGGTGGCCAAATCCTTGCTGTCGATAATCTCGCAGTCGAACACGGCCAGCGCGCCTTTCAACGTCGGCGCGCCGGTGGAGATCACATCCCATTCGGCAAGCGCGAAGCGCTCGTCGGCCGGCAAACCGGTGATGCCGGAAAAGCCGACCGAAACGGCTTCCTGGTCCGCTGCCAAAGTGTTGAGCGCGAACTTGCCGTTTTTGATGAAGGCTTCGTTCTTGGCGTTCTCGCGGTTGAGGCAGACCAGCACCGTCGGCGGCGTGTCGGAGACCGAACAGGCGGCAATCACCGTCGCGCCTCGTTTGCCGGCGGGCCCATCCGTCGTCACCACATGCACGTGGCCGGCAAAATGCGCCATCGCATCGCGATAGTGCTGCGGCCCGATGTCGTTGATCTTCAGCACCCGATGATCCACCTGTCAGAACAAGCTCGTTATATATGGCGGCATATTGCACGTCACAAGTTGCATAGCACGGGCGAAGTGCTTGACCGCAATCCGCAAATTCGCGTGTTGCGCGGCGCTTAGCCAGCCTTTAGGTCTTTGCTGCAATAGTGTCGGGACTATACGCCCGGCACGGAGGACCTCTTCGCCCGAATGCGCCTTTTGACGACGACAATAGCCGCGCTGACGACGGCGACAGCCGCGTTGTTTTGGCTGGCCGCGAGCGCCGACGCCGAGACGCTGGTCGGCGTTGCCGCACCGCTTTCCGGCCCGTCGGCGATCCTAGGCAAGCAGGTCGAGGCCGGCGCCGGGCTGGCGGCGGAGGCCAACGGCATCGCGATCAAGGCCGTCGACGACGCCTGCACCGCCGATGGCGGCGCCGCGGCGGCAAAGGAATTCGTCGACGCCAAGGTCAATGTGGTGGTAGGCTTTCTCTGCACCGATGCGATCGAGGCCGCGCTGCCGATCCTGAAGGACGCCAACATTCCGGTGATCACCGTCGGCGTGCGCACCGAAAGCTTGACCGACCGGCGCGCCAAGACCGGCTGGGAGGTCTACCGGCTCGGCCCGCGCGGCGACGACGAGCGCAATGCGGTCGCCGCTAAGCTCACCCAGCTCTGGCGCGACGACCTGTTCGCCATCATCGATGACGGCACCATCTATGGCCGCGAGATGGCAGAGACTTTTCGCGCCGTGGCCGAGCAGGCTGCCTTGAAGCCGGTCTTCACTGACACGTTCAGGCCGCAGCTCGACAACCAGATCGGGCTGATCGGCCGTTTGAAGAAGGCCGGCGCGACCAAGGTGTTTGCCGGCGGCGACGGAGACGACGTCGCCATCATGGGCCGCGACGCCGCCCAGCTCAACGCCGGCATCACCTTTGCCGGTGGCGAAAACCTGCGCACGCCGCCGGGCGACGTGCCCTATACCGTCGGCACGCTGATGATCGCGCCACCGGAATGGTCGGAGGTCGCCGACCCCAAGATCGTGCAGGCCTTCGGCGCAAGGAACATTGCGCCGGACGGCTACACGCTGCCGTCCTATGCGGCGGTGGAGATCGCCAAGGCCGCGCTGGCCGGCGCAGAAAGCTCCGGCCAGCCGCTCAATGAAGCGCTGGCCGGCCACGATTTCACCACCGCGATCGGCACAATCCGCTTCGACGACAAGGGCGACCTCAGCCAGAACCCGTTTCGCGTCTTCAGCTTCGACGGGACGCATTTCGTGCCGCTGGAGGACAAGTGATGTTCCGCACCGGTCCGCGCAACCTGATCACCGACGTTGCGGGTTTGAGCGTCGGCAATGCCGCCGACGCCAGGCTGAAATCCGGCGTCACGGTGGTGCTGTGCGACGAGCCTGCCGTGGCCGGCGTGCAGGTGCTGGGAGGCGCGCCGGGCACGCGCGAAACCGACCTGCTCGAGCCGCAGAACTCTATCGCGACGATCCATGCCGTCGTTCTGTCCGGCGGCTCCGCCTTCGGCCTCGACGCGGCGTCGGGCGTGCAAGCGGCGCTGCGCGAGAAAAACATCGGCGTCGAGGTCGGTGGCTTCCACGTGCCGATCGTGCCGGCCGCGATCCTGTTCGACCTGCGCAATGGCGGCGACAAGGATTGGGGCCGCTATCCGCCCTATCGCGAGCTCGGCTATGAGGCTGTGCAGGCGGCAACGGTGGATTTCGCCGTCGGCACGGCGGGTGCCGGTACCGGCGCGCTGACTTCCGGACTGAAAGGCGGACTGGGCTCCGCCTCGACCGTGCTCGACAGCGGCGTCACGGTCGGTGCGCTTGCCGCCGTCAACCCGACCGGCTCGGTGACGGTCGGCCGCGGCCGCCACTTCTGGGCGGCGCCCTTCGAGATCGGCGACGAGTTCGGCGGCCTGGGCTATCCCGCACCACTGCCCGAGGACGCCAGGAAGATCCTTTTGAAATACCGCGACATGCACGTCGGCGGCGAGGCCGAGGGCGCCAGCACCACCATCGCCGTCATCGCCACGGACGCCGTCCTGACCAAGGCGGCGGCCAAGCGGCTGGCGATTTCGGCGCATGACGGTTTCGCCCGCGCCATTTGGCCGACCCATACGCCGGCGGACGGCGATCTCGTCTTCGCACTGGCGACAGGCAGAAGCGGCATCGAGCTCGACGCCGATGCCGCGATCGACTTGTTCGCGGCGGCCGGCGCGACCATGGCGCGCGCGATCAGCCGCGGCGTCCACGCTGCGACGCCCGCCGACGGCGATCTGTTTCCGGTCTGGTCGTCGCGTTGACGGCCAATCAAGTCGGATCGGATTTTTCTTCCTCGAAGGTGACGGCGACATCCGAATTCGCCGACAGCCATACCTTCTGTCCCTCGATCTCGGCGACCAGGGCGAGCGAAATGTAATGGTTATGGTCCTTGTGCGAGCCCATGCCGCTGTCGGCCTTGGTCAGCTTGATCCGCTCACCCTCGACCTTGTCGACTGTGCCGATATGGACGCCATCGGCGCCGATCACTTCCATATGTCCGCGTATCTTGCTGATTTCGGTGCTCATGCTGGTCCTCCGCTGGATGGCGATTTGCCCTTTCGGATGCGAGACGGCCGACAATAACAAATGAACGCCGGATTGGATGCATTGCGCGGCACGTCTCGTTCACCATGGCGTGATAGGCATGACGCGCATGAGACAGACGTCAAACCAATGAAGCCCGGTCACGCGGCGCGCGATATGGCTTGCCGCCTATGACGCCTCTGCAGCAAGCCCCCTTGCGCAACGGCGTCAAGGATCTGTTGCGCGTTGCTGTTCCGTCGGCAAGCGAGGCTGCTGCTGGAAGCTTGCTGTGGGGCATCGCCATGGGCGCCAGCGCGCTGACAAATCTGCTGGCCGCCTGGGAAACATCCGACCGGATCCGTTTCGTTGCGCTGCTTTATGTCCTTGGCGGCATGCTCGCCTTCCCGGCTGGGCTGACGCTCGCCAGGCTGGTTTCTCACGGCCGTCATTGGGAAACAGCCTTTGCCGCGGCATTCGTATCGCTTCTGGCGACGACACTGGCCTTCACCGGCGGCCTGTTCGCGCTGCAATACCGTTCCTATTACGCCGAGTGGCATGCGCCGGCGCTCACGCTGACCTGGGCATTCGAATTCGCCTTCACCATGCTGACCGCGCTCTACCAGTTCGTCGTGCTTGGCGTGCGGCTCTATTTTCCGCTGGGTTTTGCAGCGCTTGTCGCGGCAAGCATCTGGTTTGCGCGGCAGCGGCGTTGAGCATCGGGCCTGCCTCTGTTAGGACGCGGCCAACACTTTTCCCAGCAGGACTCGAAAAACGGATGATCCCTCGCTATTCCCGGCCGGAAATGGTCGCCATCTGGTCGCCCGAAACCCGCTTCCGCATCTGGTTCGAGATCGAGGCGCATGCCTGCGATGCGCTGGCGGAGCTGGGTGTCATCCCGAAAGAAGCGGCAAGGACGATCTGGGAAAAAGGCGGCGCCGCCAAATTCGATGTCGCAAAGATCGACGAGATCGAACGCGTCACCAAGCATGACGTGATCGCTTTCCTGACCCATCTTGCCGAATTCGTCGGGCCGGATGCCCGCTTCATCCACCAGGGCATGACCTCGTCGGACGTGCTCGACACCTGCCTTGCAGTCCAGTTGACGCGGGCCAGCGACATCCTGCTCGCCGATATCGACGCCCTGCTTGCGGCGCTAAGGCGCCGCGCCTTCGAGCACAAGGACACCGTCACCATCGGCCGCAGTCACGGCATCCATGCCGAGCCCACCACCTTCGGCGTCAAGCTGGCGCAGGCCTATGCCGAATTCTCGCGCTGCCGCGAGCGGCTGGTGCACGCGCGGGAAGACATCGCCACCTGCGCCATTTCCGGCGCCGTCGGCACCTTCGCCAACATCGAGCCTTATGTCGAAGAGCATGT
Source organism: Mesorhizobium sp. WSM4832 (assembly GCF_055811115.1). Classification (NCBI taxonomy): domain Bacteria; kingdom Pseudomonadati; phylum Pseudomonadota; class Alphaproteobacteria; order Hyphomicrobiales; family Phyllobacteriaceae; genus Mesorhizobium; species Mesorhizobium sp. WSM4832. Next base: position 59,753 of record NZ_JBVVQH010000003.1, on the reverse strand, counting down.
GGCGGCAAAACTCGGGCTGAAGCCGGAGCCGGTGTCGACCCAGGTGATCCCGCGCGACCGGCACGCCATGTTCTTTGCCACGCTCGGTGTCATCGCTTCGTCGGTCGAACGCCTCGCCACCGAAATCCGCCATTTGCAGCGCACCGAAGTGCTGGAGGCGGAAGAGTATTTCTCGCCGGGGCAGAAGGGCTCGTCGGCGATGCCGCACAAGCGCAATCCGGTGCTGACGGAGAACCTCACCGGCCTTGCCCGCATGGTGCGCGCCTATGCGATGCCCGCCATGGAAGACGTGGCGCTCTGGCATGAGCGCGACATCTCGCATTCCTCGGTCGAGCGCATGATCGGGCCGGACGCGACGGTGACGCTGGATTTCGCCCTGACACGCCTCACCGGCGTCGTCGACAAGCTGCTCGTCTACCCCGAAAATATGGAGAAGAACCTCAACAAGTTCCGCGGGCTGGTGCATTCGCAGCGCGTGCTTCTGGCGCTGACCCAGGCCGGCCTGTCACGCGAGGACGCCTACCGGCTGGTGCAGCGCAACGCCATGAAAGTGTGGGAACACGGCGCCGATTTCCTCGAGGAACTGCTGGCCGACAAGGACGTCACGGCCGCGCTGCCCGAAGCCGAGATCCGCGAGAAATTCGACCTCGGCTATCATACGAAGCACGTCGACACGATCTTCAAGCGGGTATTCGGAGAAGCTTGACCTTTCCTTCTCCCCGTTCACGGGGAGAAGGAAGTTGCCGTCAACGCCCCCGCTCACGCCTTGCCCGGCACGGTCTTGATCACCGTGCCCCACGGATCCTCACGGCTCGTCTCGGCCTTCACATTGTCCGAGCGCATCTCCACCCAGGCGAGACCCGAGCGAGATGGATCGCGGCGGCCGGCGCCGGCGCTCTGCCAGGCATTGGCGCCGATATGGTGGTGGTAATGGCCGGACGACAGGAACACGGCCTGGCCGCCATATTTGGCGACGGTGTCGAAGCCGAATTCGTCATGCCACCAGGCTTCCGCATCTTCCGGCCGGCCGACGCGCAGGTGCACATGGCCGACAATGGTGTTTTCCGGCGCGCCCTGCCAGCCGGCATCGCCCGCCGGTACGCTGCCGACCACCGCCGGCAGGTTCAGCCGCTCGGTCGCCATGGCGATACGGTCGCCGTTCCATTTCCAGTCCTGCGGGCGGCGGTCGGCATAGATCTCGATGCCGTTGCCCTCCGGGTCGGTCAGATAAAGCGCCTCGCTGACCAGATGGTCCGAGGCGCCTTCGATGCCGATGTGGCTGGCGGCGGCGTGGCTGATCCAACGGCCAAGATCGGCGCGCGACGGCAAAAGGAAAGCGGTATGGAAAAGGCCGGCACTGCGCGGATCGTCCGGCTTGGCCGAAGAATCCGGCTCGAGCACAAGCAATGGACGGTTGGCGGCGCCAAGCGTGATCGCCCCGTCGGCGCGGCTCAGTTCCTGCAGGCCGACAACGGCGCGGTAATAGGCGGCAAGGCTCTCGGCATCGCGCGCCTTCAACCCGACGCGCGACACGCTGACCGGGGTTGTCGCGGCAAAAGGCAGTTCGCTCATCAAATTCTCCGTTCAGGCGGCACTTGTTTCCGGTAGGGGATTTTCGAGGCCGCCAGCTATTATTCCTTGTTCCCTCTCCAAATCGTCGATCGCGATCGTTCACACAAGACAGCAAGAACCGAACAAGGTGTTCACAATTGTGATCGCACCTGATGTTACCACAGGGTTGCAGGCGGAAAGACTGCTCGCTACATCCGCGCCATGAAAGTCAAAGACACTGATATCTTGATCGTGCCGGGCTACACCAATTCCGGCCCCGAGCATTGGCAGACCCGTTGGCAGTCGAAACTGTCGACGGCGCGCCGGGTCGAGCAGGCGGAATGGACGAAGCCGGTGCGCGAGGACTGGACCGCGAGCGTGGCGAACGCCGTCAACGAAGCCGAGCGGCCGGTGGTGCTCGTTGCGCACTCGCTTGGCGTCGCAGCGGCAGTGCAGGCCATCCCGCAATTCAAGAAGCCGGTCGCCGGCGCCTTCTTCGTGGCGCCGCCGGATGTCTCCAATCCGGAAATCAGGCCGAGGCATCTGATGACCTTTGGCCCCTATTCGCGCGATCCCCTGCCCTTTCCATCCGTCGTGATCGCCAGCCGCAACGACCCGTTCTGCGCCTTCGAGATCGCAGAGGACATTGCCGCCGCCTGGGGATCGCTTTTCATCGACGCCGGCGAGGCCGGCCATCTCAACCAGGACGCCGGTTTCGGCCCATGGCCGGAAGGTTCGATGACTTTCGCCAAGTTCCTGACGGAGCTGAAGCAACCCTGAGCTCGGCGCCGCGTCAGGCGCCGATCGAATCCCGCATGCTCTTCAAAAGCGTCTTGGCGCCGAGCGAGATCAGCGCGTGGTCCGAGCCCATGGCGAGCAGCCGGTAGCCCATCGACACGACGCGGCCGGCAACCGCCGGCTCGACGACGTAGATCGCCGCATGCTTTCCGGCCTTGCGCGTCCGCTCGGCGATCGACGCGACCGTCTCCATCATGCTTTCCAGCGTCGAATTGACGGTGGTGCCGTTCGACCAGGCGATCGAGAAATCCGACGGGCCGACGAAGATGCCGTCGATGCCGGGCGTATCCAAAATGCCGTCCAGCGCCTCGAATGCCGCCCGCGTCTCGACCATCGCGAAAGCCATGGTGCGCTGGTTCGAATCGCGCAGCCATTCGGCATGGTCGCCCTTGCCGTGGCGCGGAAAGGCATAGGTCGGACCCCAGGAGCGTTCGCCCAGCGGCGGATATTTCATCGCCGCGGCGAACTGCCTGGCATCGGCGACCGAATTCACCATCGGCGCGATCACCGCCTCGGCACCGAAATCGAGCGCGCGGCTCGCCATGTCGAAGCGACCGACCGGAATGCGCACCAGCGCCGGCTTGTTGGCTGCCAGCACCGGCACAAGGCCGCGCAGCACGCTGTCCTCATGGTGGCCGCCATGCTGCATGTCGAGGGTGACCGCATCAAAACCCTGCTTGGCGATGATCTCGACGGTCAGCGCGTCCGGCACGCCCGACCAGGCGGTGAACAGCGTTTCGTCGGCGGCCAGGCGGGATTTGAGCGACATCGGAACTTTCCTTGTTAACAATCCGCAGTTTCAGCCGGAAACGGCGGCAAAGGCAAAGAAAAACCGCCCGGTTTGGCCGGGCGGTCGATTGGTCCAGCTAGTGCATGGTACCGAAAAGCGTGAAACGGTTTTCGCACGGCATCATGCTCATCTCTCAAGCAATTCCAGGAAAAGCGTGCAACGGCTTTCCGTCCGGAATTGCCTAAAACAAAAAGATAGAGCGTTCGGCGTTTCTGTGAAGCGCTGAAACGCTCTAACCTCAGGTGTTCTTGATCTGCTCGATCGCCTGCGCCATCAACTCGTCCATGGTGCGGCGGATTTGGTGATCGGACTGGTCGACGCCGGCCGCGTCGAAATCCTTGCGGATCTTGCGGAAGACATCATGGTCGCCCGCTTCCTCGATATCGGAAACCACCACTTCCTTGGCATAGGCTTCGGCATCGGCGCCGGATTTGCCCAGTTTCTCGGCGGCCCACAGGCCAAGCGCCTTGTTGCGGCGCGCCGAAGCCTTGAAGCGCAATTCCTCGTCGAAGGCGAATTTGCGCTCGAAGCCCTCTTCGCGGTCTTTCATGCTGCTCATGACGTCCCTCCGATCAAATCCGATTCGCTTGGCGGTGAATATGTGTGATGGGCATGCACAAATCAAAAGGCCGCCGGCCGGTCAATATGCTTCGTCGCATGCTGCGCTGCGTCATTTCAGTCCCGAAAGCGGTTGATTCGCGGGATTTGGCGATTGAGCAAACAGGGCGATTACGATAACACCGGCATTGAACGCCACCGTCGCCATACTAATTTAGGCAGACGGACAGGAACTGGTCACTTGCCGCCTGCCCGCAGATCCAGAGAAAAATCAAATGAAAAATCGCCGCCGCATTTATGAAGGCAAGGCCAAGATCCTCTATGAGGGACCTGAGCCGGGCACGCTGATCCAGTTCTTCAAGGACGACGCCACCGCCTTCAACAAGAAGAAACACGAAGTGGTCGATGGCAAGGGCGTGCTCAACAACCGCATTTCCGAGCACATCTTCAACCATTTGAATCGCATGGGCATCCCGACCCATTTCATCCGCCGGCTCAACATGCGCGAGCAGCTGATCAAGGAAGTCGAGATCATCCCGCTCGAGGTCGTCGTGCGCAATGTCGCCGCCGGCTCGTTGTCCAAGCGCCTCGGCATCGAGGAAGGCACTGTGCTGCCGCGCTCGATCATCGAATTCTACTACAAGGCCGATGCGCTCGACGACCCGATGGTGTCGGAGGAGCACATCACCGCCTTCGGCTGGGCCAGCCCGCAGGAAATCGACGACATCATGGCCTTGGCCATCCGCGTCAACGACTTCCTTTCCGGCCTGTTCCTCGGCGTCGGCATCCAGCTCGTCGACTTCAAGATCGAATGCGGCCGCCTGTTCGAGGGCGATATGATGCGTATCGTCGTCGCCGACGAGATCTCGCCGGATTCCTGCCGGCTGTGGGATGTCGCGACCCAGGACAAGCTCGACAAGGACCGTTTCCGCCGCGACATGGGCGGACTGGTCGAGGCCTATCAGGAGGTTGCCCGCCGCCTCGGCATCATCAACGAGAACGAGCCGCCGCGCCCGATGGGTCCGGTGCTCGTCGCCTCCTCCGGGCCGCCCAAGGGTCTGAAGCACTGATTACCAGGAGGCCTGCCGGCAACGGCAGGTCCGCCGCCCGCACGATCACCAGTCAGGCATGACTATCACTCAGGAGTGTCGATGAAAGCCCGTATCACCGTGACCCTCAAGAACGGCGTCCTCGACCCGCAGGGCAAGGCGATCGAGCACGCGCTTTCCGGGCTGGGCTTCGACGGCGTCGGCCAGGTGCGCCAGGGCAAGGTGTTCGATATCGAACTCACTGGAACCGACAAGGCCAAGGCCGAGGCCGATCTCAAGGCCATGTGCGACAGGCTTCTGGCGAACACGGTGATTGAGAACTATAGTGTGACGCTTACCTAAGGTTGTGCCGGAGGCACGAATGCCTGAAGTCACGAACGAACTCATGTACGAACTTCTCACGAAAATTCATTCACGAATGGATCGACTTGAGAGCAGTCTCGGTGAGGTCAAGCACGAGATTGTTGCGATCAGATTGCAGGCATTGGGTACACAAACGGACATCAGCAACATTTACGCGATGACAGGCCGTATCGATCAGCGTCTTGAACGAATTGAGCAGCGCCTTGAATTGCGCGAACTCGCCGAAAACCAGAGGTCTTACGAACCGAAATGAAATCAGCCGTCGTCCTCCTGCCCGGCCTCAACCGCGACCGCGACATGATTGCGGCGCTGACCAAGATTTCCGGCCAGGCGCCGGCGACCGTGTGGCAGACCGACACCGAAATCCCCGATGTCGACCTGATCGCCATCCCCGGCGGCTTTTCCTTCGGCGACTATCTGCGCTGCGGTGCGATCGCGGCGCGCATGCCGGTGATGCGGGCGGTCGCGGAGAAAGCCGTCAAAGGCGTCACCGTCATCGGCGTCTGCAACGGCTTCCAGATCCTGGTCGAGGCGGGGCTGCTGCCCGGCGCCTTGATGCGCAATTCGTCGCTGAAATTCGTCTGCCGGCAGGTGAAGCTCCAGATCGCCAACGCCAACACCATGTTCACCCGCGGCTACCAGCCCGGACAGGTCATCCGTTCGCCGGTGGCGCATCACGATGGCAACTATTTTGCCGATGCCGAGACGCTTGCCCGGCTCGAAGGCGAAGGCCAGGTGGTGTTCCGCTATGCCGAAGGCACCAATCCCAACGGCTCGATCAACGACATCGCCGGCATCGTCAACGACAAGGGCAACGTGCTTGGCCTGATGCCGCATCCGGAGAACCTGATCGAGGCGGCGCATGGCGGCAATGACGGCCGGGCGCTGTTCGAAAGCGCGCTCGGCATCGCTGCTTGATCCTTAAAAATTCCCAGAACGCGGGGGCGGACTGACCATGAGACTGACGATTGCTCGCCTTGCTCTCCTGGCCGCCGCCGGGCTTGCCTTGGCTTCCTGCCAATCCAGCCCCAAGGCCACGCCGGTGCCGTCGGGCAAGAGCGCCTCGTTGCTCGCCATGGAACAGGTCGCCATCTCGGCGCATAAATGCTGGATCGCCAGCAAGGACCCGGCGTTCAAGGCCTACCAGATGGCCAATGAGCTCAATTCCTACAGCGGCACGCCGCGCTTCCTGCTGGTGCCCGCCAAGCATTATGGCGGCAAGCCGCTGCTGGTCGTGCAGGCGCAGGGCAATTCCAGCCGCGTCGATGCTTTCGGACCGCTGATGAATGAGCCGCTCGGCGCGCGCGTCAGCTCCGATATCGCCCGCTGGCAGGCCGGCAATCCGTCCTGCGCTGCTGCCGCGTGAAATTGCCATGGGCCGGTTTCTGCAGATCGCGGGACTGGTTGTCGGGCTGATTGCGCTCGTCCTGCAATTCGCCATCACCATGCCGGCGTCGATGGCGGCGGGCCGCGGCCTGCTCGGCTCGATCGTCTTCTATTTCAGCTTTTTCACCATCCTGACCAATATCGCGGCCGTGATGGTGCATGCCGCGCTGGTCTCGCCGGCCGGCTATGCCTGGTTCCCGGCCTTCGCCGGACCGCGCATGCGGGCTGGGGTCGCGGTCGCCATCACGCTGGTCTTCATCGTCTATGCGACCGTGCTGGCGGGGCTTTGGCAACCGCAGGGCCTGTTCCTGCTTTGCGATGTCCTGCTCCACTACATCACACCGCTGATCTTCGTGCTGTGGTGGCTCATTGCCGGCGCGGATGGCACGACGCGCTGGCGCGATATCTCCTGGTGGACGATCTATCCGATCGCCTATCTCGCTTATGCACTGATACGCGCGCCATTCGCCAGCGAAGTGCCCTACCCGTTCCTCGACATAACCAAGAACGGCGCGGCCAGCGTCGCCGTTTCGGCTTTGGCCATCACCGCCCTGTTCATCGGATTGAGCGCGCTCGCCGTGCTTGTCGATCACGGCATCGGCCGGTTACGGGGAAAGCCCGCGATCCGGATTGCATCGAGCCGACGATAGCTCGTACTCGACGAGTGATCCTCACTCCCAGAATGCCCGGATGCCTTCGCGATGGGCATCGCAGCGCGAGATGCCGATATCCTTGAGCTGGTCGTCCGTCATCTCCATGAGTGCAAGGCGGCCGCGCCGACGCTCCAGCATTCGGCCGATCTGCTTGGCGATGGAACGGAGCACAAGCACCAGGCGGCGGACGAAGCTACGGCGGCCCTGATGATTAGTCCGCGCAGGAAATGCCGGTTCGACGTAGCGAATTGTCTCGATTGTATCCATTATCGCTCTGCCTTGTTTGAATTGTACCTCTCCAACCGCGGAATCGATATGGATTGACTCATCGCGCGGTACAATATAGAAAATTGTCACCATGACAAATTGGCTCCCTGATCTCTCCACTGGCTCCGGTCCGCTCTATCAGCGCCTTGCTGACAGCATTGAGTCAGATATCGACAGGGGCGTCATCGATGCCGGTGCGAAACTGCCGCCGCAGCGCGACCTCGCCTATGACATCGGTACCACCGTCGGCACCGTCGGCAGGGCCTATCAGCTGCTGCGCGAACGCGGCCTGGTGAGCGGCGAGGTCGGTCGCGGCACCTATGTGCTCGTGCAACACTCGGAAACGCCAAAAACGGATCTCGAGCCCGCCATCCAAGGCACGCGCGCTATCGACGCGCCGGCGGGCAAGCTGCGCTTCGACAGCACCGCGGCACCCGATGTCGGTCAGGGTGCCATCATCGCCGAAATTCTGGCGCGAACGGCGCAGGAACATCCGCACGAGATTTCGAGCTACACCAGGGACTTTCCCGAACGCTGGTATGAGGCCGGCAGCCGCTGGCTTAGACGCAATTCCTTCAGCCCCTCGCCGGATTCCATCGTGCCGACGCTTGGCACCCATGCGGCGGTGATGGCGGCGATCGCCGCTCTCACCACACCCGGTGACGCGATCGTCTTCGAGCATCTCACCTATTCGCAGATCTCGCGCAGCACCGGGCTGATCGGACGTCGAACCGCGCTTGTTTCGGCTGACGATGACGGCATCGATCCCGACGATTTCGAGCGGGTCTGCGCGCAGAAACACCCGAAGATGATGTTCCTGATGCCGACGGTGAAGAACCCGACGCTGGTCACGCTGTCGGCGGAGCGGCGCCAAGCCATCGCGCGCATCGCGCGTAAATACAATGTCGTGCTGATAGAGGACGATCTCTACGGCAAACTGAGCGACGATCCGACGCCGCTGCTTGCCGAATATGCGCCCGAGCGCACCGTTGTCGCCGGCGGCCTGTCGAAATCGGTCGCGGCGGGCGTGCGCGGCGGCTGGCTTTCCTGTCCGCCCGCCTATCGCCACCGCATCCGCGTGGCGCACAAGATGATGACCGGCGGCCTGCCCTTCCTGCTGGCGGAGGTCGGAACGAGGCTGGTGATGTCCGGCCATGCCGGCGAGATCCGCAAGCGCTGCATTTCCGAGTTCCAGGCGCGTCTGCATTTGGTACGCGAGACTCTGGCCGGGTTTGACTTCAGGATAAGGGACAATGTGCCCTTCGTCTGGCTCACCTTGCCGGATCCCTGGCTGTCGGGCACCTTCAAGAATGCCTGCCTGGCGCAAGGCGTGCTCATCGACGACGAGGATGAGTTCAAGGCCGGCCGTTCCGAGCAGGTTTTCCACGGCGTCCGCTTCGGCGTCTCACAGCCGCGCCGGCAGAAAGATGTCGCCGACGGCGTCGCGGTCATCCGCCGCCTGCTCGACGAAGGCCGCGCCGGCTACGACAGTTTTTCCTGATCAGTCGGCAAGCCCCAGACCCTAAGCATTGACGGCAGGGGCAGTTTTCCGGCGTTTTTCGTCATGCGATGGGGTGTATCGGTCGCAAAGCTTGCGATAAGAGGAGGACTCAAACTCCCGCTCCCACGGACAAAAATCGCCGCCCATGACCATTTCCAATTCCGTGCCGATCACCCCGGAACTCGTCGCCGCGCATGGGCTGAAGCCCGACGAATACCAGCGCATCCTCGACCTGGTCGGGCGCGAGCCGAGCTTCACCGAGCTCGGCATCTTCTCGGCGATGTGGAACGAGCACTGTTCCTACAAATCTTCCAAGAAATGGCTGCGCACGTTGCCGACGAGCGGCCCGCAGGTGATCCAGGGCCCCGGCGAGAATGCCGGCGTGGTCGACATCGGCGACGGCGACTGCGTCGTCTTCAAGATGGAGAGCCACAACCACCCGTCCTACATCGAACCCTATCAGGGCGCGGCGACCGGCGTCGGCGGTATCCTGCGCGACGTCTTCACCATGGGTGCCAGGCCGGTTGCGGCCATGAACGCGCTGCGCTTCGGCGCGCCTGACCATCCGAAAACCCGGCATCTCGTTGCCGGCGTGGTTTCCGGCGTCGGCGGCTACGGCAATTCCTTCGGCGTTCCGACCGTCGGCGGCGAGGTCAATTTCGACCCGCGCTACAACGGCAACATCCTGGTCAACGCGTTCGCGGCGGGTCTTGCCAAGACCGACGCCATCTTCCTGTCTGAAGCTAAGGGCGTCGGCCTGCCGGTCGTCTATCTCGGCGCCAAGACCGGGCGCGACGGCGTCGGCGGCGCCACGATGGCCTCGGCCGAATTCGACGACAAGATCGAGGAAAAGCGGCCGACCGTGCAGGTCGGCGACCCCTTCACTGAAAAATGCCTGCTGGAAGCCTGCCTCGAGCTGATGGCCTCGGGCGCCGTCATCGCCATCCAGGACATGGGCGCCGCCGGCCTCACCTGCTCGGCCGTCGAGATGGGCGCCAAGGGCGACCTCGGCATCGAGCTCGACCTCGACAAGGTGCCGGTGCGCGAGGAGCGCATGAGCGCCTACGAGATGATGCTGTCGGAAAGCCAGGAGCGCATGCTGATGGTGCTGCGCCCCGAAAAGGAAGAGGAAGCCGAGGCTATCTTCCGCAAATGGGGGCTCGACTTTGCCATCGTCGGCAAGACCACCGACGATCTGCGCTTCCGCGTCATCCATCAGGGCGACGAGGTCGCCAACCTGCCGATCAAGGAACTGGGCGACCAGGCGCCGGAATATGATCGTCCCTGGGTCGAGGCAAAGAAGCCCGCACCGCTCGCGGCGAACGATGCGCCCCAGGCCGATATCGCCGACGCGCTGCTCAAGCTGCTCGGCGGACCGGACCTCTCCTCGCGCCGCTGGGTGTGGGAGCAGTATGACACGCTGATCCAGGGCAATTCGCTGCAGCTTCCCGGCGGCGACGCCGGCGTCGTGCGCGTCGAAGGCCATCCGACCAAGGCGCTGGCCTTCTCCTCCGACGTCACGCCGCGCTACTGCGAGGCCGATCCTTACGAAGGCGGCAAGCAGGCCGTGGCCGAATGCTGGCGCAACCTGACTGCCACCGGCGCCTTGCCGCTCGCCGCCACCGACAACCTCAATTTCGGCAATCCGGAACGACCCGAAATCATGGGCCAGTTGGTCGGCGCCATTAAGGGCATCGGCGATGCCTGCCGCGCGCTCGCCTTTCCGATCGTCTCCGGCAATGTCTCGCTCTACAACGAAACCAATGGCCGCGGCATCCTGCCGACGCCGACCATCGGCGGCGTCGGGCTCATCTCCGACTGGTCGAAGATGGTGCGCATCGGCTTTGCCGCCGAGGGCCAGATGATCGTGCTGGTCGGCGCGCCGCCGAGCTGGGGCAGCCATCTCGGCCAGTCCGTCTATATGCGCGACATCCATGGCCGTGCCGACGGCCCGCCGCCGACCGTCGACCTCGAACACGAGAAGCGGGTCGGCGACCATGTGCGCTCGCTGATCGCTTCCGGCATCGTGACCGCCGCCCACGACGTCTCCGACGGCGGCCTGGCCATAGCGCTGGCCGAAATGGCGATGGCCTCCGGCATCGGCGCCACCATTCCCGGCCTCACCGGCACCGACCCGATCCCGGTCTGGTTCGGCGAGGACCAGGGTCGCTATCTGCTGACGCTCTCGATCGACCCGCAAAGCGGCGAATGGGACAGGATCCGCGAAGAGCAGGGCATGCTCGGTATCTTCGCGCCCTGGATCGGCACCACCGGCGGACATGAATTGAAGCTCGGCGAGGCACGGTCGATCCCGGTCAGCGAGTTGACCGCCGCCCATGAGGGCTGGTTTCCGCGCTTCATGGATCAGGCCAGTTGACGAGACTGGAAGCATGTCTCCCGAAAGTGTGCAGCGGTTTTCGGGAAAAAGACACGCTCAAAATAAAAGACCTAAAGCATGTCGCATAAATCCCTTTTTATGCGACATGCCTTGACCGCCAAGGCGCTGGTTGCAGTCGTCTTCTGGCCGTCCCTGTTCTTCTTCTGGTTTCTCGGACCGTTCGTCCTGTTCCTGCTGTCGACGACCTCGAGCGAGGTCTGCCCACGGCTGGAAACTCGCGCGGAATTCCTTGCCGCGGCCAACGCCACGCTGCCGATGCTCATCGTGCAGAACCTGATCTATGCGGTTCCGATCGTCTGCCTGGCGCTGTGGAACCGGCTTTCTCCGGAGCCCTTGCGGGCAAGGCGCATCGCGACCTGCATCAAGCTCTTCGCTGTCGCCGCGGTGATCGGGGCGATCTGGGAATACGGCTCGTCTTTGACCTGCGACGGCTACGGTCAGGCCTTCTTCTCGACCGTATGGCAGATAACGAGCTATCTTCCCATCGTCAGCCTGCTGATCAACATTCCGCTCTACGTGCTGGTCTTCAGCCTCGGCCGCGCCTATTCAACGCGCGATGACATCACCGAAGACGGCATGGTTCATTCCAGGCGGGACAGCCCTTAGATCTCCATCGCCGACGGAACGGCTTCAATCCGGGCTGGAAAGGCTCTAGGCTCAGCCGAGTCACATACTACATGCCCGCTTGAAACAGGATTTTGCTATGGCAATGGATGCCCACGACATCGAAAAACTGATCAAGGAAGGCATTCCGGACGCCAGGGTGACGATCCGGGACCTGGCCGGCGACGGCGACCATTACGCGGCCGAAGTGATAGCGGAAAGTTTCCGGGGCAAGAGCCGTGTCCAGCAGCACCAGATGGTCTATGACGCGTTGAAGGGTAATATGGGCGGCGTGCTGCATGCGCTGGCGCTTCAGACCGGCGTCCCGGACTGAGGCCTGCCGCCACCCAGGCTTGGCCCAACTCGGCCCATCCCTTGCGCCATTCCGAAGCCGGCGCGGCTAACGTCTTGTTTCAGCCAACCTATGGGTTTATTTGAAGGACATGCTTCGAGCCTGACTCCCACAGGCGTGAAAGGACCGTCCATGACTGGCATCAACGACTACATCGACAATGAAGTGAAGGGCAACGACGTCGTGCTTTTCATGAAGGGCACGCCCGGCTTCCCGCAATGCGGGTTCTCCGGCCAGGTGGTGCAGATCCTCGATTATATCGGGGCCGACTACAAAGGCGTGAACGTGCTCGACTCGGCCGAACTGCGCCAGGGCATCAAGGACTATTCCAACTGGCCGACGATCCCGCAGCTCTATGTGAAGGGCGAATTCGTCGGCGGTTGCGACATCGTGCGCGAAATGTTCCAGGCTGGCGAATTGCAGGCCTTCCTGGTTGAAAAGGGCGTGAGCGTCAAAGGCGCCGCCTGATTTCAATTTTTGCTCGTCGGCGCGGAGGCAAACCCTCCGGCCGGCAAGCATCGCCCGGGGCTGCCCCCACCTCGGCAATTTATGAACCCGACTCGGGGATGAAACGAACCAGCGCGCCGGTCAGCCGGCGCTTGTTCGTTTGAAAGATCGGACTTTGCCGTGGACAAGCAGGTAGACGCGTCGCAACGGGCAAGCAGCTTGCCTATTCCGCGCTGGGAATTCATCGCGCTGTGCGCGGCGCTCATGGCGCTCAATTCGCTGGCCATCGACATCATGCTGCCGGCGCTGCAGCAGATCGGCGCTTCGCTCGGCGTCGAAAACGAAAACCACCGCCAATATGTCATCACCGCCTATATTCTAGGCTTTGGCGCCGGGCAGCTTTTCTTCGGCCCGATCTCCGACCGCTTTGGCCGCCGCGCGCCGCTGGTCGCGGGCCTGATCATCTATGTCGCGGCGGTTGCCGCCGCCGCCGTCGCACCCACCTTTGCCATCCTGCTCGCCTGCCGTGTCGTGCAAGGCATCGGCGCCGCCGCGACGCGCGTCATCGCCGTCTCGATCGTGCGCGACACGTTCGATGGTCGCCGCATGGCCGAGGTGATGTCGCTGATCTTCATGGTGTTCATGGCGATCCCGGTCGTCGCGCCCGGCATCGGCCAGTTCATCATGCTGTTCGCCACCTGGCACTGGATCTTCGTCACCATGGCCGTCGGCGCGCTGATCGTGTCGGCATGGTCGCTGCTGCGCTTGCCGGAAACGCTGCATCCGGAGTACCGCCGGCAACTGACCGTAAACGCGATCGTCGGCGGCTTCCGCATCGTGCTCACCAATCGCGTCGCGGTTTGCTATGCCTTTGCCAGCACCTTCATCTTCGGCGCGATGTTCGGCTTCATCAATTCGGCGCAGCAGATTTATCTCGATGTCTTCCATGTCGGCGAGCTGTTCCCGCTGATCTTCGCCGGCGTCGCCGGCGTGCTCGCCTTCTCGAACTTCCTCAACGCCAGGCTTGTCGGGCGGATCGGCATGCGCCGCCTGTCGCAAAGCGCGCTGCTGCTGTTCCTCGCCATCAGCCTGATATGGCTCGTCGTCTCGCTGGAGACGCAAATGCCGCTCTGGCTGTTCATTACCTTCTTTGCCGGGGCGATGGTGCCGTTCGGCTGCCTCGGCGCGAATTTCAACGCGCTTGCGATGGAGCCGCTCGGCGCGCTTGCCGGCACCGCGTCATCCATCCTCGGCTTCATGCAGACCTTTCTCGGCGGCATCCTCGGCACGCTGATCGGCCAAGCCTATAATGGCACGGTGACACCCTTGGCCGCCGGCTTCTGCAGCGTCTCGGTCGCGGCGCTGCTGATGATCCTGGTCGCCGAAAGCGGGCGGCTGTTCCAGCCCCACAACCCACCGGTCTAAAACAGGGGCAATATCCAAGCGGTCAGGATTTGCGTTCCTGCGACGCGGTGAAGAGTGGGGAGAGTATGCGCCCCGCGATCGCTTCACCCATGCTGTCCGTGAAAGGCACGGGCAGAGCCTTTTCAAGGGCTTCAAGCACGGAGGCGACGAAAGCTCTGTTCAAACTGTCGTCTGGTCCCAGCTTGGAAAAGGTAGCGCGGGGCTTGCCGATAAGCGTACCGTTCCGGCGAAGCGAGAAGCGCAATGTCAGGGACATGCCGCCGGTCCCGCGCGGCGGCTGCCAGCAGGCGTAAATAGCGGCCGACATCTCCGCTATGGAGTTGACCGGATCGCGGCTGCCGCAGGCGCGCTCCTGCGCCCAGGCCTGCCCGCAACCTGCGATGACGGCGGCAGCAAAAATGGCCACTGTACGCCGGATGGTCATGCGCATTCCCTGACGTTTGCTCGAAGCCATACGCATCCGGCCAGCCTTCCACCCCTGCGAGTAGGTCGATCCTAATGCGTGTCGCGCAAAAGTGCGCAGCGGTTTTGCGGCAACGACATGCATCAAAACAAAGACTAGAGCGCGTCGCCTGAATCCGTTTCGGCGCGACGCGCTTTAGTCGGCCCACAGCTCGCGGCGCAACACGTCCTAGCTTTGCTTGTCCGATGCCACAAGAAGACCGCCATCGACATGCGACGGCAGATAGGCGCTTCCGTCGACCCGCGCGACATGCCCGCCTGCCTCCTGATGGATCAGCGCACCGGCCAGATGATCCCAGGGCATCAGCTTGTTGTAGAGCACGAAATGCGCATGGCCGCTGGCCAGCAGCCGGTATTCATGCGCCGCGCAACGATAGGCGAATTGCGACAGCGTCTTGGTCTGGTTGCGGGCAAGCCGCGACCGCTCAGGCTCCTTGAGAAATTGCCAGGAAACGGAGCCGGTCATCTGCGACACGGGCACCGGCGCCGCAACGCGAACCTTCTCCAGCGCGCCATGCACGTGGCGGATATGGCCGCCGGCGCCCTTGGCGCCAATCAGCCAGTCCTTGCCGACCGGATCGTGGATGATGCCGGCGACGGTCTCGCCGTTGACGACAACGGCCGCCATGACGCCGAACAGCGGCACGCCGGAGGCAAAATTGAAGGTGCCGTCGACCGGATCGATGACGAAGGCAAGCGCGGCATCGCCGAGGCCCGATAGCAGCGCCGGGTTGTCGGAGCAGGCTTCCTCGCCGACCACCATCGCATCGGGATAGCGCTCGCGCAGCCGGGCGGTGATCAGCCTTTCGGCATTGACGTCCGCTTCGGTCACGAGATCGGCGGCGGAGGTCTTCTGGCGGACGTCGCCCTCGCCCAGCCGGCGGAAGCGCGGCATGATTTCGGCCCTTGCCGCTTCGGCGAGAAGCTCGGCCAGCCAGTCGATTGCCTGATCGTCAAATCTCATCGGAAATGCCTCGCCCCGGGTTTGCATCGAGCCCCGCGAAGTCGAACAGCTTCCTGTCGAGGAGATGCGAGGGCCGCACATTGGCCATGGCGCGGATCATCGTGTCCTTGCGGCCCGGCATGCGGTTCTCGATATCGTCGAGCATCGCCTTCATAGCGTTGCGCTGCAGCCCTTCCTGGCTGCCGCAGAGGTCGCACGGAATGATCGGGAATTTCATAGCGTTGGCGAATTTCTCGAGATCAGCCTCGGCGTTATAGGCGAGCGGCCGCAGCACCATGACGTCGCCTTCGTCGTTGAGCAGCTTCGGCGGCATGGCGGCGAGGCGCCCGCCATGGAACAGGTTCATGAAGAAGGTCTCGAGGATGTCCTCGCGGTGATGGCCAAGCACCAGGGCCGAGCACCCCTCCTCCCGCGCGATGCGGTAAAGGTGGCCGCGCCGCAGCCGCGAGCAGAGCGAGCAATAGGTGCTGCCCTCCGGCAATTTGTCGGTCACCACCGAATAAGTGTCCTGGTATTCGATGCGGTGCGCGATGCCGTTGGCGTTGAGATAGTCGGGCAGGATGTGTTTCGGGAAATTCGGCTGGCCCTGGTCGAGATTGCAGGCAAGCAGCTCGACCGGCAGCAGCCCACGCCATTTGAGGTCGAGCAGCAGCGCCAGCAGGCCGTAGGAGTCCTTGCCGCCGGAAAGCGCCACCAGCCAGCGCTCGCCTGGTTTGATCATGGCGAAGTCCTCGATCGCCTGGCGCGTCAGCCGCAAGAGCCGCTTGCGCAGCTTGTTGAACTCGACCGAGGACGGCACGTCGGCAAACAGCGGGTGGAAGCCGCCTTCGGCGTCGCCGATCGGCTCAAGGGATTTGGCGTCGAGCAGTTTGGTGTCTGGCAGCATGTTCATGGCGCTTATGCCCCACGGGTCCGGTTGCCGCCCGGATTAGCGGACATGGCGGGCAAAGAAAAGGCCGCCTCGATGGGCGGCCTTGGTATTGCAGCTGATGATGTCGATCAGCGCGAGTAGAATTCGACGACCAGGTTCGGTTCCATCTGCACGGCGAACGGAACGTCCGCCAGGCCGGGAACGCGACCGAAGGTAGCGGTCATCTTGTTGTGGTCGGCTTCGATGTAGTCCGGCACGTCGCGCTCGGCCAGACCGACCGATTCCAGCACGATGACGAGCTGCTTCGACTTCTCGCGCACCTCGATGACGTCGCCCGGCTTGCAGCGGTACGAACCGATGTTGACACGCGTGCCGTTGACGTTGACATGGCCGTGGTTGACGAACTGACGGGCGGCGAAAATGGTCGGCACGAACTTGGCGCGGTAGACGACCGCGTCGAGACGCGACTCGAGCAGGCCGATCAGGTTCTCGGAGGTGTCGCCCTTGCGGCGGTTGGCCTCTTCATAGACCTTGCGGAACTGCTTTTCCGAAACGTCGCCATAGTGACCCTTCAGCTTCTGCTTGGCGCGCAGCTGCAGGCCGAAGTCGGAAAGCTTGCCCTTGCGGCGCTGGCCGTGCTGGCCGGGGCCGTATTCACGCTTGTTGACCGGGGACTTCGGGCGGCCCCAGATATTTTCGCCGAGACGGCGGTCGATCTTGTATTTCGCGGATTCGCGCTTGCTCATCGCATTCCCTTTCAAAACAATATACCCGGAACCCCATGGCTCCGGGTGAAGGAAACGCGCCCTCCTCTGGCCTCCGTTTTCGAGACCTGACAGGGTTTTCCACGCAAAGCGACGGAAAACCCACGGGACACGTCAAAAGAAACCACCGGGCGTCGCCACCCGGTGTTGGTGGGCCTGTTAAACAGAGATTTAACCGGTGTCAAGCTTCCGGCTGGCGGCGCAGACTGCAACCCTATACCATTTCAGCGTTGCATGCGGTGCCGAACATATGGCGGCAGTTGTACGCCGGCGGCATCAGAGCGGTAGGCGGTCAGCTTCGGCGCGTGGGCCTGCTCTGGCACTTTGACGAAGGGACTGGAGCAGAGGAGCCCGAATTCCCATGAAGAAGTTCTTCCTTACCCTCACCGGGGCCGCTGTGTTGGCCGGGTCGATGGCGGTCATGACGCCTGAACCGGCTATGGCCAGGCATTGGTACGGCCACAAGCAGGTGTGCCGAGTCGTGGTGAAGAAAAGAGTGGTCTGGCGCCATGGCCATCGCCATGTCGTCCGCTACAGGACACGGCACTGCTGGTGGCGCCGTTAGTTCGGCTTCGCAGCCAGGATTGAAAAGGCCCGCGGTTCGTCCCGCGGGCTTTTTTGTTCCCGACGTCGTGATTGGGGCTAACGCAAATCGCTTGGTCAAGCGCTGCTTAGGCCACCACCGCCATTAATCGGCAGCCTACGTCTTCTTGCCGGGCAGGCCCTTGCGCTTGGTCTCGGCGAATTCCTCAAGCTGCTTCTCGCTCATCGAGTCGTACATTTCGCGCGAGGCGCCTTTGAGTTCGCTTTTCTTGATCTCGCCGCGCTTGGCGGAAAGCGCTGCGCCGGCGGCCTTTTGCTGGGCTTGCGATGTAGCGGGCATGGCGGTTTCTCCTTTGCTGTCAGGAGAAACGCCGCGCTTCGGCAGCAGTTCCAACGCTGGCAGTTCGGTACCGAGGTCCGCTCGGGCCCGCCAAGCGGCCGATTTGGGGATTTTCGTCGGCAGCCTTCCCGTGTTCGAGACCCCGGTGTAGGACGGCGGCATGAAATCGCTGACCGATCCCTCGCAGGCACTCTCCACCGGCCTCGCGAAAATCCGCACCGAATTCCACATACCGGATGGATTTCCACCTGAGGTAGTGGCCGCGGCGCAGGCAGCGGCCAGGCGGACGCCTGACCAGCATGCCGATCGCACCGCGATGCCCTTCGTCACGCTCGATCCGGCGGCCTCGACCGATCTTGACCAGGCCTTCTCGATCGAGGCCAGTGGCGACGATCTTTTGCTGCATTATGCCATTGCCGACGTGGGCTGGTTCGTCGAAGACGGCGACGCGGTGGACCTTGAAGCCTGGAACCGGGGCGAGACGCTTTACCTCCCGAACGGCAAGGCCGGACTCTACCCGCCGGTGCTTGCCGAGGCTGCAGCGAGCCTGTTGCCCGATGGACCGCGTCCGGCGGTCGTCTTCACGGTTCGGGTAGCTGGTGACGGTGCGGTGAAGCTGGACGGCGCGGGGCGGGCAATCATTCAAAGCCGCGCGAAGCTCGCCTATGACAGCGTGCAGGCTTCCGACGTTCCGGCCGGCTTCGCGGAAATGGCGCGGCGCATGGCGATGAACGAAGAACGCCGTGGCGCTTCGCGCGTCGATCCGCCCGAGCAGGAGGTTGAACGGCTCGCCGACGGCACATTCGGGCTTTCGTTCAGGCCGCTGCTGCAATCCGAGCAGGACAATGCCGCGCTTTCGCTGGCCGCCAATATGGCGATTGCGGACGCCATGCTGGCACACCGGACGGGCTTGTTCCGGGTGATGTCGGGGCCGGACGCCTCCAAGGTGCAACGGCTGCGCAACGCGGCGCAGGCGCTCGGCCTGTCCTGGCCGGCCTCCACCAGCCTGCGCGACTATCAGCGCACGCTTGATCCGGCCGATCCGAAACAGGCGGCGCTGATGCTGGAAATCCGCCGCGCAGGCAACGGCGCGTCCTACCAGCCCTATCAGGAAGGCGTCGTCCCCTGGCACGAGGCGATGGCCGCGACCTATGCGCACGCCACCGCGCCGCTCAGGCGCCTGGCCGACCGCTACGTGGTGCGCTGCGCGCTGGCAATCGCCAACGGCCAGCCCGTGCCGCAGGCCGTCACCGACGCATTCGCCAGACTGCCAAGGGTGATGGGGCGTGCGGATGCCCGCGCCTCGCAGATCAGCCACGCGGCCATCGACCTTGCCGAGGCGGTCATGCTGAAAGGACGCGAAGGCGAGACGTTCAAGGCCGTGGTCACCGATTTCGTCGATCATGGCGTGCGCGTGCAGCTTGCCGACATGCCTGTCGTCGCCAGCGTGAAGGCCTCCGGGCTGAGGCAGGGCGACGGTCTCGACCTGAAGCTGGTCTCGGCCGACCCGGATCAGCGCAGCATCGTCTTCGAACCTGTTGCGCCTTAGCGCGCGGTCAGTCCGAAACCCTGGATCAGTCGCTTCGTGGCGAAATCCACCTTGCCCGAGGTGAAGACGGCAAGATCCGGCTCGCTCTCGCCCGATGTCTCCCCGACAGGTTCAAGCAGCGACATGGCGCGCCGCGCGATCGCCTCGGCCGGATCGATCCAGTCGACCGGCCAGGGCGCCGTCTTGCGCATGCGGTTGGCGAGGAACGGGTAATGCGTGCAGGCGAGCACGACGATGTCGGTGCGGTTGCCGTCGCGCTCGATGAAGCAGGGCGTGATTTCCGCGCGCACGGCTTCCTCATCGACGAAGCCCTGGCGCATGTAGATCTCGGCCAGCCCCGCCAGCCGGTCGCTGCCGACCAGGCGCACATGGCATTTCTGCGCCCATTTGCTGATCAGGTCGCGCGTGTATTGGCGCTTCACTGTGCCGGGCGTCGCCAGCACCGATACCAGGCCTGAGCGGGTGCGCTCGGCGGCTGGCTTGATCGCCGGCACGGTGCCCACAAAGAGATGGCCGGGGAATTTTTCGCGCAGCGCATCGATCACCAGCGTCGAGGCGGTGTTGCAGGCGATGACGGAAATCGCGGGCTGGAGGCGGTCGAGCAATTTGCCGAACAGCGCGAGTATATGATCCTTGAGTGCCGGCTCCTCCCAGGCGCCGTAAGGAAAAGCCGCGTCGTCGGCGACATAAACGAATCGGCGGTCGGGCATGAGCACGCGCGCCTCGCGCAATACGGTCAGGCCGCCAACGCCGGAATCGAACATCAGGATCGGGCGCTGGCTTGATCGATCGCTCATTGTCATCCGGTCATCAGAGCAATTCCAGGAAAGGTGTGAAACGGTTAGGTTCGGCGCCTTCGCCGTGGCCTTCCGTCCGGAATTGCGTCAAAAATAGCGGCCGGTCCGTGATTGGACCGACGGGCGCTTCTATCGCGAATGATCGTGGTCTTGAAGAGGCGAATGCGAGCAGCTTTTGCGCAGTCGCCAACGCTCTGTCATATCCCGCGCGCTCATATCCCGCGCTTGCCGAAGCCGGCTTGACGCGGCCTGCCGAAAGGCTGCGGCGCGGCAGGAACGCGGGCGGCTGAAGTGACGGCAGCGGCCGGTGCGGCGGTGCGTCCAGCACGCGCCGATGCCGGCAGCGGGCCATCGAAATCGAACATATCCGTCAGTTCATCGATATTGCTGCCCGCGACAGGCTTTGCCCACAGGATCGTGCACCAAAGGCCGAATACCGAAAGGCCAAGCAGGTTCAGCCCGCCGGGAATGCTCTCGTGATCGCCGAATTTGACGACCAGCAGCACGCCTGCTTGAAGAAGGGCGTAGACGGCGGAAAGGGCGATGTAGGCCCACAGGATCCAGCGGCGCCCGTTGGCGTCGCGGGTGCGGCGCGAGGCGATGTTGCCGCGCAGCGCGACAAAGATGAGCGAGGCGATGAGGACCGCACCCGCCATGCCCTGCCGCGACGGACCAGGCGCCGAATTGATCAGCCCTTCGAAACCGATCGTGCCGACAATGCAGATAACGATCACAACGGTTTCGGCTACGACGAGGCCGAGAGAATAAAGGAAAAAGCGCAAACGACCAATATTGGACGCAAACATGTGCCACCCCCACTATTGCAGCAAGGATGAGGCACAACCGAATAAAATTCGGTTACTTCAAATGCTCATAGCTTATCGATTTTAACTTTCTTTGTCTTTGGCGCGACTTCGCGCGGCGGCCGGCAGCCGTCTCGGATCGTCCCCTGGTGAGCCATCGCCGCGCGGCATGGCCGGAGAGAACCGGTCGAGCGACGAGATGATGCCGCGCAGAACCTTGAGCTCGGCCTCGGCGAAGCCCGCGCGCGTCAGCACGGCGCGCAGATTGTCGACCATCTTCGGTTTCTTTTCTTCGGGGCGGAAGTAACCGCGCGCTTCCAGCGCATTTTCCAGATAGGCGAAAAGGCTGTGCAACTGCTCCTTGGTCGCCGGCGCCAGCTCCGGCCCGGAGAAGTTGGTCTGGGTCTCGTCGGCGAGGCCGGACTTCATCCATTCATAGGACATGAGCAGCACCGCCTGGGCGATGTTGAGCGAGGAAAAGCCGGGATCGACCGGGAAGGTGACGATCTCGTCGGCGAGGCCGACCTCGTCATTATAGAGGCCGAAGCGCTCACGGCCGAACAGGATGCCGGTGCGCTCGCCCGCCCCGACGCGCGCCCTGAGCGCCCTGCCCGCTTCCACCGGCCCGCGCACCGGCTTGAAGCCGTCGCGCTCACGCGCGGTCGTGGCGAAGACGAAGTTGAGATCGGCGACCGCCGAGGCGAGATCGTCGAAAACCCTGGTGGCGTCGATGACATGGTCGGCCCGGCTTGCGGCCGCGCGCGCCTTTTCGCTCGGCCAGCCATCGCGCGGGTTCACGAGCCTGAGCTCGGACAAGCCGAAATTCGCCATGGCCCGCGCGACCATGCCGATGTTCTCGCCGAGCTGCGGCTCGACCAGGATGATCGCCGGTCCGGCGGCGGCGGGTTTGGCTGTGTCTTCGATGTCTGGCATGGCTATGGGTAACCGGGGTTTGCGGCGTTTCGGCGTCCCCTGCCACATCCGGCCCTGAAAATGAAGCATTCACAACGGCGGCACCCATCCGCCCAGGCACGGATCGCGGTTTGCGCGCTGAAAAAGCCTTTGATATACGCTCCGCATCCCCGGCCGAAACCATGCGGGCAAGGCCGTTCCAGATCCCCCAGCAACGAGGCATTCTTTCCATGGCGAAGATCAAGGTGGCGAACCCGGTCGTCGAGCTCGACGGCGACGAGATGACCCGCATCATCTGGCAGTTCATCAAGGACAAGCTGATCCACCCCTATCTTGACCTGAAGCTGGAATATTACGACCTCGGCATCGAGAACCGCGACGCCACCAACGACCAGGTGACCATCGATTCGGCCAACGCCATCAAGAAATACGGCGTCGGCGTGAAATGCGCGACGATCACGCCCGACGAGCAGCGCGTCGAGGAATTCAAGCTGAAGAAGATGTGGAAGTCGCCGAACGGCACCATCCGCAACATCCTCGGCGGCACCATCTTCCGCGAGCCGATCATCATGAAGAACGTGCCGCGCCTGGTGCCCGGCTGGACCAAGCCGATCATCGTCGGCCGTCATGCCTTCGGCGACCAGTATCGCGCCACCGACTTCCGCTTCCCCGGCAAGGGTAAGCTCTCGATCAAGTTCGTCGGCGAGGACGGCCAAGTGATCGAGCATGACGTCTATGACGCGCCGGGCGCCGGCGTCGCCATGGCCATGTACAATCTCGACGAGTCGATCCGCGAGTTCGCCCGCGCCTCGCTGAATTACGGTTTGCTGCGCAATTATCCGGTCTATCTGTCGACCAAGAACACCATCCTCAAAGCCTATGACGGCCGCTTCAAGGATATCTTCCAGGAGGTCTACGAGAAGGAGTTCGAGGCCGAGTTCAAGGCAAGAAAACTCTGGTACGAGCACCGCCTGATCGACGACATGGTCGCCTCCAGCCTGAAATGGTCGGGCGGCTATGTCTGGGCCTGCAAGAATTATGACGGCGACGTGCAGTCCGACACGGTGGCTCAAGGCTTTGGCTCGCTCGGCCTGATGACCTCGGTGCTGATGACGCCGGACGGCAAGACGGTGGAAGCGGAAGCCGCGCACGGCACCGTCACCCGCCACTATCGCCAGCACCAGAAGGGCGAGGAAACCTCGACCAATTCGATCGCCTCGATCTTCGCCTGGACGCGGGGGCTGGCCCACCGCGCCAAGCTCGACGACAATGCCGAACTGAAGCGCTTCGCCGAGACCCTGGAGAAAGTCTGCATCCAGACCGTCGAGAGCGGCTTGATGACCAAGGACCTGTCGCTGCTGATCGGCCCCGACCAGCCATGGCTTTCGACCGCCGGCTTCCTCGACAAGATCGACGAGAATTTGCAGAAGGCGATGGGGTGAGGAGCGGTGCGCGAAGCGCATGAAAAGCCCCGAAATGGGCTTTTCAAGCGACGAACGCCCGGAGCCGTAGCGGAGGGCCGGGTTTGATGACCAAGCCAATCCTCTACGGCGCGGACTACAGCGTCTACGTTCGCATCGCGCGCATGGCTCTCGAGGAAAAAGCCATCGGCTACGAACTGGTGCCACTCGACATCTTCGCCGCCGAGGGCATTCCGGCCTGGTATCTTGAGCACCAACCGTTCGGCCGCATCCCGGCCTTCGAGCATGACGGTTTTCGTCTCTTCGAGACCGGTGCTATCGCGCGCTATGTCGATGAAGCGTTCGATGGACCGGCCCTGCAGCCCAAGGATGCGCGCGGCCGCGCCAGGATGAACCAGATCATCGGCATGCTCGACGCCTATGGCTACCGCGCAATGGTCTGGGACGTTGCCGTGGAGCGGCTGGAAAAGGCGACGCCGGACGAGAATCTGATCGCCGGCGGGCTGAGCCAGGCGCAAACGGTGCTCAAAATGCTGACGTCGCTGAAAGCGAAAGGACCTTGGCTGCTCGGCGATCAACTGACGCTGGCCGACCTGCATACAGCACCCATCATCGCCTATTTCGTCAAGGTCGCCGAGGGCCGCAATCTGCTGGAGCGGTTTGCGGATATCCAGGAATGGTATGCGCGGGTGGCTGGACGGCCGAGCTTTGCGCGGACTGAAAAGATCGCCTAGGTCGAGTGAGTTTGCCTGAGGTCAGCGCCGCCCCTCATTGCCCTGCCGGGCATTTCTCCCCGTGAACGGGGCGAAAGAAGCCGGCCGCAACGCCGGCGCATTTCCGCAGCTCACGCCGCCTCCAGCACCGCCCTCACCGCCGCGATCGCGTCATTGGCCTTGGAGGCGTCGGGGCCGCCGGCCTGCGCCATGTCGGGGCGGCCGCCGCCGCCCTGTCCGCCAAGCGCGGCTGATGCGACCCGCACGAGATCCACCGCGCTGAAGCGGCTGGTCAGGTCGTCGGTGACGCCGACGACCACGCTTGCCTTGTTGTCCTCGCCCGCGCCGACAAATACGACGACGCCGGACCCAAGCGTCTTCTTGCCGGCATCGGCCAGCGGCTTCAGGTCCTTGGGCGATACGCCCGAGACCGCCTTGCCGAGGAAGCCGACGCCGGCGATGGTCTCGTTCTCGGCCGGCGCGCCGGCAGGCGAGCGGTCGCCGAGCGCCAGTTTCTTGCGCGCTTCGGTAAGCTCCTTTTCGAGCTTCTTGCGCTCCTCGAGCAGTGTTTCGACGCGAGCCGGCACATCGGCCGGCGCAATTTTCAGGGTCGCGGCCGCGGCCTTCAGCCGCCTGTCCTGCTCGTCAAGATGCTTGCGCGCCGCCTCGCCGGTCAGCGCCTCGATGCGGCGCACGCCCGCCGCCACCGCGCTGTCCGACAGGATGCGCACTAGGCCGATATCGCCGGTCGACCTCACATGCGTGCCGCCGCAAAGCTCGACCGAATAAGGACGATTGGCCTTGGCGCCATGCAGGCCGGTGCCCATCGACACGACGCGGACCTCGTCGCCATATTTTTCGCCGAACAGCGCCATCGCGCCCTCGGCGATGGCATCGTCGACCGACATCAGGCGCGTCGTCACCGGGCTGTTCTGCACGACGATCTCGTTGGCCATGCGCTCGACCTCCTCGAGATCGTCCGCCGAGATCGGCTTGTTGTGCGAGATGTCGAAGCGCAGGCGGTCGGGCGCGACCAGCGAGCCCTTCTGCGCGACATGGGTGCCCAGCACCTCGCGCAGCGCCTCGTGGATGAGGTGCGTCGCGGAGTGGTTGGCGCGCAGCTTCGAGCGGCGTGCATGATCGACCTTGAGCTCGACGGCAGCGCCCGTCTTCACCGTGCCTTTAGCCACCTTGCCCAGATGCACGAACAAGCCGTCGGCCTTCTTCTGCGTGTCGGAAACCTCGATCGAGAAGCCGTCGCCGGAGATCACGCCGGTATCGCCCATCTGGCCGCCGGATTCGCCGTAGAACGGCGTCTGGTTGACGACCACGGCGACAGCTTCGCCGAGGTTCGCGCTTTCGACGGTCTTGCCGTCCTTGACCAGTGCCTGGACGATGCCTTCCGCCTGCTCGGTCTCGTAGCCGAGGAACTCGGTCGCGCCGGTCTTTTCGCGCACCGAGAACCATACGGTCTCGGTCGCCGCCTCGCCGGAACCCGCCCAATGCGCGCGCGCCTCGGTCTTCTGCCGCTCCATCGCGTCGGTGAAGCCGGCGATATCGACCGAGATATTGCGCTGGCGCAGCGCATCCTGCGTCAAGTCGAGCGGGAAGCCATAGGTGTCGTAGAGCTTGAAGGCCGTCTCGCCGTCCAGCATGTCCCCGGCATGCAGCGTCTCCGTGGCGTCCGAAAGCAGCCCAAGGCCACGCACCAGCGTCTTGCGGAAGCGGGTTTCCTCGAGCTTCAGCGTCTCGGTGATCAGCGCCTCGCCGCGCACCAGCTCGGGATAGGCCTGGCCCATCTCGCGCACCAGCGCCGGCACCAGTTGCCACATCAGCGGCTCCTTGGCGCCAAGCAGCTGCGCATGGCGCATCGCGCGGCGCATGATGCGGCGCAGCACGTAGCCACGGCCTTCGTTGGAGGGCAGCACGCCGTCGGCGACCAGGAAGGAAGACGAGCGCAGGTGATCCGCGATCACGCGATACGATCCCACATTCTCCTGGCTTGGACCTTGGCCGAGCGCGGAGGACGCAGCGTCGATCAGATGGCGGAACAAATCTGTCTCGAAGACGCTCTCCACCCCTTGTAGGATGGACGCCATGCGCTCCAGGCCCATGCCGGTGTCGATCGACGGGCGCGGCAGGTCGATGCGCTCGTCCTTGGTCACCTGCTCATACTGCATGAACACCAGGTTCCAGAATTCGAGAAACCGGTCGCCGTCCTCTTCCGGGCTGCCGGGCGGACCGCCCCAGATATGCTCGCCGCGGTCGATGAAGATTTCCGAGCACGGGCCGCACGGACCGGTATCGCCCATTGCCCAGAAATTGTCGGAGGTCGGGATGCGGATGATGCGGTCGTCGGAGAAGCCGGCGATCTTCTTCCAGTAAGCCGCCGCCTCGTCGTCCGTGTGATAGACGGTGACCAGCAACTTGTCCTTCGGCAAGCCGAATTCCTTGGTGATCAGGTTCCAGGCAAGCTCGATCGCGCGTTCCTTGAAGTAGTCGCCGAACGAGAAATTTCCGAGCATCTCGAAGAAGGTCAGGTGGCGCGCGGTGTAGCCGACATTGTCGAGGTCGTTGTGCTTGCCGCCGGCGCGCACGCTCTTCTGCGCAGTCGAGGCACGCGAATAGGGACGCTTCTCCAGGCCGGTGAAGACGTTCTTGAACTGCACCATGCCGGCGTTGGTGAACATCAGCGTCGGATCGTTACGCGGCACCAGCGGGCTGGAGGCGACGATCTCGTGGCCCTCCTTGCGGAAGTAGTCGAGGAATGTCGACCGGATGTCGTTCACGCCACTCATTGCACACTGCCTTTTCGCGAGAACCGCCGGCGCTGCCGGCGGCTGATGGGCTTTCATGTTTCAGAAGATAGATGGGCCTTTTAGCCGTAGCTCTTCACCCTGTCCAGAAAGACGGAGTTGGACCAATCCGCGGGCCGGACAGGTCTATCCTCGCCCCCAAAACGCAAACCGCCGGCACGAAGGCCGGCGGCTCGGAACGCAGTACTAAAGAACTCGGTTACATAAGCATAACTTAATATACCTGAATTGTGGCCAAACTCCGGCCAACCACCGCAATTCCGGGCGGAAAACCGCTCAACACTTTCCTGGAATTGCTCGGTCCTACATGGCGCCGGCTTCGTCCTCGAAACCGTCGTCACCGCCTTCGGAACCGCCGTTCTCGAGGAATTTCTCGGCGATCAGTCCGGCATTCTGCCTGAGCGCCAGCTCGATCTCGCGTGCCGTGTCGGGATTGTCGCGCAGGAACAGTTTTGCGTTCTCGCGACCCTGGCCGAGGCGCTGCGAATTGTAGGAGAACCAGGCGCCCGACTTCTCGACCACTCCGGCCTTGACCCCGAGATCGACGAGCTCGCCGGTCTTCGACACGCCCTCGCCATACATGATGTCGAACTCGACCACCTTGAAGGGCGGGGCCAGCTTGTTCTTGACCACCTTGACGCGGGTCTGGTTGCCGACGACCTCGTCGCGGTCCTTGACCGAACCGATGCGGCGGATATCGAGGCGCACCGAGGCGTAGAATTTCAGCGCATTGCCGCCGGTGGTCGTCTCGGGCGAGCCGAACATGACGCCGATCTTCATGCGGATCTGGTTGATGAAGATGACCATGGTGTTGGAGCGCGAGATCGAGGCGGTCAGCTTGCGCAGCGCCTGGCTCATCAAACGAGCTTGAAGACCGGGCAGCGAATCGCCCATCTCGCCTTCGATTTCGGCGCGCGGCGTCAGCGCCGCGACGGAGTCGACGACCAGAACGTCGATGGCGCCGGAGCGCACCAGCGTGTCGCAGATTTCCAGCGCCTGCTCGCCGGTGTCGGGTTGCGAGATCAGCAGGTTCTCGAGGTCGACGCCGAGCTTGCGGGCATAGACCGGATCGAGCGCGTGCTCGGCATCGACGAAGGCGCAGATGCCGCCCTTCTTCTGGGCTTCCGCAACCGTGTGCAGCGCCAGCGTCGTCTTGCCCGAACTTTCCGGCCCGTAGATTTCGATGATGCGGCCGCGCGGCAGGCCGCCGACGCCGAGCGCGATGTCGAGGCCGAGCGATCCCGTCGGCACGGTTTCGATCTCGACAACCTGCTCGTTGGCGCCGAGCCGCATGATCGAGCCCTTGCCGAAGGCGCGCTCGATTTGCGACAGCGCCGCATCCAGAGCCTTTGATTTGTCCACTGCCTTATCCTCTACAAGCCGCAAAGTATTCTGAGCCATGATACATCACCCCTTGGTCGTCAATGAAGGCCGGACAATCCGTGATCCCTGTTGTTTTGTACCTTTTTTGTTCTCATTTGGCAAGGGGCTACAACCAACTGAAAAACAATCAATATCTGGATTTGTTCTATTTTTGTCTCACCAGGGCTAGGGTGGAGCAGGGCCACTGGTCCTGAAAAGATTTCGATATCAGCCCGCCCGAATCGCGGCTGCGATTGCCGAGCGATGCACGGAAACCTAGTGTGCGCAGCCGCACAATCAACGAAAGTCACTGATCCCACATGCCGAGATCCCCGAATATCCTGGCGCTGGGCGGCGCCCATATCGACCGGCGCGGCCAGGTCTCGAGCGCCTATGTGCCCGCGGCTTCCAACCCGGGCATCATGCGCGAGGATGTCGGCGGCGTCGTGTTCAACGCGCTGCGCAGCGTGGTCAGGCGCGGCGTGTCGGCCTCGCTGATCTCGGTGCGCGGCGGCGACGCTGCGGCGGACACGGTCGCCTCGGCGATCGACAGCGCCGGAATAGTGGACCTCTCGGTCGTCTTTCTCGATCGTACGACGCCAAGCTACACGGCGCTGATCGACGCAGACGGCGAATTGATCGTCGGGCTGGCCGACATGGCGCTCTACGATCTTGCCTTCCCCAAGCAGATCCGCCGCGCCAAGGTGCGCGAGGCAATCGCCGCCGCCGACGCGATCCTGTGCGACGCCAACCTGCCGACGGCGGCGCTGGAACGCCTGCTGGCGCTCGCCGGCGGCCGGCCGGTCTTCGCCATCGCCGTGTCGCCGGCCAAGGTCGTTCGGCTGGCGCCGCTGCTTAACGATCTGTCGCTGCTTTTCATGAACCGCCGCGAAGCTGCCGCGCTGGTCGGCGCCGAGCCATCCGGCGAAACCCTTGTCCATCGGCTCAGGCAGGCCGGCCTGAACGCCGGCGTCGTGACGGCCGGCAGCGCTGTGGTGCTGGGCTTCGACGACACCGGCATGTTCGAAATCGATCCGCCGGCGCCACGCAAGGTCGCCGACGTGACCGGCGCCGGCGACGCGCTGACCGGCGCAACGGTCGCTGCCTTGCTGCGCGGCCTGCCGCTGCGCGCCGCGCTGCGTGAAGGCGTTGCGGCGGCAATGCTCGCCATCGAGAGCCCCGAGGCCGTGCCATCCTTCACGACGGGCAATTTTACGCAGGCGCTTGCCCTTGTGCCGGAGCCGCGGGAAGTGGCATAGGGCACCAATAAGCCGAAGCAAACTTTTCGCTCGGAGACAGCCATGACGCCGCAGACCGCCCGCCCCTTCGTCGACATCCATCCGCCCGTGGCGGAAGCGCTTGCCGCCGGCCGGCCCTTGGTGGCGCTGGAAAGCACCATCATCACCCACGGCATGCCCTACCCCGACAATGGCGCGATGGCCGCCAAGGTCGAGCAGATCATCATCGACGGCGGCGCGGTGCCGGCGACGATCGCCGTGGTCGATGGCCGCATCAAGATCGGCCTGTCCGATGGCGAGCGCGAATCGCTCGCCATGACCGGCGATGCCATGAAGCTGTCGCGCGCCGATATCGGCTTTGCCGTCGCGCAGGGCCGGACCGGCGGCACCACGGTGGCGGCGACCATGATCGCGGCGCATATGGCCGGCATAAGAGTGTTCGCCACCGGCGGCATCGGCGGCGTCCACAAGGGCGCCGAAAAAAGCTTCGACATCTCGGCCGACCTCGACGAACTGGCGCGCACGCCGGTCATCGTCGTCTCGGCCGGCGCCAAGGCGATCCTCGATATCGAAAAGACGCTGGAAGTGCTGGAAACGCGCGGTGTGCCGGTGATCGGCCATGGCTGCGAGACGATGCCCGCCTTCTGGTCCAGGCAGTCGCCCTTCCGCGCGCCATTGACGTTGCATGCGCCTGAGGACATCGCGCATTTCTACCGCACGCGCCAGGCGCTGGGCTTGGGCGGCGGCATTCTGGTCGCCAACCCGGTGCCGCAGAATGACGAAATTCCGGCCGCGGAGATGGACGGTTACATCAAGGCGGCGCAGAAGGCCGCCGAGGCGCAGAACGTCAGCGGCAAGGCGGTTACGCCGTTCCTGCTGTCGAAGATTTTGGAGCTGACCGGCGGCCGCAGCCTGAAGACCAACATCGCGCTGGTCGAGAACAATGCCCGGCTGGCGGCGGAGATTGCGAAGGCGCTGTAGATTCGTGCGGCGGCAGGAGGCTGAACACCAGAAGGGGGGTGCGGGAACTCGGCGTTTGTAAAAACCGCCTGAACCCAAACGTTAGTTACTTCCCTGCCCGCCGCCCTGCTTCATAAGCCCGGCGCGCCCATACCGCCATTTCGTCGGGATCATCGAAGGCATCGTCGGGAATGCTCCAATAGGGCATCGCGACCTGTTTGCCGTGGCGCGAGCCGGTATAGGTCCACTGGCTGCAGCCGGCGGCCTCGAAGTCGGGCGCGCTTTGCTCGTCGGCCTTGAGCATCAGTTCGCCGCGCACGACAATCGCGACGATGACGCCGTCGCAATAGATGCCCTTGCCGCCGAACAGCTTTCGGATGCTGATCGGGCCTAGGCTTTCGAACAGTTCCTCAAGGCGGGCATTGTCCATGTCGCAATCATCTCACCCGGCATGGGCCTTGTCATCGCTGCAACCAAAAGCATGCTGACAGGTTGAGACCTGCAAACGGAGTTCCCGCCATGCCTGTCCTGCTCAAAGGCTCCTGCCGCTGCGGCGCCGTCCGCTTCGAGGTGGAAAGCCGCACGCCGGTGCCATTCATGCTCTGCTACTGCTCGATCTGCCGCAAGCAGCAGGGCGGCGGCGGCTTTGCCATCAATCTCGGCGCCGACTACGAGACCATGAACATCAGGGGCAAGCGCAGCCTCGGCATCTATCGTGCCGAGATCGAGGATGACGAGCATCCGCATTGCGAAGTCTCGACCGGCGAGCGCAATTTCTGCAAGAAATGCGGCTCGGCGCTTTGGCTCTACGACCCGACCTGGCCGGACCTTGTCCACCCTTTCGCCTCGGCCATCGACAGCGATCTGCCGAAGCCGCCGGAGAAGGTGCATCTGATGCTGAAATACAAGGCGAACTGGGTCGACCCGGTGATCGGCAAGAACGACAAGGTGTTCGACGTCTATCCCGAGGAATCGATCGCCGACTGGCACAAGCGCACGGGCATGTGGGTGGAGTGATTGTCTTCGCCCCGTTTACGGGGAGAAGATGCCGGCAGGCAGATAAGGGGCGGCGCGAACCTAAGAGAGGCTGGCGCTGCCCCTCATCCGTCACTTCGTGACACCTTCTCCCCGTGAACGGGGCGAAGGAAAGGTTAGGCGGACGTGCGCGCCTCGGCCAGGGCCTTCAAATCGGCCGGCTTCAGCTCGACAGATTCGCCGCAGCCGCAGGCCGAGCTCTGGTTCGGGTTCTTGAAGGTGAAGCCGGTGCGCAGCTTCGTCTGCTCGAAATCCATCTCGGTGCCGAACAGGAAAAGTGCCGCTTCAGGCGCGACATAGACATGCGCACCGTCGCGCTCGATATGATCGTCCTTGGGGTTGGGTTCGGTGACCAGGTCAACCGTGTATTCCATGCCGGCGCAGCCGCCCTTCTTGATGCCGAGCCTGATGCCATGCGCGCTGTCGCGCGTGGCGACGATCTCGCGCACGCGGTCGGCGGCCTTGTCGGTCATCGTGATGACGGCGAAGCGTCC
Source organism: Mesorhizobium sp. WSM4832 (assembly GCF_055811115.1). NCBI lineage: Bacteria > Pseudomonadati > Pseudomonadota > Alphaproteobacteria > Hyphomicrobiales > Phyllobacteriaceae > Mesorhizobium > Mesorhizobium sp. WSM4832. The sequence continues at coordinate 27,568 of NZ_JBVVQH010000003.1, read as the reverse complement.
CATGTCATTCTCCAATTTCGCGCGGGTTCAAGGCCCGCGGATCATTCTCACCTAACATGGTGAACATTTCCAAATGCTGCAACCCCGCACCGCATCCGGGCCATCACGCAGGTCGGCCGCTCTCGACCAAGAGTCGAGTGGCTTCCTGCTGAAGCGCCTCGTTCATGCCTGTCGGATGGCGGTCTTCGGCCAGATGGAATTGATCCGTGACCGCATCGAATGCTATCTCCGGCAACTCGTCGATCCGATCCATCCTCCGCAGGCGATCGCGCGGAAAATCAGGGCCAAATACGGCCAGAGCAGCTTTCGCGACATTCGCATGCTCGCGCAAATCAAACCTTAGCATTGCAACGACGGCCCGATCGATCGTTATTCCGAACGAATTGTGGAAGTACTGATCAAAGCCGCCATTCATAACATCGGTAAGCAGCAGATCCGCACAAAGCACATCGGCGACGTCCGGCCGCATCTTGCTCAGCACGGCATCAAACGCATCCGGTTTGTCCAAGCTGTTGAGAAAGCGGTCGCCGCCCCAAAGCTCCATAAGCTTCACGGTCGAGGGTGGAACAAATTCGGGAAGATCGATCTCCCAGTCTTCCACCTTGGACCTCAATACCACCCAACCGCGACCTGCGCCTCTTCCGACATGCGGTCGGGTGTCCAAGGCGGATCGAAGGTCATGTTGACCTCGACACCGGAAACGCCCTCGACGGCGCCAACGGCGTTCTCGACCCAGCCCGGCATTTCGCCGGCCACCGGGCAGCCTGGCGCTGTCAGCGTCATGTCGATCTTGACCGAGCGGTTGTCCTCGATGTCGATCTTGTAGACGAGGCCGAGCTCATAGATATCGGCCGGGATTTCCGGGTCGTAGACCGTCTTCAGCGCCGAGACGATGTCGTCGGTCAGCCGCGCCAGCTCATCGGCGGGGATCGCCGAGGCCGAGACGATGCCGTTGCCAGCCGTTTCCGGGCCAGCGGTTTCTGGAGCAGTCTCTGCGGTGGTGCTCACATCATCCATAATCATCACCCGAAGAACTTTCGCGCCTTTTCCAGCGCGTCGGCCAAAGCGTCGACTTCGGCCCTGGTATTATACATGCCGAACGATGCCCTGCATGTGGAGGTGACGCCGAAGCGTTTCAACAGCGGCTGGGCGCAATGCGTGCCCGCGCGGACCGCGACACCTTGCCGGTCGATCACCATCGACACGTCATGGGCATGAATACCCTGCAATTCGAACGAGATGATGGCGCCCTTGCCGGGTGCGTCACCGAAGATGCGCAGCGAGTTGATAGCGCGCAGCCGTTCATGCGCGTAAGCCTTCAGGTCCGCCTCATGCGCGGCGATCCGGTCGCGGCCGACCTTCTCCATATAGTCGAGCGCGGCGCCCAGCCCGATCGCCTGCACGATCGGCGGCGTGCCGGCCTCGAAACGGTGCGGCGGCTCGTTATAGGTGACGATGTCTTCCGTCACCTCCTCGATCATCTCGCCGCCGCCCATGAAGGGCCGCATCTCTTCCAGCATGTGCTTCTTGCCGTAGAGCACGCCGATGCCCGACGGGCCGTAGACCTTGTGGCCGGTGAAGACGAAGAAGTCGCAGTCGAGATCCTGCACGTCGATCGGCATGTGCACGGCGCTTTGGCTGCCGTCGACCAGCACCGGAATGCCGCGCGCATGAGCAATGCGCACGATCTCCTTGATCGGCGTCACCGTGCCTAGTGCGTTCGACATCTGGGTGATGGCGACAAGCTTGGTGCGGCTGGTCAGGCGCTTCTCGAATTCCTCGATATGGAAGGCGCCGAGATCATCGACCGGCACCCAGACCAGCTTGGCGCCCTGCCGCTCGCGGATGAAATGCCACGGCACGATGTTGGAGTGGTGCTCCATGATCGACAGCACGATCTCGTCGCCCTCGCCGATCCGCGGCATGCCCCAGCCATAGGCGACCGTATTGATCGCCGACGTGGTGTTGGAGGTGAAGACGATATTGTCGGTGCTGGGCGCATTGAGAAAGCGCCGCACCGACTTCCGCGCGCTCTCATAGGCATCGGTCGCGGCATTCGACAGGAAGTGCAGGCCGCGATGGACGTTGGCGTATTCCTGGGAATAGGCGTGCTGGATCGTGTCGAGCACCACCTGCGGCTTCTGCGCCGAGGCGCCATTGTCGAGATAGACCAGCGGCTTGCCATAGACCTGGCGCGACAGGATCGGGAAATCGCGGCGGATCGCCTCGACGTCATAAGGTGTGGTTTCGATCTTCTGGTCCATTTCGAAGTCCTTGCCGGCCAAAGCCGCGATCCTTCCAACACCCCGCTCGGCGCTGCGCGCCGATCCACCTTCTCCCACAAGGGGAAGGAAGGCGCCTACCCGTGCGCCAAGAACCAGCCGTCGAGCCGCGCTTCAAGCGCTTCGACCAGCGCCTCGTCATCCAGTTCCTCGATCACTTCGGCAACGAAAGCCTTCACCAGAAGGCCGCGCGCGGTCTTCTCGTCGATACCGCGCGCCATCAGGTAGAACAGATGGTTGTGGTCGATCTCGGTGACCGTCGCGCCGTGGCCGCAGACGACATCGTCGGCGAAGATTTCCAGCTCAGGCTTGGTCGAGAACTCGCCATCGTCCGACAGAAGCAGCGTGTTGCAGGCCATCTTGGCGTTGGTCTTCTGCGCGTATTGATGCACGTTGATGCGGCCCTGGAAGACGCCGCGCGCCTTGCCGGTCACAACATTGCGCATCACTTCGGTGGAAGTCGTGTGCGGCACGGCATGGTCAAGCACCATGGTGGTGTCGGTATGCGTATCGCCAGCCAGAAGGTTGATGCCGCGCAATTTGAAGTCGGCGCCCTCGCCCGTCGTCCTGACCACGACCTCCTGGCGAACCAGCCTGCCGCCGGCATTCATGACGAACAGCGTGAGCTTCGCATCCTTGCCGATATGCGCCTTGAACTGGGCGAGATGCGTGGCCGTGTCCGGCTGCTCCTGAACGATCAGCCAGGTCACCTCGGCGCCTTCGTCGAGGACCAGTTGGCTGACCGAGCTGACGAGCGCCTCGCCGTCTTCGCTTGCCTCGCCCGCCTGCCGCTCGACGATGATCGCCCTGGCGCCGGCGCCGACACGGGTCAGCAGCCGCACATGCGCCTGGCCGCCGGCCTGCAGGTTCTGCAATTCGACCGGCTTTTCCAGTTGAGTGCCCTCGGCAATGTCGACGAAATACCCGTCGGCGACAAACGCGGTGTTGAGCGCGCCGATCGCGTCGTCGCTGCCATAGGGATCGAGCCCGGGCGCCACGCTGCCGTCGGTAAGCTTTTCCGACAGGCGCTGCACCGTCACGCCTTCGATCTCCGGCACCTTGGCGTTGGAGACGCCGTTGAGCACCGGCAGCACGGCCGATCCTTCAAGAACCGGCGCAAGCGCTTTCACGACCGCACCGGCCTCGAAAGCCGGCACCTTGGTCAAAAGCCGGCGCAGGTCGGTATAGTGCCAGGACTCGACGCGGCGCGTCGGCAGGCCGTGCTTGATCGCCTCGATCGCGTCGTCGCGCTTGACCATCACCGCGCCGTCGCCCGGCAGCAGCGACAACCGCTCGCCGAAGGCATCGATCAGCGCCGTCTCGGCCAGTGTCCGCTGGGGCTGTGCATGCATGTTCATGGCTCTTGCCTCGACTGCTCCCATCTCACGCGGCTTGCCCGATCACGCCGGCATAGCCGTTGGCCTCGAGATCGAGGGCCAGCGACTTGTCGCCCGACTTGATGACCTGGCCTTTGTAGAGCACGTGCACCGAGTCCGGCACGATGTGCTGGAGCAGGCGCTGGTAGTGGGTGATGAGGACGATGGCGCGGTCCGGCGAGCGCAGCGCGTTGACGCCGTCCGAGACGATCTTAAGCGCGTCGATGTCGAGGCCGGAATCGGTCTCGTCCAGCACGCAGAGCTTCGGCTCCAAAAGCTTCATCTGCAGGATTTCGGCGCGCTTCTTCTCGCCGCCCGAGAAGCCGACATTGAGCGGCCGCTTCAGCATCGCCATGTCCATGTTGAGCGAGGCGGCGGCGTCCTTCACCCGCTTCAAAAATTCCGGGATCTTGAGCGGCTCCTCGCCGCGCGCCTTGCGCTGCTCGTTCATCGCCACCTTCAGGAATTCCATGGTGGCCACGCCCGGTATTTCCATCGGATACTGGAAGGCGAGGAAAATGCCGGCGGTGGCGCGCTCGGCCGGATCCATTTCGAGGATCGACTGGCCGTTATAGAGGATATCGCCTTCGGTCACCTCATAGTCCTCGCGGCCGGCCAGGATGTAGGACAGCGTCGACTTGCCCGAGCCGTTCGGACCCATGATGGCCGCGACCTCGCCGGCTTTCACCGTCAGGTCCAGGCCGCGGATGATCTCGGTGCCGTCATCGACGATGCGGGCGTGCAGGTTTCTGATTTCAAGCATTTTCGTTCCGTTCCAAAATTTGTCCGTTCAAATTCAATGCCAGCGCCAGCGCCAGTCGCTGTCGGTCTTGGCTTTGATGAGCGGGATGATTGCGCCGGTCAGGGCAACGACAACAAGCACTACCAGCCACGCGGGCGCGCCAAGGCCGAGCAGACCCACCGAAAGGGCGACCTCGATCAATATCCAGACGACCATGAAAGCCCAGCCTTTCCAGTTGTCCGGTGTGGCGCCATAGCCGACGCGCTTCGGCCTGAACCATTTATCTCCGGTCATCCAACGCTTCCTTCGAGGCTGATGCCGATCAGCTTCTGCGCCTCGACCGCGAACTCCATCGGCAATTGCTGGATGACATCCTTGACGAAGCCGTTGACGATCAGTGCGATCGCCTCTTCCTCGGGGATGCCGCGCTGCATGACGTAGAACTTCTGGTCCTCGGAGATCTTCGACGTCGTCGCCTCGTGCTCGAACTGCGCGGTCGAGTTCTTGGCTTCCATGTAGGGCACGGTGTGCGCGCCGCACTGATCGCCGATCAGCAGCGAATCGCAATTGGTGAAGTTGCGCGCATTGGCCGCCTTGCGATGCGCCGAGACCTGGCCGCGATAGGTGTTCTGCGAGAAGCCGGCGGCGATGCCCTTGGAGATGATGCGGCTCGACGTGTTCTTGCCGAGATGGATCATCTTGGTGCCGCTATCGACCTGCTGGTAGCCGTTCGACACCGCGATCGAATAGAACTCGCCGCTGGAATCGTCGCCGCGCAGGATGCAGCTCGGATACTTCCAGGTGATGGCCGAGCCGGTCTCGACCTGCGTCCACGAAATCTTCGAGCGATCGCCACGGCAATCGCCGCGCTTGGTGACGAAATTGTAGATGCCGCCCTTGCCCTGGGCGTCGCCTGGATACCAGTTCTGTACCGTCGAATACTTGATCTCGGCATCGTCGAGCGCAATCAGCTCGACCACCGCCGCATGCAGCTGGTTCTCGTCGCGCTGCGGCGCCGTGCAGCCTTCGAGATAGGAGACATACGCCCCCTCCTCGGCGATGATCAGCGTGCGTTCGAACTGGCCGGTGTTCTTCTCGTTGATGCGGAAATAGGTCGACAGCTCCATCGGGCAGCGCACGCCCTTCGGCACGAAGACGAACGAGCCGTCGGTGAACACGGCCGAATTCAGCGTCGCGTAGAAATTGTCCGAGGTCGGCACGACCGAGCCCAGATATTTCTTCACCAGTTCGGGATGCTCGCGGATCGCTTCCGAGATCGAGCAGAAAATGACGCCGGCCTGCGCCAATTCCTTCTTGAAGGTGGTGACCACCGAGACGGAATCGAACACCGCGTCGACCGCGACGCGGCCGGACTTGTAAACGTTGTCGCCGACCTCTTCGTCATCCGCTGCCTCGGTCTTCTGCACGCCGGCCAGGATTTCCTGCTCCTTGAGCGGGATGCCGAGCTTTTCATAGACCTTGAGCAATTCGGGGTCGACTTCGCTCAGCGACTTCGGGCCCGGCGTGCTCTTCGGCGCGGCGTAGTAGTGGATGTCCTGGAAGTTGATCTTCGGATAATGGACGCGCGCCCAGGTCGGCTCTTCCAGCGTCAGCCAGCGCCGATAGGCGCCCAGACGCCATTCCAGCATCCAGTCCGGCTCATCCTTCTTGGCCGAGATGAAGCGAATAATGTCTTCGCTCAGGCCCTTGGGGGCCTTGTCCATCTCGATCTCTGTCTGGAATCCGTATTTATACTGGTCGACGTCGATCTTTCGGACTCGATCGATCGTCTCCTGCACAGCAGGCATAAGCGTTCTCCATCCACGCCGGGGTCAAGGCCCGGCAGTTTTCAAACTATGGCACCGCTGTAATCGCCCTTGGCAGGGCTCGCAACGGAGTAAGTTCCATATAGTGCGTGTCCGCCGGAAATTCACCCGGCCAGGACAAAACGCACGGCTCTACCAGGCCCAGGGCCTGAATTCATCTTCGAGCAACGGAAATCCGAGAGCCGTAAGGCGTCCCGCTCCGATGCTCCGCCGCCGTCAGGCGGCTTCTTCCTTGCCCGCGCGGCGGGCGACGATACCCGCCAGCGCTGCCCGGAACGCCTCGATATCCTCGGCGCCGGTCGCGCAACCGATCGAAACGCGCAAGGCGCCAAGGCTGTCGCCATGGCCCATCGCCTTCAGCACATGGCTTGGCCCGACTTTTCCCGACGAGCAGGCCGAGCCCGCCGACAAGGCGACGCCGGCAAGATCGAAAGCGATCTGCGCCGTCTCGGCCTTGACGCCGGGAATAGCGAAGAATGTCGTGTTGGCAAGCCTTGGCGAGGCCGCTCCAAAGATTTCCGCGTCGGGCGCGAGGTCGCGCACGATCGCCTCAACCTCGTCGCGTCGGCGTGCCATGGCGTCCATGCCGTCGAGACCGGTCAGCGCGAAACGCGCGGCGGCGCCGAAACCGGCGATCCCGGCAACGTTTTCCGTGCCGGCGCGGTGGCTCTTCTCCTGGCCCCCGCCATTGACCAGCGGTCGCGGCATCATTAGGTCGGACGCGGCAATGATCGCGCCGACGCCTTTCGGCCCGCCGATCTTGTGCGAGGACAGGATCAGATAATCGGCATAAGGAACTGACATATCGAGCGGAATCCGCCCGGCAGCCTGCACGGCGTCGACAACCAGCACCCCGCCGGCGGCCTTGACGATTTCGGCGATGCGCGCGACCGGCTGGACAACGCCAGTCTCGTTGTTGGCGGCGTGTATCGCCACCAGCGGCAGGCCGGCGGCCTTGTCATGCGCGGCAAGCGCGGCGGAAAGCGCGTCGAGACCGGCGATGCCGTTCCGGTCGACGCCGAGCTTCGTCACCTGCGCCGCCGCAAACCGCCCGCCATTCAGGATGCACGGATGGTCGGCCGCCGAGACATAGAGGTGGCTCATGCGGATGGAGCCGCGCCCCATCTGCCAGTCAGGCCCAAGCAGCGTCGAGGCCGCCTCGGTGGCGCCGGAGGTGAAGACGACATGCTCGGGCCTGCCGTTGACCAGCCGCGCCACGTCGCGGCGCGCGTCCTCGACCAGCCGGCGCGACGCGCGCCCCTCGGTGTGGACCGATGACGGGTTGGCGGCATCGAGCGCAGCGACCATCGCCGCCCGCGCTTCCGCAATAAGCGGCGCGCTGGCGTTGTAGTCGAGATAGGCGCGGGTTGCGGCCATTTTCGCTCAGTTCGTCCTTCCGCCGACTATCCCGCGAGGATAGCGCGTTATTTCCTTGAAATTGCAAGGCAAGCCGTCCTATTTACCCGGCTTGCGGCGCGGGCGGCCGGACCATCGGGTTCCGGCCTCCCAGTTTTGAACAATTCTAAACTAGCTTCTAGGAAGACGCTCGCCCGACGTCAAGGCCGCAGAGGTGTGGGGCCGCAGGAGAGTTGGGGCCAGAACAGTTCCGGGCTAGCGCATTCACATGCCACGTGGAGTATTTTATGCCTGAGGTCATTTTCGCCGGTCCGGCCGGTCGCCTGGAGGGACGTTATCAGCCCTCGAAGGAAAAGAGCGCCCCGATCGCCATCGTGCTGCATCCGCACCCGCAATTCGGCGGCACGATGAACAACAAGATCGTCTACGACCTCTTCTACATGTTTCAGAAGCGCGATTTCACCGTCCTGCGCTTCAATTTCCGCGGCATCGGCCGCAGCCAGGGCGAGTTCGACCACGGCACCGGCGAATTGTCGGATGCGGCCGCCGCGCTCGACTGGGTGCAGTCGCTGCATCCGGATTCCAAGAGCTGCTGGGTGGCCGGCTATTCGTTCGGCTCGTGGATCGGTATGCAGCTTCTGATGCGCCGTCCCGAGATCGAGGGCTTCATCTCGGTCGCGCCGCAGCCCAACACCTATGATTTTTCGTTCCTGGCGCCCTGCCCGTCATCCGGTCTGATCATCCATGGCGATGCCGACAAGGTGGCGCCGCCCAAGGACGTGCAGGGCCTGGTCGACAAGCTGCACACGCAAAAGGGCATCACCATCACCCAGAAGACATTGCCCGGCGCCAACCACTTCTTCTCCAACGATTCCGAGTTGCTCATCCAGGAATGCGCCGATTATCTCGACCGGCGCCTGGCGGGTGAGTTGGCCGATCCGCGACCGAAGCGGCTGCGCTAGCAAAGGATCGCCTATCTCGGGCCGGCTTTTAGCGGGTCGACTCAGGCGACTATCGAAGCCCTGCTTCTCGACGCGTGGGACAATCCCAGCCGGAATGTCCGCTTGCGCACCGGCAGCCTGGAACTCGTCTGGCCGAAGATGAAACCAAGCCGGGCGAACACCAGCCCCGAAAGCATTGCAAACGCCAGCCCGAGGCCGAAGCCTGCAACCGTGTCGCTTGGATAGTGCGCGCCGACGAAGACGCGTGTCGAAGCGACGCAGGCCGTGACCGCCAGCGCGATATACCAGCGCCGGGGGAACAGCAGCAGCAGGATGCCGAAGACCGCACCCATCGTCGTGGCATGGCCGGATGGAAAGCCGGCAAAACGCGCATCCATGGCGAAAGGATGCAGCGACAAGACGCCGAAACTGTCGAAATAAAGCGGACGGGCCCGGCCGATGCCGTATTTCAGCAGGTTGACCGCCAGGCCGGACAGGCCGACGGCGCACAGCACCAGGAACGCGAAACACGTCCAGTTGTAGACGACCATCCGGCCACGCCGGGACAGGCCGCGCCAATCCGTCAGATTGGCGGCGACGAGGCAGAGTGCTGCCGGGATGAGGTACCAGCCGCCAAGTCCGAATTGCGTGAAGAAATCGGTGAAGCGCACGAAGCCAGGGGACCATTCGCCCCGCATCTCGCCAGCGCCGGCATCGAGGCCCAGGAAGACCGCCACGGTAAGCAGCAACCAGGCCGGCAGCCAGGCGCTCCATAAAATTCTCGGATAGCGCGCCGGGCGCACGGCAAAGCGCCGCATCACGATCGTCATCGTGTCGCGGAAATTGCCGAGCGAGCGGCGATAAAGGGCAAGGGGCGCGGCGGACATGGCTCTGGCGCGAGTCTATAGGGACATTCGATGTCCGACGCTATTCTTCACGGCGCCACCCGGTAGAGGCCGAGCGAAAGCTTGTCTCCTGACGAATAGTTGATGCCGTCGATCTCGGTCAATCGTTTCGCCGACTTGCCCTGGGCGGCCAGAACATCGGTGAGCTTCTGCTCGTCCTTGATCGGCGCCAGGCCAAGCGCGCAGGACGGATCGGCCAGCAGATGCCGCGCGACACCGTCGACGTCGGTGAGCACGGTGTTGGTGCCGACCAGGAACACCAGGCTCGGCTCCTGGAATTTCGCCGAGGCAAGCACGGTGGTATCGCACAGACGATTGGCGTCGACAGCGGCTCTGACCGCGGGGCTCAGCCAGATCGGTTTCAGCGACGGCGCGATGACGCCGAACAGCAGGCTGAAGGTGATGCCGGCGCTGACGGCGATCGCAGCGATGCGCCCGAGCGGCACCTGCAATTGCCGCGGGAAGGCAAGATAGCCGGTAACCAGAGCGGCGATCGCCGCCGGTATGCTCCACCAGGAGAAGGTCTTTGTGAGATAAAGCGGCGCACCGACGCAGACCACGGCAAGGCCGATCGCCACCACGGCAAGGCCGAAGGCCGTCGCCCACCACAACCATGTCTGCCAGCGCTTGAGCGGCGCGTTAGCCTGCTCCGCCGGCAAGGTGAGCAGCCAGCCGATCAGGAGCGCCATGCCCGGATAGGCCGGCATGACATAATGCGGCAGCTTGGTCGGGATCGCCTCGAAGACCAGCCAGAACGGGATGTACCAGGCCAGGCAGAAGCGCAGGCGCGGATCGTCCCAGAAACGGTTGATCGCCTGCAGGCCGGCGCCGACCGCGATCAGGCCGAACGGCCACATGAACAGCGAATAGGTCAGCATGTAGAAGCCGGGCGGCAGGCCGTGCGATTCCTCGCCTTGCGCCACCTTGTTCAACATGTCCTTGCCGACCGCCTCCTGGAAGAAGGCGCCGCCGCTCTTCCATGTGATGAGGGCGAGCCACGGCAGGACGATCACGAGCACGATCAGGACGCCGCGCGCCAGCTTCATCTTGGTGAGCCAGCGCCAGTCGCGGTCGAAGGCAACGAGTGCCGCGGCCGTAAGCAGCGATAATAGCGGCGAAACGGGACCCTTGATGAGGATGCCGAGCCCCTGGGCGATCCAGAAGGTCCAGGGCAGATGCCCTGGAACCGGCTCTTTGCGCTTTGCCGCCACATAGACCTGCGCCAGCGCGCCTTGCGCGATCACGCAGCAGGCCAGAAGCATGGCGTCGGTCTTGGCGTCACGCCCCTCGAATGCGGTGGCGAATATCGCCGCCATCATCAGGCCGGCGGCCAGCCCGGCATTGGCGCCGAAGAGTTTCGTGCCCGTCCAGCCGATGCCGACGACGGCGAGCGCGATGCCCAGCATGGAGACCAGGCGATAGACCCAGATCGGCGCTGCCGCCCCCTCGCCGCTCAGCGCCACGGCCGCGGACTGAAGCCAGTAGATGCCGATCGGCTTCTTGTAGCGCGTGACGTCCTGCAGGCGGATGTCGACATAGTCGCCCGTCTCGACCATCTGCTTGGTCGCCTGGACGAAGCGGGATTCATCGCGGTCCACCGGCGGCAGGCTTGCCAGCCCGCTGACGGTCATGACGATGCTGAACAGAAAGAGGAAAAGGTAGTTCCTGTTCATCGCGGGAGCTCGTCCGATCTGAAACTGCGGGATGGCCCCGTCGCGGCGCTTGTCTTTGCGCGGCGCTTCATTACGCCAGCAAAAAGGGTGAAGCAAGGACGGCGGCCTCGCGCGCGACCGGACGCAAAACCGGATTCCACTTTTGCTATCCGCGCATTTGAGTGGCGAGCGATCGAACGCAAAACCGGATTCCACTTTTGCTGATCGCGCATTTTGAGCGGCGGGCGATCGAACGCAAAACCGGATTCCACTTTTGCTGATCGCCCGCTGATGCTAAACGCGCGCCTTCATATCAAGCTTGGCTGAATGCCCAGCGATCTCCGGGAAGAAAAAATGTCCGCCTTCAAATCCGATTTCCTGCGCATTATGAGCGAGCGCGGCTTCATCCACCAGATTTCGGACGAATCCGCCCTCGACCAGCTTTTCGCCAAGGAAACGGTGAGCGCCTATATCGGCTTCGACGCCACCGCCAAGAGCCTGCATGCCGGATCGCTGATCCAGATCATGATGCTGCACTGGCTGCAGCAGACCGGCCACCGGCCGATCGCGCTGATGGGCGGCGGCACCTCGATGATCGGCGACCCCTCCTTCAAGGACGAGGCGCGCAAGCTGCTGACCCCTAAGGATATCGACGACAATCTCGTCGGCATCCGCCGCAATTTCGCGCCTTATTTGAAGTTCGGCAGCGGCCCGGGCGACGCGGTCATGGTCAACAATGCGGACTGGTTGATGGAGATCAACTATGTCAACTTCCTGCGCGATGTCGGCCGGCATTTCTCCGTCAACCGCATGCTCGCTTTCGATTCCGTAAAACTCAGGCTCGACCGCGAGCAGTCGCTGTCGTTTCTCGAATTCAACTACATGATCCTGCAGGCCTACGACTTCGTCGAGCTCTACAAGCGCGTCGGCTGCCGGCTGCAGATGGGTGGCTCGGACCAGTGGGGCAACATCGTCAACGGCATCGACCTCGGCCACCGCATGGAGGGCGTGCAGCTCTTCGCCATGACCACGCCGCTGCTCACCACCTCGTCGGGCGCCAAGATGGGCAAGTCGGCCTCGGGCGCGGTCTGGCTCGATAGCGACATGCTCAGCCCCTACGAGTTCTGGCAGTATTGGCGCAACACCGAGGACGCCGATGTCGGCCGCTTCCTGAAGCTTTACACGACCCTGCCCCTGGACGAAGTCGCGCGGCTCGCAAAGCTCGGCGGCTCGGAGATCAATGAGGCGAAGAAGATCCTCGCCACCGAGATCACCGCCATGCTGCACGGCCGCGAGGCGGCCGAGACCGCGAGCGAAACGGCGCGCAAGACCTTCGAGGAAGGTGCGCTCGCCGACACGCTGCCCAGCGTCGAGGTGGCCAGATCCGACCTGGAGGCCGGGATCGGCATCCTGGCGCTGTTCGTCACCGCCGGGCTGGCCGGCTCGAACGGCGAAGCGCGCCGGCATATCCAGGGCGGCGCCGTGCGCATCAACGACCAGCCGGTCACGGACGACCGGCGCATGGTGACGCTTGACGACCTGGCGGAAGGCGTCGTGAAGCTTTCGCTTGGCAAGAAGAAGCACGTGCTGGTGCGGCCGGCCTGACCATCTGGCAGGCGCGCGGCATTCGGATCACTCGCAATCGCGACAGCTTTCAGGGGTTCGCGAACCAGGCCTGGCACACTTTACTTTGAAAACGGCGGCCGCACGTTGTGCGACCGATCATCCGGCCGGGATATTCCTGGAGCGGTTCATCGTTTCACGGAAACGGTGAACCGCTCTATCTCTTCGTTTTGACGCAATTCCAGGCGGAAGGCCACGGCGAAGGCGCCGAACCTAGCCGTTTCACACTTTTCCTTGAATTGCTCTAGGCAGGTATCAGGATGGCGATGCGATGCACGCCGACCTCCTTGCTTGTATTCGTCGCCTCATCGGTCTTGCCCTTGGAGCAGGTGTACACGTCACCCACCTTGAGCTTGAATTCCTTGTCTGCTTTCTTGATGGTGAATGCGCCGGAAGTAATGGTGCATACCATGTCGTTGTCCATCATCATTTGAGGTGCGTGTGCGCCGGGCTGAAAGACCGCGTCGACAATCGCAATGCTCTTGTAGGCGGCAATGTCGGAATTGCCGGTGCCGACCTCAACTATTCTGACACCGGGCGCAATCTCCTTGCCTTCCTTCGGACCGTATTTCTTGGTCTTTGCAGATGCCGCCAGGGTGAACAAAGGCGATACCGCGGCGGCTGTCACACCGAGAGCTATTGCAGACCTGCGATTCATGGTTTTCATCGCACCCTCCTAGATGCTGGTCGCGCACGAAAGTGCATGACCCGCATATATTAGCACAATCGCAGATAAACCGCAGAGGATTCCGCAAGCGCAGGGCTGGCGCCGCGCTAACTTCGCCGGAGGATGTCTGCGAGCCTCAGATCGTGGTAGGGCATCATCTGCCGGCGAGGCTCGCAACAGGCCCATGTTTTGGCCACACGCAACCGGCTTCAACGGTACTCGAAGATCGAGCGGAATATCCCGGGCGCCACGACGGACAGCGGATTGATGTTGAGCGTCGGTTTGTTGGCATTGCCGCGCAGGCGGTAGGTGACGCCGATCAGGCCGCGGTCGCGGCCGTTGCCGAGCAGCGGCCCGAACAGCGGCAGTTCGCCGAAGATGCGGTTCAGCCCGTAGACCGGCATGAAAGTGCCGGTCATGTCCATGTTGTTGTCCGGATCGTAGAGCGTGCCCTGGAAGGTCGTGCCGATGCGCGGGCCGCGCAGCAGGCCGTTCGCCAGTTTCAGGTAGCCGGAGCCCTTGTCGATCTCGGCGAAGCCGCGCTCGAACTGCACGCGGGACGTATCGATCTTGCCTTTGACGGCTTCGTTCAGGCTGCGTGTATCGCCGGCCGGCGTGGTCGACACGATCGAGGCCAGCTTGGGCTCGTTGACCACGTAGAAATTGCTGGCATCCACCTGCCCCTTCATCGGACCGTCGGCGGCGCCGGACAGCGACAGCGTGATCGCACCGCCTTCCATATGCTCATAGACGTTGAGGAAACGCAGGATCGCGCCGGCATCGGCCGACTTTACCCTGAGCACGCGGCCGCCTTCGCTGGTGGTGTTGCTGATCGCAATCGCGGCGCCAGAGCTCGCCGCGGCGGTGACGTTGAGCCCGTTCACGCGCGATCCGGCGGCGCTGTACTCGAGCTTGAGATTGGACAGCGCCTCGTCGTGGAAACCGGTCAACGACGCCACATCGGCGCTCACCGAGATCGCGCCGCTGCCGGCGCCCTTCGTGGCGGTGTCGACATCGGAGGTGAACTGCTTGATCAGCGAGCGGGCGTCGAGCGACGCGCCGCTGACATCGACGGCGTAGCTCTTGCCGGAACGCTTGACCGAAACGGCGACGTCATCGCCTCTGTTCAGCGAAACTTTGCTGAAGCGGGCCGTGGACAGTGAGCCGTTGACCAGCGTCACATTGCCTTCGATCGAAAAGCTTTTTCCATCGAGATCGAAATCCGTCAATGTGGTGGTGCTGCCGGACTTCGCCATATCGAAGTTGACCTTGGCGGGAATGCCGGCGCCCTTGCTCCACCCTGCCCAGGGAATGTCGAGCCTGGCGTTGGTCAGGTCCGCGGAGACCTGCTGGGCGCCCTCGCCGCTCTTGTCGATCGCCACCTTGATGGTGCCCGAGAGCAGGTCCGACAGGCCGGGCATGCTGGCGTTGCGCGTCTTGTCGTCGAGAACCAGCTCAATCTTGCGGCTTCGCGCCGGCCCGTCGTCGGCGAGCGGCTCGATCAGGTCGAGCTCTGCCGGAATGCCGTTGAGCTTGGCCTCGGCGGAAATCACCGCCTGCTTTGGCCCGACGGTGATCGAGCCATTGGCCCCGGTCACCGTCTGGTCCTCGAAAGGCTTCGCCAGCGACAGGTCCTGATAGTCGAGCGAGACCAGCCAATCGAGCCTCGATGTATCCATGCCCCTTGTCAGCGGAATGTCCGCCCTGACGTGGCCGGTGACGGTGCCCGACAGGTCTTCCGGCGCCAACCCGACATGGCGCATGGCATTGATCGGCTCGTAGGAGGCAAGCTCGGCTATCGCCGGGGCCTCCCCGGCGACATCGATCTCAAGCCCGCCGATCACGATCGGCCGGTTCGCGTTCTTGATCGCCAGCGTGCCGCCGCTTGCCGCAACGGTGCGGCCACTCGGCATATAGACGCTGCCCGAGGAGAGCGCGATGTCGACATCGTTGCCGTGGAACGCAACGACGCCGACAGCGTCGCGGATCGGCGGGATGCGTCCGGCGGTATCGAAGCGCGATCCTTCGATCTGGAAGCGGCCGAACACTTCGTCGCCGGCAAGCGGCACGCCGTTGCCCAGGCGGCCTGGCGCCACCTGGAACTGCAGATTGGCGTCGGTCACGGTGCCGCCGAACAGATTGCGCAGCACCCAAAGCCGCGCATTGCGGGCCGAGAACCATGGCCACAATTGCTTGACATGCGTGACCGGCATGTCGTGGACGTTGAGCGACAGCGATATGCCGGGTGGGCCGTTGTCGATGAAGGCGACCGTGGCCGCGCCCAGCACCTCGCCCGATCCGCCGGACCGGACGCCGATCTGTTCGGCGACGAGCTTGCGGCTTTTCGGCTGGTAGACCCCGGCGATGCGGGCCACGAACTGAAGCGCCGGTTCCGGCGATTCCGAAGGCGCCAGCGTCGAACCGTCGCTGGTGAGATCATAGCGGTAGGCAGCCTCCTCCCCCGAAGCTGCCGGCTTCGGTCCGATCGATCCGGCAAAGTCGAAGCTCGAACGGCCGCTCTTGATCAGCAGCCGGCCGACCGAGATCTTGTTCGAGCCGGCCACCAGCGTGGCATCGGCATCGACATCGGCCGGCAACAGGCCGCGCTCGTTCAGGTCGAGCACCGAACCGGTGAGCGACAGCGAGACCGCCAGGCGCGACGGGTTGTCGCCCGACGCTTCCGAGCCCGAAAGCTTCAGCGCGATCGAACCCAGTTTGCCGCCTTCTGCCGACGGGGCAGTCTCGGTCGAACCGCTCTCGCTGGAATTGCCGGCGCCGGCGATCTCGAGGTTGGCGTCCAGCGACGCGATCCGCCTTGCCGTGGCATCGCGGGTCGCCGAAGCGGTCAAGGTCGCGTGCCGGCCGTCGACATCTGCATCGTAGGAGAACTGCATGCGCCCAGTGCCGGTCTGAGCGACGGTTGCCGAGGTGACGGTCACACGCTTGACCAGCCCGGTGTCCGGCAATTCGAACTCGACGTTGCGCAGGTCGATCTGGCGCATCGAATCCTCGCGCACGGCATCCAGCGCGTCGTTGACGCTGGCGAACACCGCCGCCGACACTTTCTCCGGATCGACAAGGCCATCCTTGTTGCGCAGCGCCGCCGTCCAGTCACCACCGCCGGAGGGCATCGCGGCCACCACGATGTGGGCATCGGAAAATCTGGCGCTGGTCAGCCGGACGTCACCCGAAAGCAGCGGCAGCAGGCGCATGCCGAAACGCACGCGCCCGATATCGGCCATCGGCTTGCCGTCGGCCGTCCTGAGGCTGACGTCGCTCACCTGCAGGGCGACGAAGCTCGATCCGTCGAGCGTCAGCCGCGCCGCGCCGACGGCGACCTTGACATCGACGCCGGCCAGCTTCTCGATGGCTGTCTCCGCCTCGGTCCTGAGCCGTTCCGTGCCGATGCCCGAGGCGCCAAGGACATAGACGCCTGCCGCGGCCAGAAGCATGAGCGCGCAAAGCCCGGCAAACACGCGACCGAGAATGCGGAAACGCCGCCGCACGGCTGCCCGCCCGAGCGGCGGCACGCTGCACGCGGATGGAAGCGTCGCCAGGTCGGTGATCTCGTCACGCCTGAACCTTATCTTCTCGTGCTGCGGGTCTTCCTGATCCAAGCAATCTTCCGTTGTGACGAACTCGTCGTGGACGAATCCCCGCCTCACGTTATATCGATGATTTCCCGCGCGTAACCGCTAACAAGGGCATCGATATGGCTGATCTCGACGTCGGCGACGTTGCGCCGCAATTCGACCTTCCGCGCGACGGCGGCGGCTCCCTTAGCCTTGCCGCATTCCGGGGCAAGCCTGTTGTACTCTACTTCTATCCGCAGGACGACACCACGAGTTGCACCAACGAGGCGATCGGCTTCTCGCAGTTGAAGCGGGAATTCGAAAAGGCCGGCGCCGTGGTGATCGGGCTGTCGCCGGATAGCGTGAAGAAACACGACAAATTCAAGGCAAAGTACGATCTTACCGTCGATCTCGTCGCCGACGAGGAGCGCAAGGTGATCGACGCCTATCATTTGTGGATCGAGAAAACGATGTACGGGCGCAAATATATGGGTGTCGAGCGCGCCACCTTCCTGATCGGAAAGGACGGCCGCATCGCCCGCATCTGGCGCCAGGTACGAGTCAAGGGCCACGCCGAAGAGGTGCTTGAGGCCGTGCGCGTGCTCTGACGCACCGAAGCCGCCTCGCCGCAACCCGCTGCCCGTAATACGGGAATAGGTTGCGCCGGGATTGCGGCCGGCAAAACTTTGTTAACCCTAATAATGTGTAATCAGGCTCGTCGTTGGTCCCGTAACGAAAGCTTGGTCCCCGTGAAACCAACCGGTCAGTCAGCTGTCTTCGGCAGGCGCAAGGAACCGCATACGGTCATCATCGCCCGGGGCAACGAGATAAGGCATTTCACCATCCGCCCCTGGCTGGCCGCCTTCATCGGCTCGGCCCTGGCGGCGATCGCCATCGGCTACCTGCTCGCCACGTCCTACCTTGTGCTGCGCGACGACCTGATCGGCGCCACAACGGCCAGGCAGGCGCGCATGCAGCAAGCCTACGAGGACCGCATCTCGGGGTTGCGCGCCCAGGTCGACCGCATCACCAGCCGCCAGCTTCTCGACCAGCAGCTGATGGAGACCAAGGTCAGCGAGTTGCTGGCAAGACAGACCCAGCTCAGCGAGCGCCACGGACGGCTTGGCCCGATCCTCGAGCGCGCCGAAATCGAGGTCGGCGACGCACCCGCGACAAGCGCGGCGACGCCCAAGCCCGACGAAAATCCGGAGATCACCGGCAGCCTTTCGCAGGCGCCGACCTATTCCGTCGCATCCTTGGGCGCCGGCGACACAAGGCCATTCTCGCTCTGGTCGACAAGGTCCGATCCGCTTGACGGCGAAACGGCCGCCGATCGCGCCGACAAGCTGTTCGTCTCGATCAATGCGGCGCTGAAGGCAATCGAGAGCCAGCAGCTCTCGCGCATCACAACGCTTGCCGACAACGCCTACAAGAATGCCGATGCCATCGCGCAGGCGCTGCAAGCGGCGGGCCTCCCGGTCGACAGCGAACTCGGCAAGAGCGATGTCGGCGGCCCGCTGGTTCCGCTCGATCCCTCGATGGTCTTCGACAGCAAGGTCAAGGAACTGGACGAAGCGCTCGATGCGCTCGACGGGGTCAAGAAGGAAGCGCGCAAGCTGCCGCTCGCCAACCCCGCCCCTGGTCATGCCGTGACCAGCCCATTCGGCGTGCGCACCGACCCGATCCTGGGCAGCGCCGCCTTGCACACGGGAATGGATTTCAGGGCACCGATCGGCATGCCCGCCAAGGTCACGGCCGCCGGCACCGTCACCAGGGCCGGCTGGGCAGGTGGCTACGGCCGCATGATCGAAGTCGACCATGGCAACGGCTTTGCCACACGCTACGGACATTTGAGCGAGATCGATGTGAGCGTCGGCCAGAAGCTGGCCGCCGGCGACGTCATCGGCAAAACCGGCAGCAGCGGCCGCTCGACTGGTCCGCACCTTCACTACGAAGTGCGCCACGATGGCGAGGCGATCGACCCGCTCCGCTTCCTGACCGTCGGCAAGAAGGTCGCGCAGTACCTTTAACTGGTTGGCGACCCGGGACACCGGTGTTCGCGATCTCGCTAAGCGCCAGGATCTTCCTGCCCTGACATAACCTGGTTGCCGCCGAAACCAAAGCGGCGGATCACGATCATCCGATCGAGAAATTCGCTATCGATGTCGGGCGGTATCGCTCGCCGGAGACGGCAGGTCAGAATTTGACATGGATATCCCGCGGGAACTTCGTCAGCGTCTCGTTGCCGGCGTCGGTCACCAGGATGGTCTCGCTGATCTCGATGCCCCAGCCATCCATCCACATGCCCAGGATGGAATGTACGACATTGCCGGATTGAAGCACCGTCTTGTCGCCAGGTCTCAGGCTGATCGTGTGCTCGCCCCAATCGGGCGGATAGGCAACGCCGATGGAATAGCCGATACGCGATTCCTTCTTAAGCCCGTGGCGCTGGATGACCTTGCGCCAGGCGGCTTCGACCGCTTCAGCGGCCATGCCCGGCCGGACCGTATCGAGCACCGCATCCATGCCTTCGATCACCGCCTTCGCCGTGTCCGCGACACGCGTCGGCGTCTTGCCGAGCTGCATCGTCCTGGCGAGCCCGGCCGCGTAGCGGCGGCAGACGCCGGCAAGCTCGAGCGCAATCGTTTCGTCCTTTCCGAACCGCCGGTCGCTCCACATGATGTGCGGCGCGGAAGCGTTTTCGCCGCCGAGGATCGTCGGCGGCAGCGCCGTTATGTCGCCGGCGAAATCGGGGCTGCCGGCAATCTGCGCCGCCTGGATGGCGGCGATCGCATCGCATTCGCGCACGCCCGGGGCGATCACTTCGAACGCCCGCGCGACCGCCGCCTCGGCCAGCCTCGATGCCTTGCGCAGATAGGCGATTTCGGGCACCGACTTGACCGCGCGGATCCAGTTCACAAGAAGATCGGCGTCTTGCCATTTCGCGTTCGGCAACCCGGCGACAAGCCGCGCATGCGCCTTCGGCGAAAAATAATAGGCTTCGAGCTCGATACCGATATGGCGGGCGCCCCAGCCCTTGGTGACGATCCAGGCCGCGATCCAGTCCATCGGATGCCGATCGGCGCGCTGGACATGGTCCTCCGGGAAGCCGACCACGTTTTCCGGCTTCATCCATGCCGTCAGCAAGCCGCCGGCCGCGTCCATGGCGCGGCCTAGCCAGACAGGCTCGGCATCCTCGATCGGGACAAGCACCACCTGCGGCGTGTAGAACGACCAGCCGTCATAGCCGGTGATGTAATGCTGGTTGGCGACGTCGTTGACGACCAGGAGCTCGATGCCGCGCTTGGCCATCTCGGCACGGATTTTTCCGAGCCGCTGCCGGTACTCTTCGCGACCAAAGGGCAGTTCGATCATCTTTTCTCCTCGCCGGATCGATCTGGTCGGGGACAAGCCGCGGCTTCCCCTGCCGCCTCACCATTGCGGTGGTTTTGACGGCCGGCAATCGGCCAGGACATCGCATAGGCAGGGCCTAATACATGTCGCCCAGAAGTGTGCAGCGGTTCTGGGACAACGACATGCATAAAAATAAAATTCCCGGCCCTCTCCACCGACATGGCCAACTCCCTACCTGGAACGAGCCGGCGATCTGTCCGCCGCATATGGAAAGCGATTGGCTCGTTCGTTGAGCGGCGCATAAAATCGCTGCCGGCCCAGACCGCATTGGCTGGCGTCACTTCTTTGGCCTCTCGACAACCGCAAATAGCGAGCGATAATCGGGCGTACGACCGACGTTCAGGGCATTCATCGCGCGTTTAACAGCTTCGCTTTAAGGTGTTGATTGAAATCAAAACGGGAGACGTATCGTGTCAAAGACCTCAATTTTCTTGATCCGAATGGCGTTGGCAGTCAGTTGCGTCATCGGCTTGGCTGCGACCGCCACTGCCCTTTTCCCCACCGCCGCCTCGGCCCAGCAACTGCGGCGATGCGCGAATGAGGGCGGCATATGCCGCTTGCCCTACCCTACGCAAGTGATCTACGGCGCCCGGGGCCGGACCACCGCACGGTTTTTCGACCGTCGGGCCGTGCCCTGCTCGAATCGCCTTTTTGGCGACCCCGCCCCCGGCCGTGAAAAGGCCTGCTACTTCGTCGCGCGCGGTGGCGGCGACTATGGCGACGACGACAACTACGGGGACGACGATTACGGCTCACGCCCGGACCGCGGCGGATGGGCGGTCTGCGCCAGGGAGGGTGAATTCTGCGATTTCCGCGGCCGCGCGATGGTCAGATACGGCGCACGTGGCCAGTACGCGCAGGATGTTTTCAGGAACGGTGTCAGATGCGGCAACGACGCCTTTGGCGATGACCCTGCTCCGGGCGCTCGCAAACGCTGCTACGTCAGGCAGTAGCCGCGCCTGAACCCGGCGCTTGATAAGGTGGCGGCCCCGGCAAGGGCCGCTGCCGCATTCTGCTTCGGCTTGTCCGGCAGGCTGGTGGGCGATGACGGGCTCGAACCGCCGACATCTTCGGTGTAAACGAAGCGCTCTACCAACTGAGCTAATCGCCCGCTTGAGCGCGGACCTTTAAGCAGTTAGGGCCGCATTCGCAAGGCCAAATGAGCGCCCGGCGCATGCGCGACCAAGCGGATTTCCGCAACCTCGCCGCCGCTGTCAAAAAACCTTCTCCTGATTGCTGTAATGCTTGAATGCCGCGCTTGACACCCGCAGGCGAACCCCTTATCCACCGCCCAACGACGAACACGCCTGACACGTGCTCGTCTGTGCGCGGGTGTAGCTCAGTCGGTTAGAGTGCCGGCCTGTCACGCCGGAGGTCGCGGGTTCGAGCCCCGTCACTCGCGCCATCTTTTCAAGGGCTTAGGCCCTTTCCCTCTAAAGAGTTTCAACTTTCATTCTTCGGAAAGTTTCAACTTTTGTATTCGTTTGCGTTCTTGGCCGAGCAATTTGCGGCCTTTTGCGCCGGTAATCGTCGGCGGCTGGTCCCGCGACCAATGAACGTAGTCGCTGCTAGGCCTTGATCCCGGAACCATTCCAATCTTGTCCCGTTCAGCCCACGGGCGAAAAAGACGGGAGATCAAGATGGCTGTGAGATGCCGCATTTCGATCGATGACGCCAGGGATGTCGACGAGCTCGCCTTCCAGGAATTGCCGCGGGTTGGCGAAAGCGTGTCGATGCCGGTCGACGGGTCGAGCAAGGACCTTCGGGTTCTGCGCGTCGTGCATACGCCCGGCAGCGAGCAGGGCGCAACGACCATGCTGGAGCTGACCAGCAGGATACTTTAGCGCGACCCCAGGCTCGATCTCGGAAATCACTCGCCCAGTATGACGCCGGACGCGACAATCTGGGCCGTCCGTTGGGTGAGCTTCTCACGCTTTACAAGAGTTGGCTTTTGATAGGGCTTTTTCATCCCACCGTTCCGGCAGACTGCCTTGTCTCGGACAAGACAATGAAACGCGCGCGCACTCGTTGCGTTCCGAAGAGCAGGTCGATGGCTGAATTTCGACTAGCGCGGACGCGCTCGATGGACCGGTGGCGTGGAATTTGCCGATACCAGGTCTGCCTCAGTGCCTTGCCGTTTGTAGATCAGCCGGACCACCAGTCCGACATATCCAACCTGAAGGATGATCATCGCAAGGATGGACCAGCCGATCGCCTTCCAGACCGAGCCGGTTTCCAGCTCTGCCCAGATCGCCGTGATGAACGACGTCGCGAACATGCCCACCAGAAATTGAGGAAAATACATCGGCATTAGCACCCAAGGCTTTGGCGTTTAGGCGGCCCTTAACTCAACTGGGAAAAGAGCCCGCCGCTCCATTCGCGGAGCGGCGGGGCCCCCAAATTTGCCCCCCGGCTACCGGGGCACAGTCCGCCCCGGCATCGCTGACAGTGCAATTGCGGTGCCAGACACAGTGATCCATTACGGGACACCTATGCGGTCGACGCAAGAGGTCGGCGCCGAATAACATTAACCGTTGCTAATATGCCACCGTGTGGTCGCAAGAGACCAAATTGTAATGGGTTGCGGCAGGCGCTGTCGGGCGCGATGCTGGGAACGCGATGAGACTGCGCGCGAGGCTGGCGACTTCAAGCCTGCGCCAGCAGCGCCTCGACTTCCTCGAGGGTCGGCATTGACGGCGCGGTGCCGGGGCGGGTCACCGAAATGCCGGCGACCGCGCAGGCAAAGCGCACCGCCTCAAGCGGTTCGACGCCCTTTGCCAAGGCGGCGGCGAGGCCGCCGTTGAAGGCATCGCCCGCCCCCGTGGTCTCGACCACCGGGCCGGCATTGACCGCGCCGACATGCTCGGAACAGCTCTTGGTATGCAGCAGCGCGCCGTTCTCGCCGAGCGTCACGATGACGGCGCCAGCGCCCTTGGCCAGCAGGCTGTCGGCGGCGCGGCGGGCATCGTCAATCGACGACACCTTTATGCCGGTCAGCCCTTCGGCCTCGGTCTCGTTGGGCGTGACATAGTCGCAAAGCGCGTAGATGCTGTCCGGCAGCGTGGCGGCCGGCGCCGGGTTGAGGATGGTCGTCACCCCTGCCCGGCGTGCGATCTCCAGGGCTTTCAGGGCTGCGTCAATCGGCTGTTCGAGCTGGGTGACGAACACGCCGGCGGATCGGATCAGGCCAGCATGCGCCTCGATGTCGGCGGACGAGATCAGCATCGCGGCGCCCGGGCTGACGATGATGGCGTTGTTGCCGCTGCCTTCCTCGATGAAGATATAGGCCGCGCCGGTATAGCTGTCGGGCGTATCGATCACGGCGCTTTTCACGCCTGCGTCCTTCCAGGTCTGCTTTGCCATGTCGGCGAAGGCATCGACGCCGAGCCTGGTCAGGAAAGTGACATCGGCGCCGAGCTTGCCGGCGGCCACGGCCTGGTTCGAGCCCTTGCCACCCGGGCCGAGCTTGAAGGAATTGCCGAGGATCGTCTCGCCCAGGCGCGGCTGGCGATCGGCGCGGTAAGCGGTGTCGGCGACGAACACGCCCAAAATCACGACAGGCTTGCCGTTGGCCATTGTTTCACTCCGCATCCGGCGGCACCACGCCCTTGCGGAAGGCAAAGCAGCCATAGAAGCGGCGCTCGCCGGTCTGGATCACGCAATAGGCCTTCTTGGATCGCTCATAGAAGGCGTAGCGCTCGATCGAGATCATCGGCCAGGGCTTGCCTTCGGCAGCGTCGACCTCCTTCTGCACCTCCTTCTGCACCGGCGGAATCTCGTTCGGCTTGCCGACGATCTCCATGCGCGCCGCCGCATCGTTGACGAAAGTATCCAGCGGGTAGAGCGACAAGACTGCCTTCACCACGTCCGCCGCCGATGCGTCGATACGCAAAAGCTTGCCGAGCACGGTCTCCCGCGCCACGGAGTCGGACGGGAAATTGGTGTCGGCGATGATCAGGTCGTCGCCATGGCCCATCGCCCGCAGCGCCTGGAGCACATCGGCATTGAGCAGCGGATTGATCCCTTTGAGCATGGTTTCCTCTTGGAAGTCTGTGTGCGGTCTGGAGCAATTCCAGGAAAAGTGTGAGCGGTTTTCCGTCCGGAATTGCGCAAACTCTAAAGACGCTTGCCGGTCCCGGCGTCGAAAAGGTGGACTTGGTCGAGACGGGGCTTGAGCTTCAGCGTGTCACCCGGCTTGAAGTCGTGGCGCTCGCGAAACAGCGCCACCATCTCGCCCTCGCCGAAGCGCACGAAAGCCAGGGTCTCGGAGCCGGTCGGCTCGACCACCGAGATCTTGGACTCGACGCCGTCCGGATGGATCTCCAGATGTTCCGGCCGCACGCCATAGACAACGGCCTGGCCTTCCTCGGCAACGGCGCTCGATGGCATCGGGAACGCCGTGCCGGCGATCTCGACCACCGGCTTCTCGGCCTTCTTCACAGTGCCCTTTAGCAGGTTCATCGAGGGCGAGCCGATGAAACCGGCGACGAAAAGGTTCGCCGGCCGATCGAACAGCTCCAGCGGCGCGCCGACCTGCTCGATGCGGCCGTCGCGCATCACGACGATCTTGTCGGCCATGGTCATGGCCTCGATCTGGTCGTGGGTGACGTAGATGGTGGTGGTCTTCAGCCGCTGGTGCAGTTCCTTGATCTCGGTGCGCATCTGCACGCGCAGCTTGGCGTCGAGGTTGGAAAGCGGCTCGTCGAACAGGAACACCTGCGGGTTGCGCACGATGGCGCGGCCCATGGCGACGCGCTGACGCTGACCGCCCGAAAGCTGGCGCGGATAGCGCTTGAGATAGGGGGCGAGGTCGAGGATGTCGGCGGCGCGCTTGACCCGCTCGGCCACCACGGCAGGATCGGTGCCGCGCAGCTTCAGCGCAAAAGCCATGTTCTGCTCCACCGTCTTGTGCGGATAGAGCGCGTAATTCTGGAACACCATGGCGATGTCGCGCTTTGCCGGCGGCAGATTGTTGACGACGCGGTCGCCGATCGAGATCGTGCCGCCGGAAACGGTCTCCAGCCCGGCCACCATCCTCAGCAGCGTGGACTTGCCGCATCCCGACGGGCCGACCAGCACGACGAACTGTCCGTCGGCAATGTCGACGCTGACCTCATGCAGGACCTTGACGGTTCCGAACGCCTTGGCCACACTGCTGATCGCGACTTGAGCCATTGTCTCCCCTTTATCTTTGCGGTGAAGCTAGCCACTGCCAAGGGCAACGGCAAGTCGGTATCTTATAGGTAAAAAGCCTATCTTGTTGACAAGGTAATCGATTACGCGAATAGTGGCGAGTGCCAATCCGACAGCCGTATCTTACCGGGAAATCGGAGCTTCGGCGACGCAGGGTGGGGTCCCACGTCCCCGTATGGTCGAGGAGAACCGTCAGACGTTTCGACGTCCGAGAGATTGGCACTTCAATTCAATAGCTGTTGTTCTGGGAGGAACCTGTAGATGAGAGTCGATCTATATGAAAAACTGATGCGCGCCGGCGCGAGCCGCCGCGATCTGCTGAAGGGTGCTGCCAGCATGGCGGCGCTCGCGGCTGCGTCCGGCACCGGGCTCGGCGTGCTGACGAAGCCGGCGGCGGCGGCCGACGACCTGCGCTCGAAAATCCTGCAGATCCCGGGCGTTGGCAAAGGCCAGCCGACCGATGCCGACTTCCAGAAGGTCGGCGAGCTCTGCCTCGAGGCGACCAAGGCCAATGTCAAGGAAGGCGAGTTCGCCGGCGTCGAGCTCACCTTCATGGGCCTCAACAACCAGAACCTGCACAACGTGCTGTTCCGCGGCTTCCTGAAGCCGTGGGAGGCTTATACGGGCGCCAAGATCAGCTGGATCGACCTCGCCCAGGCCGACTACAACGCCCGCCTGCAGCAGTCGATCGCCACCAAGACCGTCGACTTCGACATCATCGAGATGGGCGCGCCTTTCGAAGGCGATGTCTGCGGCAAGGGCCTTACCTCCGAGATGCCGGATTGGGTCAAGAAGCAGATCGACTTCGACGATCTCGTCAACTACCTGAAGCCGCCGGTCGGCACCTGGGACGGCAAGCAGTATCGCGTGACCATCGATGGCGACGCGCATAACTTCAACTACCGCACCGACGTGTTCGCCGATGCCGATCTCGCCAAGCAGTGGAAGGACAGCGGCGCAACCACCGAATGGGGTGTGCCGAAGACCTGGCAGGAAGTGCAGGCTGTCACCAAGTTCCTCAAGGGCAAGCAGTTCAAGGGCCAGGACGTCTATGGCTACCTCGACGCGCCCAAGCCTTGGGGCGGTTTCGGCTTCTACTTCCTTGGCAGCCGCGCCACCGCCTATGCCAAGCATCCCGACGACAAGGCCTGGCTGTTCGATGCCGACACGATGAAGCCGCGCATCAACAATCCCGCCTGGGTGCGCGCCATCCAGGACGTGATCGACGCCCTGCCGTCCGAACCAGCCGACCAGATCAACGCCGATCCGAACACCACCGCCTTCCAGCAGTTCCTGGCCGGCACCGGCTCGATGATCCCCTGGTGGGGCGATGTCGGCTCGAACGTGAAGACCAACGACTCCTCGGTCATCGGCGACGTCACCGGCTTCTCGATCCTGCCGGGCTCCGACGACGTCTACAATTCCAAGACCGGCAAGTGGGAAAAGCTCGCCAGCGGCCCGAACTATGCGCCGAACTGCGCTTATCTCGGCTGGGGCGTCTATGTCATGGCCCGCGTCGATAGCGACGAAAAGAAGAAGAAGGCCGCATGGTCCGCCGCCGCCCATCTCGGCGGCAAGGACCTGTCGATCTGGACGGCGATGTATCCGTCGGGCTTCCAGCCCTACCGCAACTCCCATTTCAACGTTCCGGAATGGGTAGCGGCCGGCTATGACGAGGCCTTCATCACCTCCTACCTCAAGTCGGAAGGCGATAGCTACAACCATCCGAACGCCGCGATCGAGCCGCGTATCCCCGGCATCTTCCAGTACTATTCCGCCGCCGAGGACATCCTGGCCAACACCTTCGCCGGCAAGATGAAGGCGCAGGAAGGCGCCGACGCCATCGCCGCCGCCTGGGAAAAGCTGACCGACCAGATCGGCCGCGAAAACCAGGTCAAGCTCTACAAAGCCTCGCTCGGCATGTAGACTGTCCCAACCAAGTCGCGGGGGGGGGGGGGGGGGGGGGGGGGGGGGGGGGGGGGGGGGGGGGGGGGGGGGGGGGGGGGGGGGGGGGGGGGG